>DASQZF010000143.1:0-4268 GCA_035638835.1 Allosphingosinicella sp. | reverse complement strand
CTTGAGCAAGCGGGCCGTGGTCACTCCCACGATCCCGCCGCCGATGATCGCGACGTCGACCTCCATGTCGCCGGAAAGCGCCGGGAAGCCCGGCGAGTCGGCCGTCGCATTCCAGTAGGTGCCGTGGTCGTCGCGCTTAGCCATCATGCTCTCCTGCAGGCCCGGCTTTGATACCGTCCCCTTCAACAGGTTTCAGGGGGGCCTGTTCCGCCGCCGCAGACTCGCCGTCATTGCTCCTCGCAATGACGAACGCCGGAAAGCTGAATATTAGCCGACAAGCCGGTTCAGCCGGGACTCAGGCCCCCTCTCGTAGACAGGGAACATAGCCCACGCGTTCCAGTGGAGCCCATGTCTGCAGGAGGATTTGCCATGAAGGCCATTTCGAAAACCATTCTGGGCGCGGGCGCCGCTGCCGTCGCCGCTCTCGGCTTCGCGGCTCCGGCCCAAGCCCAGTATCGCGACCGCTACGACGACCGCTACCGTGATCGCGGCGGGATCGACGCGGGAGACATCATCACCGGTGTCGCCATCCTCGGCGGCATCTCGGCCGTCACTTCGGCCCTCGGCCGGGACGGCAGCCGCTACGGCTACGGTTATCGCGACCGCTATCGCAACGACTATAATGGAGCGGTCCAGTCCTGCGCCCAGGAGGCCCAGCGAATGAGCCGAGGCCGGGTCCAGATCCTCGACGTCGACCGGATCGGCAACGACCGCTACCGGGTCCGCGGAATCGTCCAGGCCGGCTACGGCGGCGGCTATGGCGGGGGCTATGGCGGCTACGACCGTTATGACCGTTATGACCGTTATGACCGCTACGACCGCGGTTACGGCCGCCAGGGACGCGACGACTTCACCTGCGTCGCTCGCGGCAACGGCCGGATCACCGACTTCCGCCTGTAACCAGCGGTTGATTGCGTAAAGGATGGGCGCGGACGAGTAGTCCGCGCCCATTTTTTTTTGACGAACCCGCGCAATAGCCCGTCATGCCAGCGAAGGCCGGCATCCCAGGGAGTGAAAGGCTCCGGCGTTCTTCACCCCCCCCGGGGGCCCAGCCTTCGCGGGAGCTTTGCATAACCCTGGCGAAGCGCTCGGAATCAAAGCCCCTCCCCTTCAGGGGAGGGGCTAAGATCCGGCGACTTACAAAGGTCCCGCCTTCGCTGGGGCGACGGAACGCGGCTTTACACGTCCCGGTCCTCGCGCTTATCGGCCTTCATGACCGTCCAGCCTTGCGAAACCATCCTGATCGTCGATTTCGGAAGCCAGGTGACCCAGCTCATCGCCCGCCGGGTGCGCGAGGCCGGGGTCTATAGCGAGATCGCTCCGTTCAGCCGGGCGCTCGAGGCCTTCGAGCGGCTCAAGCCCAAGGGCATCATCCTTTCCGGCGGCCCGGCCTCGGTCACTCTGGAGGACAGCCCGCGCGCCGATCCCTCGCTGTTCGAGGCGGGAGTCCCGATGCTCGGAATCTGCTACGGCCAGCAGCTGATGGCCGAGCAGCTGGGCGGCAGGGTCGTCACCGGCGACCATAGCGAGTTCGGCCGGGCCTTCATCGACATCGTCGACGATTGCGCACTGTTCGACGGCCTCTGGCAGGCGGGCGAGAAGCACCAGGTCTGGATGAGCCACGGCGACAAGGTCGAGCGGCTGCCGGAAGGCTTCCGGATCGTCGCCCAGTCCGACGGCGCTCCCTTCGCCGCGAGCGCCGACGACGAGCGCCGCTTCTACGGGGTCCAGTTCCACCCGGAGGTCGTCCACACGCCGGACGGGGCCAGGCTGATCGCCAATTTCGTCCGCAACGTCTGCGGCCTCGGCGGCGACTGGACGATGGCGGAGTTCCGGGCCACCAAGATCGCCGAGATTCGCGAGCAGGTCGGTTCCGGGCGGGTAATCTGCGGGCTTTCCGGGGGCGTGGACAGCGCGGTCGCCGCGGTCCTGATCCACGAGGCGCTAAGGGACTCCGGCGCGCACCAGCTGACCTGCGTCTTCGTCGATCACGGCCTGATGCGGCAGAGCGAGGCCGAGCAGGTCGTCTCGCTGTTCCGGGGCCATTACAACATCCCGCTCGTCCACGTCGACGCCCAGGACCTGTTCCTCGACGGGCTCGCAGGCCTCACCGACCCGGAGGCCAAGCGCAAGTTCATCGGCAAGACCTTCATCGACGTCTTCGAGACCGAGGCGAAGAAGATCGGCGGTGCGGACTTCCTCGCCCAGGGCACGCTCTACCCGGACGTGATCGAGAGCGTCAGCTTCACAGGCGGTCCGTCCGTCACGATCAAGAGCCATCACAATGTCGGCGGATTGCCGGAGCGGATGGACATGAAGCTGGTCGAGCCGCTTCGCGAGCTGTTCAAGGACGAGGTCCGCGAGCTCGGCCGAGAGCTCGGCCTTCCCGACGCCTTCGTCGCCCGCCACCCCTTCCCGGGCCCGGGCCTCGCGATCCGGATCCCGGGCGAAGTGACGAAGGCGCGCTGCGACATCCTTCGCAAGGCCGACGCCGTCTATCTCGACGAGATCCGCAACGCCGGCCTGTACGACGCCATCTGGCAGGCCTTCGCCGTGCTCCTGCCGGTACGCACCGTGGGCGTGATGGGCGACGGCCGCACCTACGATTATGTCTGCGGGCTAAGGGCCGTCACTTCGACCGACGGGATGACCGCCGACGTCTATCCTTTCGACTCCGCCTTCCTCAGCCGGGTGGCGACCCGGATCATCAACGAGGTGAAGGGAATCAACCGGGTCGTCTACGATTATACGTCGAAGCCGCCCGGGACGATCGAGTGGGAGTGACTGCGCGGTGGTGGACCATAATCGCTCCGGATCACCAGGGCTCATCGAAGCCGACGTGATTCGGTTTTCGGTCCAGCGAATGTCGTCGTCAGGAGGGTATAGCGGATGAGCGGCGGATCGAATCGGAAGGGCAGGCGTCCTCGGACCACGTTCATTGTCTGCAATGCCGGTAGCGATATCAGGCGATTGATCCGGCTCTTTCAGGATCTGAAGATCGGTGTCCTCAATCTCGCGGATTCGATCGCCTCCGGTCCGGCGGTGACCAGCGCGCGGGATCTGATCGAAGAAGCTGACTTCGTCTGCGTCTTGCCTGAAGGGGAGCGGACCAGTCCGAACGTCTACTTCGAGTTCGGATATGCGACGGCATTAGGTAAACCGGTCATTCTCATCTCGGACCAGGCTCAGCTGCCGGCCGACTCGACCGGTGCCCTGAGGATTGCAGCGGGGCTCGACGACAAGGAAGCTCTGCGCATCCAGTTGCTCGCCTTTGTTGAGAATGCGCGGGTCGGCCGCAAGCGTCGATCCGCCAACCGTAAGCCTACCGCCGCCGCGTTCAAGCGAGGCGCAGATGCCGAAGCTGGCAGCTACCCAGCCGCCTCCGAGCTGCATTCAGAACTTGAACGGAGGCTTGTCGACGCATTTCGTGTGTCACCCGAGGTGGAGTCGGTGGCCGCGCAGAAGCAACTTCCGGGTGGAGGTCGATTCCTCCCCGACTTGGCGGTCTGGTTCAGCAACCCTCCGGAGAGCATCAGCAGTCCGGTGCTGGTTGAAGTGAAGGGAGGATTGGGGTCGAACGACTGGGGGTCGGCGGTCGAGCAAATTAAGGGCTATGCGCACGCACACGATATTGGTGCGGGAATTGTGATCGTCAGCGGAGATTTCGCGCTTCCGCAACGAAGGGTTGTCAGCCTCGCCCCGTTGATTTTCGTTCTGGAGCTAGACGAGTCGCTCAGGCTTCTTCGACAAGGGGCTTTGCTCGACACTCTCAGGCGAGAGCGCAATCGTTTCGCTCACTCGGCAGGCTGACATGCCGACCTTATCCCGGCGCCGAATCCGCATCGCTCTCGAGTCCGCGGCTACTGAGCGGTTGGCAAGGAGACGTGGTCAGTTGCTTGAAGAGCTGATCGCCTACGTTTTCGCGCGATGTCCTGGGGTGCGCCACTACAAAAACAATTTGCTGAACCGTGCCGGGAGCAGCGAGATCGATGTCTGCTTCTGGAACAAGCGTCGGCTCGGCTCTCTCGATTTCCTCCCTCGAGGCCTCCTCGTCATCGAGTGCAAGAACACGCACCGGCGGGTTTCGAGCTCGGCCGTTCGCGTCTTTCGCACGAAGCTGGTGGACATGGGACTTCGTAATGGGATTCTAGTCGCATCCAATGGCGTCACGGGTAACTCGGACCGATTGAATGCCGCGCACGACGCTATCCGAACAGCGTTCCAGGTCGAGCGTGTCCGAATAATCGTGATCACGAGATCCGAACTCG
>DASQZF010000142.1:0-19678 GCA_035638835.1 Allosphingosinicella sp. | reverse complement strand
CGACGTCGTCGAGCCGAGGCGCGAGTTCATCCAGGAGAATGCGCTCAACGTGGCGAATCTGGACGTTTGAAATTCCGCTATCTCGCTCGGTAACGGGACTGCTCCATTAGTATCGCCGGTGCGCGCGAAGAATCGATCCGGCAACCGTCCCAGTTGCCGTTAGCCCTAAGATTGCGTTGATCGGCGCCTCCTTCAGGCGATCAATCGCCATTGCGAGCGGTTCGCTCTCATCCATTGCGATCCAGCTTTTGCTTACATCGACGCTGTTAAGGAGGGCCTCCACGGTGCACTCACTCGGCGCGACCAGCCCGGCATTAGCTTTTGATTCCCCAGAGAGGAATTTGATGATCTCCATAGCGCCGAAAACTGCCTCTGGAGCACCGCCGGAGTCGAGGCACACCACAGCCTGGTTCTTGCGATCAAGTTGCCCAATGACCGCATCGAGTGGCGTAGATTTGGTCACGGCTACAAATCCGGGCGCGAGTTTCGAACCTAGTGTGACATAGGCTGCTTGAGCCCCGTGTGGCCGGGACCGGATGACCGCGCTCAGCGTCGAGTGGTGTTTCAACCACGCTGCCGTCTCCCGACATCGCAAGCTGACAAGCTCCACGATTTTAGCATGAACGTCTGTGACATTTAGGTCGAGCACGGGCTCGTGATGTGCAACGCGGTTCCTGAAGGTATTGATAGACCGCGCCATCGTCTGAACGTCATGACGGGTGGTACCCCCGCTGATATTGGGGAAAACAATGTTAAGGCTCGTGCGCCAGAGCGGCGCATAGTCTGGCCGAAAGAGGTTGGACCAATAGTCGAAGGTCAGCTCCGCGATTACCTGGCTGCGAGAGGCGCCTTGCCCGGCTCGATCGATTGCCTTGTTCAGATTAGTGAGACCTTGTGGGGTCAATGTGGTATCGCGAAAGGACGGCTCCAGGTGCCAAGTGGGGCCGAATCGAGCCACGAGCAGAGCGTCGATGGCGTTTCGCAGCGTCACTTCAACCACGCCAAGCGGGTACCAAAAGGCCTTGGCCACGCGAGTGTTGTAGAGGTAGAGAGCCAGGGCGTACCCCTCGTCGCCGCCCCCCTTGCGCAGGTAGGTGCTGAAACGCGGTTCCGAAAGGGAACCACGGATCGCCGACACCTGCGAAGGAAGATTGGGGTAAGGGACTTGACTTTCGCCCATTTTTGCGGTCTACCCATATCAGCAGTCGAAGTGGCCCCACTGGCGAAAGCTATGCGCCCTCGACACAGATTATAGGGCACCAGGTCAGGCTAGTCCTCACCTGGTGTTTCTGTTTCTAGTTCCCGCGCACGAGGTCGTCGAGCGCGGTGAAGGATTAGCGATACTTATCCGTAGGATCAGCGCTGCCCGGTGGCGTGATAGAGCTCCATCACCCGCCCGACCGGCAGTGCTTCGATCCGGACCCCGTTCGACTCCATCGTCTCGGCCTTGAACATCGAGTTCAGCACTGCTTCCTCGGTGGCCTCCACCACCGCCTGGAAGAGGGGCGTTACGCGTTCGTTCGCAAGCTCCTCGATACGGGCCGTGCCGCCCCGGCGCTCGGCGGTCCGGCGCACGCCTTCATGGGTTGAAAAGGCGACGGCGTAATCTCCCGATCCGTTGGTGATCGGAGAGCCGGTGCGGGCAATCCCCAGAAAGGCGCGGCGGGCGAGGCGCTCGAGGTTCCGGTCCGACACGGGCGCGTCGGTGGCGATGACCACGATGACCGAGCCGTCGCCCGAACCCGACGAAAGCTCGTCCTTCAGGAAATATCGGCCGAGCTTCTGCCCGACGGGCACCCCGCCGACGCTCAGCACTCCGCCATAATTGCTCTGGACGAGCACTCCCACCGTCCAGCCGCCGAGCTTCGCCGGGAGCCGGCGCGAGCTGGTGCCGATGCCGCCCTTCCAGCCGAAGGCGATCGTCCCGGTGCCCGCGCCGACCGATCCTTCCGCCACCGCCCCGGTGCGAGCCGCGGCGATGGCCGCGAACCCGTCCTCCTTCGTCACCCGGCGGGCCCGGATGTCGTTGAGCCCCCCGTCATTCGTCTCGCCCACCACGGCGTTGACCGACCGAACCTGCGCGTTGCCCGCCTGGCTCAACGTCCATTCGATCCCGGCCGCGGCCGCCTCGGGGACGGAGAGGGTGTTGGTGAGGAGGATCGGGGCCTCGATCTCGCCGAGCTCCTCGATCTGGGTCGAGCCCATGAACTTGCCATAGCCGTTGGCGACTGCGAAGCCGGCTGGGACCTTGTCTTGGTAGAGGTTGCCGTCGTGGGGAAGGATGGCCGTGACTCCGGTGCGGATTGTCTTCCCTTCGACGATCGTCCGGTGACCCACCTTCACGCCCGCCACGTCGGTGATGGCATTGAAGGGACCCGGAGCGAGGATCCCGATCTCCACCCCCGCCTCGCGGGCCCTGGGCCGCTCGGCCTGGGCGGAGCCGGTCACGACGAGCAGGGCCGCGACGGAGCGGCGAAGGAAGCGGCCAAGCGAGCGATATCGTTTCTCCATCCCTTCGAAGGCTGCCGCATTCGAGCGCTCTTCGCCAGACATGAATCGGGGGCCTTCGTGACCTTAGCGGAATCGACAATCGGCACCTCCTTCTTCCCTCTCCCGCTTTTCGCGGGAGAATGGGGCGCCAAGGGCCCAAGCCGAAGGCTTGGGAGGTGAGGGTCTTGCCGACTTCGGAGTACGGACCCTCACCTCCCACCGCTTCGCGGCGGGCCCCTCCTCTCCCGTAAGGACGGGAGAGGGTCTTGGCCGGACCGATGGACGTCGGTTCAGCCTAGGTTGGCGGGCCCCACCAGGTTTCGTCTCCGGCAACGGGGATCCGAAACTCAAGCCGGGCAAGGGGCGATCGAGCCGGGTCGCAGTCGGACAGGCCGATCGTCAGAGCGACCTCCTCGTCCCGCAGGTCCGGCTCGATTCCGGCCCGAGCCGCCGACAGCGCCGCCGCGACCCTTCGAGCAAGGTCGGCGACGGCCACCGCGCCGCCCACCTCCATGTTGGGGACCCGCAGGAGCGGGATCCGGCTCTCGAACGGAGACCCGGCCGCCGTCTCCAGCCGCCGGAGCAGGGCGCCCTCGAGGCTGAGAATATAGGGCGCTCCCGACGGTTCGTCGATCGCGTGCAGCAGCGCCGCCAGAGCCGCTTCGAGGCGCGCCGCCCGCGGTTCCGGCTGCGGCGCCTGCCAGTCGAGCCGGGGCTTGAGATTGGTGCTGGACTCGATCGTCCCGGGATAGACGAATGCAGGGCCGACGGAGTCGACGAGGTTCGCGTTGCGGCTGGTCCGGCCGTGGACCCGCACGGCCCGGTCGGCGAGCAGCCGAAGGCCCGTGAAGGAGAGTCGAAGCCCCGGTTTCGTCTCGGCGCCGGCCTCGGGCTCGAAGCGGGCTTGTCCCTCTCCGGAGGCTGGCGTGACGAAACCCGATATCGCCGGCCAGGGGGGAAGCTGCCCCGAGCCCTGCGCCTCGCGGCTCACGATCAGTGCGGGAAGGCCGCGAAAGTCCAGGACGTAGCGCCATTTCCCAGGCAGCGGACGGACGTCCGCGACCGGCGGCGGCCAGCCTGCGAGGACCTTGGCTACCGATTCGGCGAGCACGGCGAACCGTTCGACCGAAGCAGCATCCGGCACGTCCGGCATCGCCCGCGCGGCCAAAACGGCGCGGCCGAGCGCCTCGAACAGAGTCCCGTAAAAAGCCGGGCTCTCCTGAGGGCCCGCCGCCGCCTCCCCGTCGAAGCCGAGCGCCAGCTCGAGCCGGTCCAGCTCGGAGAAATCCGTCCGGGCCTCGACCTCCACCGACCAGGTCAGGGCGTCGCTCAGGGTCGCCGGTTCGCCGCAAACCTTCGCGGCGACGGAAAGGCCGGGAAGATCCGGAGCTTCGATCCGCGGCATCGGGGGGTAGGACCGTTCGAAATCCAGGCCGAGCAAGTCGGTCTCGCCCGGCGCTCGAGGAAGCAGGCGAAGCGGGAGAGCGTCCTGCCGCTCGATCCGGTCGGCTTCGAACCGGATAGGGGAGGGTCCCCGCACCCCGTCTTCGGCGAGCGGCGCGACCGTATAAGCGAGACGCTGCGGCCCCCGGGCCAGCCGGACCGCCGCCGGCGAGGCGGTGACGGCGCTCGCCGTGCCGGCGGGAGTCCTGGCGATGCCCAGCAGGACCGTTTCCGGGTCGTTGGAAGGTCCCGTGCCCCGGCCTACCTCCACCAGCGCCGAGGCCACCACCGGGCGCGAGCGCAGGTCCGCTTCCGCTGCCGCCTCGTAGACGGAGCGGACCTCCGCAAGCCCGTCGCCGAGCTCCGCCTTCGCCAGCGGAAGCAGCCGGCTGGCCAGGCCGGCCGCCAGGGCGGCACGCACGCGCTTGAAGCGGCCGGCGATCTCGCCCGAACCGGCGGCCAATTCCATCCGTTCGAACCCGGCGGCGAAGGAGTCCCACCATGAATCGAGGTCGACGGCCGTGAACCGCCCGGTGCCCGAATCGTGCTCGATCGTGCCCGAGAGCAGGGACGTCGAAAGCGGCGGCACTGCATAATGAACGGCCTCGGCCTGCTTTGGGGCGGCAAGGGCGAGCCCGCTCTTCGCTCCCGCCCTGACGCACCAGAAGGCCGCGCCCTCCGGCCGGTCCTCGACCGCAAGCGCGATCCGGCCGTCGGCTCCGTCATATCCCTGCCAGGTCTCCTCGAAGGCTGCGGCGAAGTCGACGACGTCTATCTCCTCGCCGCGCCGGGGCGAAGCGATCGCGATCGGCACCGGGCCGATTTCGAGGCGGACATCGAGCTCGAAGATGTCGCCCGGCAGGGTCGCGACGCCGGCCTTGGGGAGGCTGAAGGTCAGAGCGGCGGCGGCGGGAGCATCGGCCTGCGCCGGCAAATCGGCGAAGCTCGACACGAAATCGACGAATTGCTCGCGAAGCCCGGCACCGTCGGCGGTGACGGTCAGCGGAGCCGGGGCGAGGCTGGTGACGAGATTCACCGCGGCGAACCGCGCATTGTCCCCGCCGGCTCCGGAGAGCCGGTCGCGAAGCTTGAGCCAGGCGTTGCGCGAGGTCTGGGTAAGCTCGGCCTTCGCGGGATCGAACCGGAGGTCCAGCCTCAGCTCGACCGTCTCGCCGGCCGGCACGAACTCAAATCGCGCCTGAAGGCCAGGCAAGCCCCACTCATCCATGAAGGAAGCCTAGGGGCAGCCCGCCGCGATGGCAATCGAGCCTCGCCGTGCGCCGGACATGAAAAGGGGGCGCCTCTCGAAGGAGACGCCCCGCCTTCGAATTTCAGCGATGGCCTTAGCGGCAGCGGCGCTTGCTTCGGGCGACCTCGCGGCCGGCCAGAGCACCGGCGGCGGCGCCGAGGACGGTGCCCGTCGTGCGGTTGCGTCCGCCGTCGATCGCGCGGCCTACCAGGGCGCCGGCGGCGCCGCCAACGATGATCCCGACCGTGCCGTTGGCGCGGCGGCAGCGGGTCCGGCCCTGCGAATCCCGCCAGGTCTTGCCATGATAATAGCCGTTATGGTTGGCGAAGGCCGCAGTGGTCGGGACGACCGAAACGACCGGGACCGCCATGGAGGCGGCGCAGATGGCGAGGGTGAATTTACGCATGACTTGGGTTCCTTTCCCCGTGAATACTCTTTGCTAAGAACGGGCGAGGTTGCGACCGGTTTCATTAACCTGAGACAACGATCCGGGATAACCGCCAAATCGGCTCGATTGACCGCGCGCGAAGAACCGTCCGCCGCTATGTCGCGTTGGAGCCAAGCGAGAGGAGACGAGAATGAGCGACGACGAATGGCAGCTGCCGGTTCCCGAGCAGGATCCGGAGTCCCGGGGGGCCAAGCTGGTCCGCGACGAAAGCGGAGCGCGCCTTGTCCCCGACGGCAATATCGTCGAGGGCGAGATGGAGGAAGACGCGAGGAAGGACGCGCCGTCCTGCCCCTTCTCGGGCGCCTGACTGCGAACGGGATTGGGCCCTCCCCCTCTCTGGAAGGGAGGGGTCAGGGTGGGTCCGCCGAAGGCGGCCGAAACTCCGAGTCAGCAAGAAGTCTCGCGTCGCTCGCCTACCCACCCCCGGCCCCTCCCTTGCAGGGAGGGGAGTCTACAGCACGTACTTGCTGAGGTCCGTGTCCCTGGCGATTTCGGCGAGCTGGGCTTCGACATAGGCGCCGTCGACCACGATCCGGTCGCCGCGGCGCTCCTCCGCCTCGAAGCTGACGTCCTCGAGCAATTTCTCGAGCACCGTCGAGAGCCGGCGGGCGCCGATATTCTCGACCTGGCCGTTCACTTCGGCGGCGATCCGGGCGATCGCCCGGATCCCGTCGTCGGTGAACTCCACCTCCACTCCCTCGGTGGCGATCAGGGCGATATATTGCTCGGTCAGGCTGGCCCTCGTGTCGGAGAGGATCCGGACGAAATCCTCCTCGGTCAGGGCCTTCAGCTCGACCCGGATCGGAAGCCGGCCCTGGAGCTCGGGCAGGAGGTCGGACGGCTTGGCGACATGAAAGGCGCCCGAGGCGATGAAGAGGATATGGTCGGTCTTCATCGGCCCGTATTTGGTTGCGACCGTCGTCCCCTCGATGAGCGGCAGGAGGTCGCGCTGGACTCCCTCGCGGGAGACGGAGCCGCCGCGAACGTCGGACACGGCGATCTTGTCGATCTCGTCGAGGAAGACGATCCCGTTCGCCTCGGCGTCGGCGAGCGCGACCCGGCTGACGTCGTCGGGATCGAGCCTTTTGTCCGCTTCCTCCTCGACCAGCCGGTTCCAGGCCTCGTCGACCTTGAGCCTGCGCCGCTTCTTGGGCGCATTGCCCAGCGCCTTCGACATCATCTCCGAAAGGTTGATCATCCCGACCTGGCCGCCCATTCCGGGTATCTCGAACGGGGCGTTCGGGGCCTCGGAGAGCTCGAGCTCCACCTCGGAGCCGCCCAGATGGCCTTCGCGGAAACGCTGGCGGAAGCTCTCGCGGGTCGCCTCGCTCGCGCCCTTGCCGGTCAGCGCCTCGATCAGCCTCTCCATCGCCGCAGCCTCGGCGGCGTCCCTGACCGCGAGACGGCGCCGCTCCCTCTCCAGCCGAACCGCTTCCTCGACCAGGTCGCGGGCGATCTGCTCGACGTCGCGGCCGACATAGCCGACCTCGGTGAACTTGGTCGCCTCGACCTTGACGAACGGAGCGTCGGCGAGCTTCGCCAGCCGCCGGCTGATCTCGGTCTTGCCGCAGCCGGTCGGGCCGATCATCAGGATGTTCTTGGGGGTCACTTCCTCGCGAAGCCCCTCCTCGAGCCGCTGCCGCCGCCAGCGGTTGCGAAGCGCGACCGCGACCGCGCGCTTGGCCTCGGTCTGGCCGACGATATGCTCGTCGAGTGCGGCGACCACCGCCTTTGGGGTGAGACTGTCGTTCATTTTATGCCGGATGCCCGTAATTGCTCTCTTGCGGAGTAGATGGCGCGGGGCGGGCGGGAATCAAGCGGCGGGCCGGGTCGTCATCCGTCGTCCCAGCGAAGGCTGAAGCGAGACGGCCATGGTTCCTGGTCGCCCCTTCGGACGTTAGGCACCCGCGACGACAGGAGGAGAGGGGCGAAGCATGGCAACCGACGATCTGGTCGAACGAATCCGTCAGCGCACTCCCGCCTGCGCGAAGGTCGGGGTCTTCGACGTCGACGGTATCTTCCGCGGCAAATATATGGCGCCCGACAAGCTCGCCTCGGCGCTCGCCAAGGGCTTCGGCTTCTGCGACGTGGTGCTGGGCTGGGATTCGAACGACCAGCTCTACGACAATTCGAGCTTCACCGGCTGGCACACCGCTTATCCCGACGCGGAGGTGAGGCTTCTTCCCGAAACCGAGCGGGCGATGCCGTTCGAGGGCGGGATGCCTCTCATTCTCGGCGAGTTCGCCGGCGCCGCGGAAGCGATCTGCCCGCGGGGCGTGCTTCGCCGGGTGCTGGACCGCGCCGGGACGATGGGCTGCAAGGTGAAGGCGGCGGCCGAGTTCGAATTCTTCGTCTTCGAGGAGACCCCCCATTCGGTGCGCGACAAGGGCTATCGCGGCCTGAAGCCGATCACTCCGGGGCATTTCGGCTATTCGATGCTCCGCTCGGGCGTTCATTCGGATTTCTACGACGAGCTCTGGTCGACCTGCGATTCGATGCGGATCGAGCTCGAGGGGCTTCATACCGAAACCGGGCCCGGGGTGATCGAAGGCGCGATCCGATATGACGACGCGCTGGAGGCCGCGGACAAGGCGGCCCTGTTCAAGACGATCGTCAAGATCCTCTGCCAGCGCCGGGGCTGGATGGCGACGTTCATGGCGAAATGGTCGAACGACTGGCCCGGCCAGTCCGGCCATCTCCATATGTCGCTGGTCGATTCGGAAAGCGGCAAATCGCGCTTCCATGCCCAGGGCGAGCCTCTCTCGATGTCGAGCGAGATGCGCGCTTTCGTCGGCGGCCAGCAGGCGCTGATGCCGGAGCTGCTTGCGATGGTCGCTCCGACCGTGAACGCCTACACCCGGCTCATCCCCGGCTTCTGGGCGCCCACCGCCGCTCTATGGGGCTATGAGAACCGCACCTGCGCGCTGCGGGTCATTGGCGGTTCCGACAGGACCCAGCGGGTCGAATATCGGATCTGCGCGGCGGACATCAATCCCTATGTCGCACTCGCCGCGGCGATCGGCTCCGGCCTTTGGGGAATCGCCAACGGGATCGAGCCGGACCCGCCGGTCGAGGGCAATGCCTACGCGCAGGAGCCGCCCGCCGAACGTGCTTTGCCTCGGACCTTGTGGGACGCCGCCCAGCGGCTGCGCGGCTCGAACGCGGCTCGCGAGCTGTTCGGAGACGCCTTCGTCGACCATTATGCCGCCACCCGCGAATGGGAGGAGCGCGAGGCCCGCAAGGCGGTGACGGACTGGCAGCTCGCCCGCTATTTCGAGATCATCTGAAGTGAGGTTTCGTCATTGCGAGCCCTTCGACGCCGCCTGCGGCGGCGCTCAGGATAAACTGCTGCTGCGCAGCAGCGAAGCAATCCAGTCGGGACTCGGAGGCCGGGCTGGATTGCTTCGTCGCTTCGCTCCTCGCAATGACGGTTACCGCCAATGAACGACCTCATCTGTCTCTCCCCCGTCGACGGCCGCGAATATGTCCGGCGCCGGTTGTCGACGGACGCCGAGATCGAGAGCGCCCTCGGGGAAGCCCGGCGGGCGCAGCGCGAATGGGCCCTGGCCCCGCTCGAGGAGCGAAGCGCCATCGTCCTGCGTTTCCTCGCCGCGATGGAGGCGATGAACGACGAGATCGTTCCGGAGATCGCCTGGCAGATGGGCAGGCCGGTCCGCTACGGCGGGGAGCTTCGATCGCTCTCCGAGCGGGTGCTTGCGATGATCGACCTGGCGCCGGTGGCGCTCGCGCCCTTCGTCGCCGGGACCGGCCGGTCGGTGGTCCGGGCGCCGGCCGGGCTGGTCCTGGTGATCGCCCCCTGGAACTACCCCTTCCTCACCGCCGCCAACACGATCGTGCCGGCGCTTCTCGCCGGCGATGCCGTGATCCTCAAGCATTCCGAGCAGACCCTCCTGGCTGGCGAGCGCTTCGCCGAGGCGCTTCGCACCGCCGGACTGCCCGAGGGTCTCTTCGCCAACCTCTTCCTCAGCCACGAGCGGACGGCGCGGCTGCTGCGCTCCGGGCTCGTCGACCATTCGACCTTCACCGGCTCGGTCGAAGGGGGACGGGCGATCGAGCGGGCGGCGGCGGGGTCGTTCACCACCCTGACCCTGGAGCTGGGCGGCAAGGACCCCGCCTACGTCCGCGAGGATTCGGACCTCGCCGCAGCGGTCGAAGGCCTGGTCGACGGGAGCTTCTTCAACAGCGGCCAATCCTGCTGCGGGGTCGAGCGGATCTACGTCCATGAATCGGTGTGGCAGCCCTTCCTCGACGGCTTCGTCGCCGCCGCCTCCGCCTATCGCCTGGGCGACCCGCTCGACCCGGAGACCAGCCTCGGCCCGATGGCGAGCGCCAGGGGCGCGGCTTCGGTCCGCGACCAGGTCCGGCAGGCGATCGAGGCCGGAGCGTCCGCCAACATCCTCTCGCAAGCCTATCCGGGCGATGGCGGCGACGGACCTTATCTGATGCCGCAGGTGCTGACCGACGTCGATCATTCGATGGCGGTGATGCGCGAGGAAACGTTCGGCCCGGTGGTCGGGATCATGCGGGTCGGAGGCGACGACGAGGCGGTGCGGCTGATGAACGACAGCGCCTACGGCCTCACCGCGTCGATCTGGACGAGCGACCTCGAGGCCGCCGAAAGGCTGGCGCCGCAGGTCGAGGCGGGGACGGTCTTCGCCAACCGCTGCGACTATCTCGATCCCCTGCTCGCCTGGACCGGGCTCAAGGACAGCGGCCGGGGCGCCTCGCTCGGCCGCTTCGGCTTCGACTCCGTCACCCGCCCCAAATCCCTTCACCTTCGGAGCGACTGATGGCCCTGCCCGCCGCCAACTGGAATTATCCGACCGCGATCCGCTTCGGCGCCGGCCGTGTGTCGGAGCTGGGCGAGGCCTGCCGGTCCCTCGGCATCTCCAGGCCCCTGCTCGTCACCGATCCGGCTCTCGCGAAGCTTCCGATGGTCGAGGCCGCGCTCGCCGCCGCGGGCGCCGGGCTGTTCTTCGACATCCATGCCAATCCCGTCGGAGCGGACGTCGAAGCCGGGCTCGCGGCCTATCGGGAGGGCGGCCATGACGGGGTGATCGCGTTGGGCGGCGGAAGCGCGCTCGACGCCGGGAAGGTGATCGCCTTCATGTCGGGCCAGGCCCGTCCGCTCTGGGATTTCGAGGACCAGGCGGATTGGTCGTCCCGGGCCGACCCCGCCGGGATCGCGCCCATAGTCGCGGTCCCGACCACCGCCGGGACCGGCTCCGAGGTCGGCCGCGCCGGGGTCATCCTTGATCGGGATGCGGGCATCAAGAAGATCATCTTCCACCCGAAGATGCTTCCGGCCGTCGTCATCCTCGATCCCGAGCTCACCCTTGGCCTCCCGCGCCACGTCACCGCGGCGACCGGGATGGACGCGCTTTCGCACTGCCTGGAGGCCTATTGCGCGCCCGGCTTCCATCCGATGGCCGACGGGATCGCGGCCGAGGGCATGAAGCAGATCCGCTCCTGGCTGCCCCGGGCGGTGGAGGATGGCGGCGACATCGACGCTCGCGGCCATATGCTCGTCGCCGCGGCGATGGGCGCCACCGCCTTCCAGAAGGGGCTGGGCGGGATGCATGCCCTGGCGCATCCGATCGGAGCGATTCTCGGAACCCATCACGGGCTCACCAATGCGGTGCTGATGCCCTACATGCTCGCCTTCAACCGAAGCGCGGTCGAGGAGCGGCTGGCCCGGCTCGCCGGCTACATAGGGCTTGAGGAACCGTCCTTCGACGCCTTCCTCGCCTGGATCATCGCGCTTCGGCGGAGTCTGGGGATCCCCCACACCCTCTCCGAGATCGGAGTGTCGGAAGCGGATCTGGAGCGGATCGCGATCATGGCCGAGGCCGATCCCTCGGCGGGAGGCAACCCCCTGCCGTTCGACGCCGCGGCGGCCCGGGCGGTGCTCGAAGCGGCGATGGCGGGGCGGGTCTGACCTCGTCATTGCGAGGAGCGAAGCGACGCGGCAATCCAGCGGGCCTCCGAGCTCGCACTGGATTGCTTCGCTTCGCTCGCAATGACGATCAGGCTGTGCAGCGAAAGCCCGCGAACAGCTCCCTATGCGAGGCCACGATCCGCTCTATGTCTCCCGCCTGTGGAGCCGCCTCCCACTCGTCCCGCTCGAACGTTCCGCCGAGCAGGATCCCGTCGGCCCGCGGGAACATGTAGCCCGCCTGCCCGGCGAAGGCGTAGCGCACCTCCGGCTGAGGCAGCAGGACGGCGAGCTGGCCGCGCACCGGATGCAGTTCCCTGTCCCCGAAAAGCGCGCTTGAGCCGAGGCCGGTGCAGTTGAAGACCAGCCGCTCGGCAAGCCCTGCGATCTCGGCCGGGCTGTTGAACCTGCGAACCTCGATCCGCCCGCCCGCCACCTGCAAATCCTTGGTCAGCTCGCGGAGGAACCGGCCGGACTCGACGTACATCGTATTGTAGCGAAGCAGGCTCTCGACCGGGAAGGGGTGCTCCGTCGCGGCGAGGAGGCGGGCCTCGGGATGGAAGCGATCCTGCCCCCGGGCGGCGTTCCGGGTCTCCTGATAGGTGGGAAGCCAGCGGATTCCGTAATCGTCTCCGACCATGATCTGGAACCGCCGCCAGCTATAATCCATCGCCGCCTCGAACTGGGCGCGCCATTCCTGGGTGACCGCTCCGTCGTCGAAATGGCCGAAGGGCGAGATCTGGCCGCCGGCGATGTTGGAAGTGGTGTCGGGCGCAAGCGCCTCGGTGTAGATCGTGACCGGAAACCCCGCCTCCTGGACCAGCCGTGCGGTGGTCAGACCCATCACCCCCGCCCCGATCACTGCGACCGGGCCGCGATGTCCCTGCAGCCCGAGCCGGGTCGCGAGCCTGGAGCTTCCCCAGCTCAAGGTGATCCCGGCGCCGCCATGGCCGTAATTGTGGACCAGCTTCCCGTCCCCGAGCGGCTCCGCCCAAACCACGAAGCCCTATGCGCGATAGGGCCGAAGGCCGGCGACGGTGCGGATGACCCGCCCGGCCGAGACCTTCACCGGCGGCAGGCAGCCGGCCGGAGCCCCGGCCGTCGCCCGGCGGAGCGTCGTCGTCGCGCAGCCCGGCAGGACCAGGGTCGAAGCGGCGGAGGCGATGAAGGCTCGGCGGTCCATGCCCTCCAGCCTAATCCTCGCCGGCCCGCTCGGCGAGATCGCAAATCGCCGGATCGCACGAGGATAGCTAGCGGGAGGCGATACTTTTCTTCATCTTTCGCCGATGCATGGCCCGGCTAGAAGAGAAGCATGATCCGCCCTTATCTGCCGCTGAACGGCCTTCGCGCCTTCGAGGCGGCGGCCCGGCATCTCAGCTTCACCAAGGCGGCGATCGAATTGTGCGTCACGCCTCCGGCGCTCAGCCACCAGGTCAAGGCGCTCGAGGAGAGGCTCGGGGCGCCGCTGTTCCGCCGGCTGCCGCGGGGCCTGGCGCTGACGGACGAAGGCCAGGCGCTGCTCCCGGTGCTTCGCGAGGCGTTCGACCGGGTGGCGGCGGCGCTTGAGGAGTTCGAGGGCGGCAAAGGCCGCGAGGTGCTTTCGGTCGGGGCCGTCGGCACCTTCGCGCTGGGCTGGCTCCTGCCCCGGCTCCCCGCCTTCCGGGCGGAGCATGGGTTCGTCGACCTGAGGCTGACCACCAACAACAACCGGGTCGATATCGCCGAGGAGGGGCTCGACTTCGCAATCCGCTTCGGCGACGGCGCCTGGCACGGCACCGACTCCGTCCTCCTCTTCGAAGCGCCTTTGACCCCGCTCTGCTCGCCGGGGATCGCCGCGCGACTGCGCGAGCCGGCCGATCTCGCCGCCGAAACCCTGCTCCGCTCCTACCGGATCGGCGAATGGGCGGCCTGGCTCGACGCGGCCGGGGCGCCCGCGCCGCCGCTGACCGGACCGGTCTTCGACAGCGCCGCGACGATGATCGAGGCGGCGCTCGCCGGCCATGGAGTGGCGCTCGGCCCGGCCCGCATGTTCGAGCGCGAGCTTGCGCAGGGCCGGGCGATGCGGCCGTTTGCCCTCGAGGTCGCGATGGGCGGCTATTGGCTGACCAGCCTCAAGTCGCGCAAACCGACTCCGGCGATGGCGGCCTTCCGGGCGTGGGTGCTGGAGGCGGCTGGCCGGTAGCCGAAGCGCTCCACTTCCGGTCATTGCGAGCGAAGCGAAGCAATCCAGCGCAGCGCCGGCGCCCGCTGGATTGCTTCGCCGCTACGCTCCTCGCAATGACGGGCGATAGCCTCACCGCGGGGCGAAGGTGACGACCTTGACCAGCTCGCCGGGCTTCAGCGTCTCGCCGGGGGAGCGGCCGTTGAGCATCATGAAATGGTCGAGCGGGTGCTCGCTCGCCATCAGTGCGGCGAAGGTGGCCGGGGTCTGGCCCGGGCCGACCCGGACGGCCCGGATCAGCCGGGGCCTCAGGCTTCCGGCCTGCTCGGGCGAGAGCAGGCGGAAGGACGCGAACAAAGCTCCGATCGCGGCCCGCGAGGAATCGGCCGGCGGAGCCACCATGATGAAGTGATAGGCGCCGCCGTCGCCGCCGTCATAGGCTGCGATGTTGATCTCCACCGGTCCCTGCTCGGTCTGGACGAGGACCGGCACGAGCAAGGCGGGAAGGCCGTTGATCCGCGCCGGCTCGGCGGGACCGGCTTCGGCGCGAGCGCCTTTGAGGAGCGCCCCGATCAGCCCGTCCGCATAGGCCGGAAGCCCGCCCGCCGGAATCGGCCCGCCGCCGAACTCGCCGCGGACGCCGTCCGGCCCCTCGATCAGGATCGCCTGCGGGCTGTTGGTGAGGGTGAAGCCTTGCGGCGCCTCGAATCCGATCCGCATCACCGGATGGACGAATCGGCGGCCCTGGACGAAACCCTGCGCCGGATCGTCGCCGTAGAGCAGGCCGTCGAGCTCGCGCAGATAGGGGGCTTCGAGCTCCGGCAGGGCGCCGTCGGCAATCCCGGTGGCCGCCGCCGCTTGGGCCGCCCGCTCCACCCGGTTGCCGGCGAGCGGATGGGTCCTGGCCCATTCGGGGATGGCCCGGGCTTCGTCGCGGCCGCGGGTCCGGCCCATATATTGCTCGTGCCGACCGAGCGCGTCGAGCATGTCGCCGGCCGCATAGGGATCGTAGCCCGCGGCGGCGAGGTAGCGGATTCCCAGGTCGTCCGCCTCATATTCCTGGGCTCTGGAATAGCGCAGGGTGAAATATTCGGCGGCCTGGCCGGCGATCCGGGTCAGGCCCTCGGATCCGGTGATCGCGCCGACCGCCCACACCCCGATGCTCCGCAGCAGCGACCGGTTCCTCTGCCTCCGGTTGTGGGCTCCGACGATATGGCCGACCTCGTGAGCCAGGACCGAGGCGAGCTCGGCCTCGGAATTGACGATGCCCATCAGCCCGCGGGTGACGTAGAGGTAGCAGCCGGGGACCGCGAAGGCGTTGACGACGTCGCTGTTCACCAGGGTGAAGGTGCATTCCCCCTCGAGGCCGGCGCCCGCGGCGATCTTCCCGCCGACCCGCCGAACATAATCGGCTTCGGGGCCCCGGTAGGCGCCGCCGAACTCGGCGAGCAGCTGCGGATGCTGCTGGGCCCCGATCTCCTTCTCCTTGGCCCGAACCTCGGGCTCCTGGTCGCCGCCGCCGCCGCAGCCGGCGAGAAGGGCGAGGCCGGCGGCGAGCGGAAGCAAGGTGGGGCGAAGCTTGGGCATGTTCCGGCTCAGTCGAGGAGAGGCTGGTCGAATCGAACGCGCCAGAAGCCGGTCTCGGCCCCCTCCACTCCGAAATCGTTGTCGTTGACGAGGAGCAGCTCGGTCGGCGACAGGATCGCCATTCCTTCCAGGTCCGCTCCGACTTCGGGGGCGTCGTCGCTGCTGAAGAGGAGGCTCTTGGCGAGCACCGGAAGCCAAATCTCGCCGGCGCTGAGCTCCTCGACGGTGGGGCGGTTCGCGACCTCCAGATGCTCGGGAGGAAGCGCGTCGGACTCGCCGGGGGCGACCCTGTAGATCTTGGTCGTCTCCGACCCCCGTTCCAGGACCAGGAGCGAATCGTCTCCGACGAAGCAAAGCTCGCTCACCTTCAGGTCGCATCGCCCCAGCGGCCCCTTCTCGCGGTCGCGCTCGAAGGTCTCGGGCGGATCGAGCGGGTAGAGATATTGCGCGGCGAGCTCCCCCGTTTCCGAATCGAGGCGCCACAGCCTGACGTGGCGCGCCTGCTCGTGAGCAGCCTCGTCGGGGTGGGCGAGAGGGCTCTGGAAGGCGACGAACAGCCACCTTCCATCGGGAGACAGAGCGATCGCCTCGAAGCCGCGGTTGAGCTGGCGTCGGGCGGCGATGGCGGGAAGGCAGGAGTCGACCGGATAGGCGGAGCCCTCGAGTTCGGTCCCCTGCGGTATCAGCCGCTTCAGCACCCGCCCGTCCGGGTCGAGCCGGAGCAGCGACGGCCCGAACTCGTCGCTCACCCAGAAGCCTCCGTCGGCCAGGGCGGCTACGCCTTCGGTGTCGAGGCCGGACGGGTCGGGCGGGAGCTTGCGGCCGTCGAGGTCGAAGGCCGGCTCGTGGCGCGTATGGGGTCCTCCCGGTATCGGCAGGCCGGACACGGGCCGGCCCGAGGAGTCGGCGATCCGAAGGTTTCGCACCAGCTCGACCCGATCCCCCGCGATCCGAAGCTCGGCGAGGGCGGGGCCGAGATCCAGCCGCGGCATGATCTTCGCACCGTCTTCGCTCGCCAGCGCCTCCAGCCGGTCGAGCCCGTAAAGCTCCACCGCCGTCTTCACCTTGATGTTCGGACCCCGGTCCCCGGCCGCCCACACGATCCCCGGAGCGTCGCCGGTCCGGCGCGAAAGCCCGGAGCCGAAGCCCGAGCGGAATCGCATCGTCCCCTTCGGGAGCTGGATCTCGCCAAGCGGCGCGTCGGCCCAGTCCAGTCGCTCGACGGTCCAGCTCAAGCCGAGGTCTCCAGGGATTCGACGGTCAGATTGCCGTTGGTGTAGACGCAGATTTCGGCGGCGATGGACATCGCCTTGCGGGCGAGGGCCTCGGCATCCTCCTCGTAATCGAGCAAGGCGGTCGCCGCGGCGAGAGCGAAATTGCCGCCCGAGCCGATCGCGGCGACTCCGGAGCCGGGCTCGAGAACGTCGCCGTTTCCGGTCAGCACCAGGGTCACCTCCTTGTCGGCGACGATCATCATCGCCTCGAGGTTCCTTAGATATTTGTCGGTCCGCCAGTCCTTGGCGAGCTCCACCGCGGCCCGCATCAGCTGTCCGTGATGCTGCTCCAGCTTGCGCTCCAGCCGCTCGAACAGGGTGAAGGCGTCGGCGGTCGCACCGGCGAACCCGCCGATCACCTGCCCGTCGCCCAGGCGGCGCACCTTTCGGGCGTTGGGCTTGATCACGGTCTGGCCGAGCGTCACCTGGCCGTCGCCGGCTATGACCGCCCGCCCGTTCTTGCGCACCGCAAGGATCGTCGTGCCGTGCCAGCTTTCCATCATTCGCTCCCGCTCCTGGACGGCGGCGATATGGGAGGAGGGGCAGGGCGTTGCAATCGAGGCAACGCAATCCCGTCATTGCGAGGAGCCCTTCGACGCCGCCTGCGGCGGCGCTCAGGATGAACTGCAGCTTCGCGGCAGCGACGAAGCAATCCAGCGGGCCTCGGAGGCCGTACTGGATTGCTTCGCTTTGCTCGCAATGACGGCGAACAAAGAATTTTCCTATCGACCTGTGTTCGTGATATGTTCTTTCCTATCCACGAATCATGAATGGAGAAAGAAGATGCCGACCAAAAGAAGATCGTTCCTGAGCCGATTGGTGCGCGCCCTGCCCGTCGTCCTTGCCGCTGCGCCGGGAGTCATCGACGCGGTTCAGCAGGCCCGCCGCGCGCTTCGCGACCCCGATACCGCGCCCCGGGACCCAAGGCTGCCGCCGGTGTAAAGGCCCGGTGGCGGAAGTTTTTGTCTTCCTTGGAAGCTGAACCTTCCGAAACTTCCGGGTCGCGATTGAGGCCTGACAGGGGAGCGGCGTACGGCTAGCGTCCGCCGCGATGGAGCTTATTCTCCTCCTCGGCCTTGCCGGCTTGCTCGTCGCCTTTCTCTACCTCTTTGCGCGGGTGGGGCGGCTGGAGAAGGAGATTGCCGGCCTGCGTCTCGCCCCGGGGGACCGGGCGGAGCCGCGTCCGGGCGCGGGGGAAGAGGCCCCCGCCCCACCGCCTCCGCAGGGGCGCGAGACCCTTGCGAGCCTGTTCGAGCAGCTCGTCGGCGGGCGCCTGCTGATCTGGATCGGCGGAATCGCTCTGGTGGTCGCCGGCTTCTTCCTGATCCGGCATACGATCGAGATCGGGCTGGTGACCCCCGAGCTTCGAATGGCCGCGGCTGCTCTGTTCGGCCTGACTTTGCTCGGTTGCGGGGAATATGCCCGCAAGCGCAGCTTCCTCGCCGAGGAGCCCCGGATCGCCCAGGCGCTGGTCGGGGCCGGGATCGCGGTCCTGTACGCGACCGCCTATGGAAGCTGGTTCCTCTACGGCCAGATCGGCGGAAGGACCGCGTCGGCGCTGATGCTCCTGATCAGCGCGGCGGCGCTCGGCCTGTCGCTCAGGCACGGGCCGCCGACGGCGGTGATGGGAATGGTGGGAGGCTTCCTGACGCCCTGGCTCGCGGGCGATCCCGAAGGGGGTGCCTTGCCGATCCTCGCTTATATCGCGCTTCTGAACGCGGCGATCTTCTTCCTGGCCTGGAGGCGGGGCTGGGGCTGGCTGGCGGTCGGCTCGGTGGCCCTCAGCTTCGTCTGGACCGGCTTCCTCATCTTCGGATCCCCGCCCGGCGCGCTCGCCGCCGGAATCTTCGTCATCGGGCTGGCCCTAGCGGCTTCGCTGCTCCGGTCGGGGGAGGGCCGGTCGCTCGCTTTCATGCAGCCGATCGTCATCGGCCTCGTCGAGCTGGCGGTGCTGGTGATCCGACTCGACACCGATCCGCGCGCCTGGCTGCTCTTCGGATCGCTCGCGGCGATCGGCCTCTGGTTCGGCGCCCGGCGGCCGGACGCCCGACTCGCTCCGCCGGTCGGGCTTGCGCTCGCCTTGCTCCTGCTGCTGGTCAAGGCTCCAGTCGACAGCGACCCGTCGGTTCCCTGGATGGGCCTCGCGATCACTTTGCTGTTCGCCGGAGTCTCGATCCCGCTGTCGACGAAGGACCGGATCCTTCGCACCCTGACCGCCTGCGCGGCGCTGGTCGGGCCGATCCTGATCCTGAGGCTGCTCCGGCCCGGGCTGCTCCCGCCCTCCGGCTGGGGCCTCGCGGCAGCGGCGCTGGCGGCGGCGGCGCTCGCCTTGCTGTGGCTCCACAGGAAGGACTCGGCCGGGCGCAAGATGCCCGACTCGGCGATGGTCGCGGCGGGCGCGACGGCCGCCCTGCTCCTCGCAATGGCCGGCTACGACCTCACCGCCCGGGACTTCGTGTCCGCGACCTGGCTCGTGCTGGCCCTCGCCTTGGTTGCCGCCGGAATCCGAATCCCGGACAAGGCGCTCCGGCTGGCCGGGCTGGTCCTCCTCACCGCGACGATCGTAAAGGTTTTCGTGTTCGACGCCGCCGCGCTCCAGGGCACGCTTCGGATCCTCTCGTTCCTCGGCCTTGGCGTCGCGTTGATCGGCATGGGCAAGCTCTACGGCACCGTGCTTCGGGCGGAGCGCCAGGTGAGGGAGTCCGGCTGAAGGCCCCCTCGAAGAATGATGGCTTCGAAGAAAAATGGTCGGGGCGACAGGATTCGAACCTGCGACCCCCACACCCCCAGTGTGATGCGCTACCAGGCTGCGCTACGCCCCGACCGAGGAGTCCTTTTCGGACGTCCAAGGGGCGCGACTTAGGCCTTGGCCCACGCGAAGGCAAGCGTAGGCGGTTCGAGACTTCACCCGACCATGCTCATGGATCCGGATCGGGCCGGGGCGACGGCTTGGGGGGGGGTGACGACTCCCCGTCCCCTCCGATATGCTTCCCGGATGACCGAAATCCTCATTACCCAGACGCTCCTCCCCGTCACCCACGATCTGGGCGGCTTCAAGGTCCACCGCACC
>DASQZF010000141.1:0-31281 GCA_035638835.1 Allosphingosinicella sp. | reverse complement strand
TCCGGTCTGGGAGGTGCCTCACCCGCCGGTGTCGAGCGAGAGCATCGATTCCGCCCTGGTCGGGGCGCTCGAGCGGGACGAGGGGCGCCGGGTCTACAGCCGCGGCGACCTCGCCGACGCGTTCGAGGGCGGCAACGTGCTTCGCGGGCATTACGGCGCCGGCCCGGCCGCCAACGCGCCGTTGGAGCCCCTGACCGCGACGGCCCGCCTTGGCGGCGGCCGGCTCGAGATCTGGGCCCCGACCCAGGCGCCGGGACTGGCCCGGACTGCGGCTGCCCGGGTGACGGGGCTCGGCGAGGCCCGGATCGCGCTCTACCCGACCCTGATCGGCGGCGGCTACGGACGCAAGCTCGAGACACGGGCGATCGAGCAGGCGGCGATGCTCGCGGTCCGGACGAAGCGGCCGGTGCAGCTCAGCTGGTCGAGGCTCGAGGAAAGCGTCCAGGACGGCTTCCGGGCGCCGGCGCGGGCGCAATTGCTGGCCCGGCTGGACACGGCCGGCGTCGTGCTCGGCTGGCAGGCTCGGATCGCGGCGCCGGACACCGGCGCGCAGCTTGCGGAGCGGCTTCGCGGGGGCGCCAGCGCAATGGCGGCGATCGGGGATCCGACGGCGGGGGCGGTTCCTCCCTACGCCATCCCCGCGGTGACGGTCGATTATCTGCCGGCCGAGACGGGGATCCGGGTCGGCGGCTGGCGCTCGGGCGCGCACAGCTACACCGCCTTCTTCACCGAAAGCTTCATGGACGAGCTGGCCCGGTTAACCGGGGTCGAACCTTTGTCCTTCCGAATGCAGATGCTGGGCGACAATCCGCGGCTGGCCCGATGCCTGACGACCGCCGCGACCCTGGGCGGCTGGGACGGCGGGGTGCCCGGGAGCGCGATGGGGATCGCCTGCCACAGCGCCTATGGCAGCCATATCGCCGCTTTGGTCGAGGTCGAGGTGACGGCCGAGCAGAACGTCCGAGTGATCCGGGCGGTATGCGCGGTCGATTGCGGCAAAGCGGTGAACCCCGATCTGGTCCGCCAGCAGGTGGAGGGCGGGCTGGTCTTCGGGATCGCCGGAGCGACCGGCCGGGAGATCGGCTTCGAGCAAGGGAGGCCCGACGCCCGCGGCTTCGGCCATTTCGGATTCCCGACGCTCGCCGCCTCGCCGGATGTCACGATCGAACTTCTGGACAGCGAGGACGAACCCGGCGGCGCGAGCGAGCTCGGGGTTCCGGTCGCAGCGCCGGCCATCGCCAACGCGCTCCATGCGCTGACCGGGCGGCGGCTGAGATCCCTGCCTTTGCGGGTGGGCGGATGAGGCCCCCGCCCGATCATCCCACCGTGCCGGCGCCGAAGATCGGACTCCTCCTGATAAATCTCGGGACTCCCAACTCGCCCGAGCCCGGATCGGTGAGGCTCTATCTGAAGGAGTTTCTTTCCGATCCGCGGGTGGTCGAGATCCCGCAGCTCGTCTGGCAGCCGATCCTTCGCGGGATCATCCTGACGACCCGGCCGAAGAAATCGGCCCACGCCTACAGCCAGGTATGGACCGACGAGGGCTCGCCGCTGGCCGCGATCACGGCCCGGCAGTCCAAGGCGCTGCAGGGCGCATTCGGGGAGGATGTGATCGTCGATCATGCGATGCGCTACGGCCGGCCGGCGATCTCGGAGAAGATCGACCTGCTCAAGGCCCAGGGGTGCGAACGGATCCTGATCGCTCCGCTCTACCCGCAATATTGCGCTGCGACGACGGCGACGGCGAATGACGAGGCCTTCCTCCATCTGCGCCGGTCGCGGTGGCAGCCGGCGGTGCGGACTTTGCCGCCTTACCATGACGATCCCGCCTACATCGCCGCACTGAGGTCGCGGCTCGAGGAAGGGTTGGCGGGCCTGGATTTCGAGCCGCAGGCGATCCTCGCAAGCTTCCACGGAATGCCGCAGCGGACTCTGGAGCTGGGCGATCCCTATCATTGCCATTGCCGGAAGACGGCCCGGCTGCTGAGCGAGGCGTCGGGCCGCGAACTGACGGTGGCGTTCCAGTCGCGCTTCGGCCGGGCGAAATGGCTGGAGCCCGGCACCGACAAGATGCTGGAAGCGCTGCCCGGCCAGGGAATCGCGAAGGTGGCGATCTTCGCCCCCGGCTTTTCCGCCGATTGCCTGGAGACCCTTGAGGAGCTTGCGATACGCGGGCGCGACTCGTTCCTCGCCGCCGGCGGCACGGATTTCGCCTATCTCCCCTGCCTCAACGACAGCCCCGCGGGGCTCGAAATGCTGCGCAGCATTTTGGGTCGTGAGCTTGAAGGATGGCGGGCCGTTACGTAAGGGCCGCGAATAACATAAAGCAGGAGAGAAATATGGCACGCGTTGCGATCGTCACCGGCGGCACCAGAGGCATTGGCGAGGCGATCAGCATCGCGCTTCGCGACGAGGGCGTGACCGTCGCCGCCAATTACGGCGGCAATGACGAGAAGGCGCGCGCGTTCACGGAGCGTACCGGGATCAAGGCCTATAAATGGGACGTCGGCGATTTCGACGCCTGCCAGGCCGGAGTCCAGCAGGTCGAGAGCGAGCTCGGAGCGGTCGACGTTCTGGTCAACAATGCCGGGATCACCCGCGACGGGACGATGAAGCGGATGGACCGCAAGGCGTGGGACGAGGTGATCGACGTCAATCTCGGGGGCTGCTTCAACATGGCCAAGGCGGTGTTCGAGGGCATGCAGTCGAGGAAGTTCGGCCGGATCGTCAACATCGGCTCGATCAACGGCCAGGCCGGCCAGTATGGCCAGGTCAATTACGCCGCCGCCAAGTCGGGGATCCATGGCTTCACCAAGGCCCTGGCCCAGGAAGGCGCCCGCGCCGGAGTGACGGTGAACGCGATCGCTCCGGGCTATATCGACACCGAGATGGTGGCGGCCGTCCCGGCGGACGTGCTCGCCAAGATCGTCGCCCGGGTTCCGGTCGGACGGCTGGGCAAGGCCGAGGAGATCGCCCGCGGGGTGATGTTCCTGTGCGGCGAGGAAGCGGGCTTCATCACCGGCTCGACGCTCAGCATCAACGGCGGCCAGCACATGTATTGAGCGGTGACGGCGTCCCCGTCATTGCGAGCGAAGCGAAGCAATCCAGTGCGGCCTCGTGCGCAGCACTGGATTGCCGCGTCGCTTCGCTCCTCGCAATGACGGGTGTGGGATGGCGGGTCCGATCAAACGCTCGATCATGATCGCGGGGCATTCGACCTCGATCAGCCTCGAGCCTGTGTTCTGGGACGCGTTGCGGGAGGCGGCGGAAGCCGAAGGCGTGCCGGTGAGCGCCCTCGTCGCCCTCATCGACGCGAAGCGAATCGAGACCCGCGACCCGCCCAATCTGGGTAGCGCCATCAGGGTCTGGCTGTTCGAGCGCAGAAGCTCCCCTCCCTGGAAGGGAGGGGTTGGGGGTGGGTAGGCGAGCGTAGCGAGACTTCCTGCCGAGTCGGAGTTTCGGCCGCCTTCGGCGGACCCACCCCCGACCCCTCCCTTTCAGGGAGGGGAGCTACCGCCCCAGCAACACCCTCGCCTGGGTGGCGATCTGGGCCAGCATCGGCGCGGTGGTGACCGGAGCGTTTCGAACTCGCTCCACCACCCGGCGGAATTGCTCGACCCGGGGGCCTTGCGCCGCGACCCACTGGTCGACCGCCTCGGTGGGCTCGCTTCCGCGCTTGCGGTGGAGGAAGTCGAGGCGGAGCTGCTCGAAGTCGCGGGCGAGGCCCGCGGTCAGCAGCCGCTCCCACTGGTCGCTCGCCCGGAACTGGTTTGCGGCGCCCTGGGCCCAGTCGAGGCCCAAGGCCTCGCCGAGGCGGGTATAGGCGTTGGTGAGGCCGATCACGTCGACCCCGAGGCGCTTGCCCAGCGCTGCGATCCCGACCGCTCCGTTCAGCTCGAACAGCCGGACGATCTTCCGCGCGATGTCGTCCGGCGCCCCCAGGTCGATCAGCCGCTGCCGGCGCTCGCCCGCCTCGCTCGCCACCTCCCGGCGGAGCAGTCCTTCGACGGCGTCGTCGAGAGCGTTGAGGCCGGGCGCGAGATTGTCGACCATCTCGGCGAGCTTGGTCGTCGCCGACGTGTTGCGCAGGATGTCCGCCATGTGAAGCTGAAGCGCCTGGCTGGCCTGGTCGAACAGCTCGAGCCGAAGCTGCTCGGGCAGATCGGCGGTGTCGAGCCGCTCCCAGAAGACCTGCATGTCGAACAGGCGCTCGGCCGCGACGAAGGCCGCCGCGACCTGGCCGAACGAGGCGCCTTCCTCTTCCGCCAGGGTGAAGGTCGCGGTGATCCCGAGGCGGTTGACGAGGCGGTTGGCGATCTTGGTGGCGATGATCTCGCGGCGGAGGCGGTGCTGGAGGATGGCGTCGCCGTGGCGGGCGTGCATCGTCTCCGGGAAGGCTCCGCACAGCTCCGGAGTCAGGGTCGGGTCCTCGGTGATCTTGCCCTGCTCGAGCGCGGCCTGGAGCGCCATCTTCGACGAGGAGAGGAGGATCGCCAGCTCGGGACGCGTGAGGCCGCGATTCTCCTGGGCCCGGCGCATCAGCTCCTCGTTGGAGTCGAGGCCCTCCACGGCGCGGTTGAGCCGGCCGCCTTCCTCGAGCATCTCCATCGCCCGAAGCAAAGGCGGAAGGCCCGCCGCTCCGCTCCGCTCGGCGATCGACAGAGCGAGGGTCTGGAGCCGGTTGTCCTCCAGAACGATCTCGGAGACCTCGTCGGTCATCTCGGCGAGGAGGGTGTTGCGGTCCTCCAGGCTCAGCCGGCCTTCCGCCATCTCGCGGTTGAGCGGGATCTTGATGTTGACCTCGTTGTCCGAGCAATCGACTCCGGCCGAATTGTCGATGAAGTCGGTGTTGATCCGGCCGCCCAGGGCGGCGAACTCGATCCGGCCGGCCTGGGTGATGGCGAGATTGGCGCCCTCGCCGAGCGCCCTGGCCCGAAGCTCGGCGCCGTTGACCCGGATCGAGTCGTTGCCGGGATCGCCGACCTCCGCGTTGCTCTCGCTCTTGGCCTTGATGTAGGTGCCGATCCCGCCGAACCAGAGTAGATCGACCGGCGACGAGAGGATGGCGGTGAGCAAGGTGGCCGGGTCGGTCTCCTCGGCCTCGAGTCCGAGCAGGGCCCGGATCTCCGGCGAGAGCGGGATCGACTTCTGAGCGCGCGGGAAGATTCCTCCCCCCTTCGAGATCAGAGCCCGGTCGTAATCCTCCCAGCTCGAGCGCGGCAGGGCGAACAGCCGGTTGCGCTCCTCCCAGCTCGACTCCGGATCGGGATCGGGGTCGAGGAAGATGTGGCGGTGGTCGAAGGCCGCGACCAGCTTGATCGACTTCGACAGGAGCATTCCGTTGCCGAACACGTCGCCCGACATGTCGCCCACTCCGGCGACTCGGATCGGCTGGGTCTGGACGTCGATCCCGATCTCGCGGAAGTGGCGCTGGACGGAGATCCAGGCGCCGCGCGCGGTGATCCCCATCGCCTTGTGGTCGTAGCCGTAGCTTCCTCCGCTCGCGAAGGCGTCGCCGAGCCAGAAGCCGCGCTCGGTCGCGATCGCGTTGGCGACGTCGGAGAAGGTCGCGGTGCCCTTGTCGGCGGCGACGACGAAATAGGGATCGTCGCCGTCGAGGACGACCACGCCCTCGGGATGGACGATCTTGTTGCCGACGATATTGTCGGTGACCGAAAGAAGGGAGCGGATGAAGATCCGGTAGCTTTCGGTCCCTTCCGCCAGCCAGGAATCGCGATCGGTCATCGGCGGCAGCTGCTTGGGATAGAAGCCGCCCTTGGCGCCGGTCGGAACGATGACGGCGTTCTTGACCAGCTGCGCCTTCATCAGGCCCAATATCTCGGTCCGGAAATCGTCGCGCCGATCGGACCAGCGAAGGCCGCCCCGGGCGATCGGTCCGCCGCGCAGATGGATTCCCTCGACCCGCGGCGAATAGACCCAGATCTCGCGCCAGGGTAGCGGCTGGGGCAGGTTCGGGACTTTCGCGCTGTCCAGCTTGAAGGCGAGCGCTTCGCGCCCGGCCGGGGTGAAGGCGTTGGTTCGAAGGGTCGCCGAAACGACCCCGTGGAGGAGCCTCAGGATCCGGTCTTCGTCGATCGCGGCGACCTGGGAAAGGCCGTCGCGGATCGCCCGTTCGGCCGCCTCGACGGCCGGCCCGCGCGGCCCCTCATGCTTCGGATCGTGAAGCGCGTCGAACAGGGCGATGAGGCCATGGGCGACTCCGGGCGCTCGGCGCAGGGCCTCGACCACCGTCACCATCGAATAGGACAGGCCGACCTGGCGAAGGTAGCGGAACCAGGCCCGGAAGAGGACGACGTCGCGCGGTGCGAGAGCGGCGGCGACGAGCAGCTGGTTGAACGGATCGTTCTCGGCCATTCCCTCGAGCACTTCGGCGATGGCGCGCTCCACCAGCTCGGAGCGATCGAGCACATGAGCCGCCTCGCCGGCCCGGACCTCGAGCAGGAATTCGTGGACGTAGCCGAGCCGGCCCTCGTCCAGCGCGGTCGGATGCTCTTCGAGCACCCGGAAGCCGAAATTCTCGAACACCGGCACCGCGTCGGAAAGCGGGATGATCTCCGCCAGGCGATAGGTGTTGAGCCTGAGCCTCTTCGGCCCGTCCTCCGCCTCGCGGTAGAGCCTTGCGTCGCGCTGCGCTGCGCTGTCGAGCGAGCAGATCCGCAATATGTCCTGGGCGGCTTCCGCCGGAGAGACGGAAACGCGATAGGCTTCCGGGAAATCGTCGAGATAGGACAAAGCGAGACGGGTGGCGCGCTGCGGCCCGACCAGCTCGCCCAGCGCCTCCTCCACCGAGGGCTCCCAGCCCCGGACCATCTCGTCGAGGCGGCGGTCGAGCTCGGCGATGTCGGGGGTCGGAGTCGCGGGGCCGACGTAAAGCGTGTAGCGGAGGAGGGCGAGGTCGCCATCGCCCAACTCGACCGACCAGTTGGAAATATAGCCCTGCGAGGCCTGTTCGATCATCTTTCCGATGGCGAGGCGTCGGCGGGTGGTCAGCTCGTCTCGGGGCAGCCAGACGAAGGCGAACATATTGCCCATGAGGATCGAGCGGACGAGGGCGAGCGTCGGCCTCGGCCGATCGGCCAGCGACATGGCGGTGGTGACGAGCTCGCGCATGGCCTCGACGCTGAGGCTGACGAGAAGGTCGTGGGGCAGCGTCGTGACCGCATGGCGGAGCGCCTTGCCGCTGTGGCCGGACGGATCGAAGCCGAATTCGCTTTCGAGCTGCTGGAGCCGCGTCCGAAGCAGCGGCACCTCCTCGACCGGAGAGCTCAGCGCCTCGCTGGTCCAGAGGCCGGCATGGACTCCGATACCGGTGACCTTGCCGCCTTCCCTGACGGGCACGACGACGAGGTCGAGCGGCACCCGGCGGTGGACCGAGGCCCGGCGCTCGGCCTTGGCGAGGAGGGGCACGTCGCCCCCCTGCTCGAAATAGCGCATCGCTCCGAGCGCACCGCCCGGGTCGGTCGGCTCACCCGGGATCCGGAACAGGCCGAGCGTGTCGGTGGGCTGGCCCTCCAGGCTCTCGACCTCGTAACCGAGCAAGGTCATCGCTCCGTCGGCGAACCAGCGCAAAAGGGCCGCGCCCTCGTCGTTTCCGGCCTCGTCGGCGTCCTTGCGCATCTGCGCCTGCATCGCCCGCCAGTCGGTGACCGCGGCCCGGACGTCGGCGAGGACCCGGTGGAGATCGGCGACGATCTCGCGGCGGCCGCGGGCGTCGGCGCGATCGACCTCCAGATACATCATCGATTCGCGAAGCTCCGGCTCGTCGCAGGGCGGATCGAGCGAGAGGAGCGTGCCGGACCCGTCGCGGGTGACGCAGACGACCGGGTGGAGGAGCCGATGGACGGTGAGGTTGCGGGCGGCGAGCGTGTTTGCGACGCTGTCGACCAGGAAGGGCATGTCGTCGTTGACGATGCCGATCCGCATCCGGCGATGGCCGAGAGCCCCGCCCTGGGGCTCGACCCTGACAAGGGCGATCCCGGCCGGCCGGCGAAGGGCGCAGGCGGCGATGAACCGGGCGGCGGCGGTCCGGTCCGCGTCGGTGAACTCGGCGAGCTCGCCGGGAAGGGCGCCGTCGACGAGGGCAAAGGCAAGGGCGTCGACGATTTGCACGTCGGCGGCGGAGGAATCCGCGACGAGGCCATCCGAGGTCATAATTGGCTCCCAAATGGGCGGCGTAGGGGCGCCGCCTTACTGGTCGCGCGCCCTATGCCCCCGGCGGCACGGAGGGGCAACCCCTGGGCTTGCCTCCCTGCCGCGAAGCGGCGGGGAGGGGGACCACACGAAGTGTGGTGGAGGGGTAGACGGCGCCGGTGGCGGAGGATTTAGCGGGAACCTCCTGATCTCCTTGCCCTTACCCCTCCACCATGCTTCGCATGGTCCCCCTCCCCATCTGGCGATGGGGAGGCAAAGGATTGCCCATGCCCCGCCAAGCCGACCACGCCATCGACCCCTTGTTCCTGGAGCGCTGGTCGCCTCGGGCGTTCGACGAATCCGAAATGCCGGAAGAGGATCTGCTAAGCCTTTTCGAGGCGGCGCGCTGGGCGCCGTCCGCGTTCAACTCCCAGCCCTGGCGGTTCCTCTACGCGAGACGCCGCGAGGCGGATTGGGAGCGGTTCCTCGACATGCTCATCCCGTTCAATCGCAGCTGGGCGCAGAGCGCTTCGGTGCTGGTCTACATCCTCTCCGACACCCTGCCTTTCACCGACAAGGCGACCGGCGAGCCGGCGGCGTCGCACACCCACAGCTACGATTCGGGAGCCGCCTGGGCCTGCTTCGCGCTCCAGGCGACGCGGATGGGCTACCAGGCGCACGGAATGTCGGGCGTGGATTTCGAGCGGGTGCGGGCGGAATTGGGCGTGCCGGAGCGGTATCGGATCGAAGCGGCGGCCGTGGTCGGGCGGATCGGCGATCCGGCGACCCTGCCGGAGAAGCTTCGGGCGAGGGAGGTGCCGAGCGGGAGGAAGCCCGTGGAGAAACTCGCTTTTCGGGGCGGTTGGCCTGCCTGAAATCCTCCCCGCGATTTCGCGGGGAGGGGGACCACCCGAAGGGAGGTGAAGGGGTTCTCTTGGCGCTGGAAGAACCCCTCCACCATGCTTCGCTTGGTCCCCCTCCCCGGCAAATGCGGGGAGGATTTTACGTTGTGCCGCGGCGCCTTCTGGTGAACATTCCCCCCGCAATGACCGTGGACACGACCAGCGAAGGCCAAACCCGGCGCCTCGTCACCCTCCCCGCCCGCCCGGAGCCGATCCGGGTCGCGGCGGAGGAGACGGCCGTCATCGTCGTCGACATGCAGAACGCCTACGCCTCGCCCGGTGGCTATCTCGACCTCGCGGGCTTCGACATCGGCGGAGCCGGCGCGGTGATCGGGCAATGCGGCAGGGTCGTGGAGACCGCCCGCGGCGCCGGACTGCTTGTCGTCTATTTCCAGAACGGCTGGGACGAGGCCTATGTCGAGGCGGGCGGGCCGGGCTCGCCCAACTGGCACAAGTCCAACGCCCTGAAGACGATGCGGACGAAGCCGGAGCTCCAGGGCAAGTTGCTGGCCCGGGGCGGCTGGGATCATGCGCTGGTCGAGGCCCTGGCGCCGAAGCCGGGCGACATCGTCCTTCCCAAGACCCGCTATTCCGGCTTCTTCAACTCGCAGCTCGATTCGGTGCTCCGCTCCCGTGGGATCCGCAACATCGTGCTGGTGGGGATCGCCACCAACGTCTGCGTCGAATCGACTTTGCGCGATGGGTTCTTCCTCGAATATTTCGGGATCATGCTCAAGGATGCGACCCACCAGGCGGGACCCGAATATCTGCAGAAGGCGAGCGTCTACAATGTCGAGACCTTCTTCGGCTGGGTGTCGACGGTCGCCGATTTCTGCGGCGCGTTCGGGCAGGTGGCGGAGGGCGGGAAGTGACAGTCCCTCCGTTCGCCCTGAGCTCACCGAGTCCGTTCGGCCTGAGCTCACCACATCCGTTCTGCCTGAGCTCACCGAGTCCGTTCGGCCTGAGCTCACCACATCCATTCGGCCTGAGCTTGTCGAAGGCCTCTTCTTCCTTCCTTCCACCCCCGATAAAGGGAAGGGCTTCGACAAGCTCAGCCCGAACGGATGTGGTGGCTTTCCCCACTGACCGGAGGCGCTGATGCCGTTCGAATCGATCAACCCGCCGCAATTCCCGACTCCGATCGCGCCTTATTCGGCGGGGACGAAGGCGGGCGGCACCGTCTATGTGTCGGGCACCCTGGCTCTGGGGCCGGGCGGCGCGGTCCTTCATTCCGGCGACGCCGAGGCCCAGACCCGGCACGTCCTCGAGACCATCCGGATCACCCTGGAAGCGGCTGGAGCGACGATGGCCGACGTCGCCTTCAACCACATCTTCCTGACCGACTGGGCCGACTATCCGGCGATGAACTCGGTCTATGCCGAATATTTTCCGGGCGCGAAGCCCGCGCGCTACTGCATCCAGTGCGGGCTGGTGAAGCCGGGGCTGGTGGTCGAGATCGCCTCCGTGGCGCATCTCGGCTGATGGTCCACGCCGCAGGCCTCTGGTACGAATGGCACGGCCCCGAGGACGGCGAGGCGCTGATCCTCTCGCCGGGGCTCGGCGGCGCGGGCTCCTATTGGGCGCCCAATCTGGCGGCTTTGTCGAGGCGCCACCGGGTTCTGGTCTACGATCATCGCGGGACCGGCCGGAGCGGCTCGCTCGGCGACGGCCCGGTGTCGATCGCCGCGATGGCCGCCGACGTCCGCGCACTGATGGACGAACTCGACATCCGCCGCCCTTCCTTCGTCGGCCACGCGATCGGCGGGCTGATCGGGCTCGAGCTGGGAGACGTCCTTGCCAGGCGGGTGATCGTCAACGGCTGGCCGAGGCTCGATCCGCATACCGAGCGCTGCTTCGAAATGCGTCTCGACCTGCTCCGCTCCAGCGGTCCGGAAGCCTATGTCCGGGCCCAACCGATCTTCCTCTACCCGGCCGGCTGGAGCTCGATGAACTCGGGGATGCTCGACCTCGAGGGGGAGCATCAGCTGGAGCGCCTTCCTCCGGTGGAAACCCTCGAGAAAAGGATCGCCGCGGCCCGGGCGTTCGAGCTCCGGCCCGGGCCGCCCTGCCCGACCCTGCTCGTCGCCGCCGCGGACGACGTGCTCGTCCCGGCCCATTGCTCGGAATTGCTCGCCGGAGAGCTCGCCAACGCGACCGTCGCGCGCCTGCCTTGGGGCGGCCACGCCTGCAACGTCACCGATCCCGACGCCTTCAACGACCTCGTCCTCGGATTCCTAAGGAGCTGAACGGCATGGAAATCGGCATCTTCGTTCCGATCAACAACAATGGCTGGCTGATCAGCGAGAATTCGCCGCAATATATGCCGAGCTTCGACCTCAACAAGGACATCGCCCGGCGCGCCGAGAAATACGGGGTCGATTTCCTGCTCTCGATGATCAAGCTGAGGGGCTTCGGAGGCAAGACCCAATTCTGGGAATATGGGCTCGAGAGCTTCACTTTGATGGCCGGGCTCGCCGCGGTGACCGAGAAGATCAGGATCTACGCCACCTGCCCGACGCTCGTCATCCCGCCCGCATTCGCGGCCCGGATGTGCAACACGATCGATTCGATCAGCCACGGCCGCTTCGGCCTCAACCTGATCACCGGCTGGCAACGGCCCGAATACAGCCAGATGGGGCTTTGGCCGGGCGACGAGCATTTCCGCAACCGCTATGCGATGCTCGGCGAATATGCCCATATCCTGAGGGAGCTGTGGGAAACGGGAGTCTCCGACTTCAAGGGCGAATATTACCAGATGGAAGATTGCCGGGTGCGACCCGTGCCCGAAGGCGAGATGAAGATCATCTGCGCCGGCTCGTCCGACGAGGGCCTGGCCTTCTCGGCGCAATATGCGGACTATGCCTTCTGTCTCGGCAAGGGGGTCAACACTCCGATCGCCTTCGCCCCCAACAACGCCCGGCTGATGGAGGCGACCTCGAAGACCGGCCGCGACGTCCGCATCTACGCCCTCTTCATGGTCATCGCCGCCGAGACCGACGAGGAGGCGATGGAGAAATGGATCTCCTACCGCGAAGGCGTGGACGAGGAGGCGGTGGCCTGGCTCGGCTTCCAGGGCGCGGCCGACAAGACCAGCGCGACCACCAACGTGCGGCAGCTCGCCGACCGGGAAAGCGCCGTGAACCTGAACATGGGCACCCTGGTGGGCTCGTTCGAAAGCGTCGCCCGGATGCTTGACGAAGCCTCGACAGTGCCGAACACTGGCGGGGTGCTGCTGACGTTCGACGACTTCATCGAGGGGACTGAGAATTTCGGCGCTCGGATCCAGCCGCTGATGAAATGCAGGAGGAGATGATGCTGCTGATCGCGCTGTTGCTGGCCGCCGCTCCCGATGCAGCCGACCTGGCGAAGATAGGGATCACGGGCCGGACCGCCGCTCCGGACTTGAAGACGGCCCAGGCCGCTTTGAACGAGGCGGGTGGGTTCGCCGCCGGGCACGCGCTGAAGTGCAGCGAAACGGGCGGCGCGGTGGCGACTCTGATGCCCAAAGGCTGGATCCCGGCGGATCCCAATTTCCGGATCGGCCCGAAGCGCGCCCGCTACGAGCGTTGGGACATCAGGCTCTGCGGCAGGAACGTGCCCTTCCTGGTCGTCTTCTGGAAGCACAAGGGCCGAGCCGACTTCCAGGTGGCGCACCCCTTCCCGGCGGGAACGGCCAAGCGGAATCCCTGACCTCGTCATTGCGAGGAGCGAAGCGACGAAGCAATCCAGCGGGCCCCGAAAGCCGAACTGGATTGCTTCGCCTCGCTCGCAATGACGGGAGTGGCTAAGCCGCCGCTTTCCGGATCGCCCGCTCCAGCATCGCTTCGTCCACCACCGGCGCGAGGACGGCGAGGCCGCCTACTTCGTCTCGGCGGGCGATGAGGAGGACGAATTCCTCCGGACCGGGAATGTCGACGTGACCGAGAGGGCGGACGGAGCGCAGGGTCGCGCGGGCCTCCTCGCCCGAATCGGGCTTGGGCTCGGGACGGCGGGCTCGCCGCTCGGCCTGGACGAGGGCTTTGAGGCCCTCGCTTTCGAGCCGCTCGCGGAGGCTTCCGGCCGGAAGCGCCTGACGGCGCGCCCAGCTCAGGGCCGAGGCGAATTCGGTGAGCCGGCTCTTGTCGTAATCGCTTCCGAAGACGAGCTTGACGACCGGGGTCATCGGCGCCCGGGCCTGGGCCTTGAGCCCGGCATCTTCGAGCAGCTCCGCATAGGCCCCGGGGTCCGATTCGGCGGCGAGGGCGAAATCGTAGGCGAGGCCGAGGGCGCGGTAGAGCGCCGCCCGGCTGCGCTGGTCGGCGCCGCGGGCGGAGTCGGCGCAGTCGCGCGCAATCCCGAGACGGTCGGCGAGGCCGGCGTCGAGATCGAGCTCGGGCTCGTCCCAGGCCGCTTCCGCGGGGTCGATCTCCAGCGGCTCGGCATTGGGGCCGTCGGCCCAGACCGGGCTCGCGCCCGACTGCGCGGCCGCGGCGAGCGCGCTCGAAGCCTGCTGGGCGATCGCGGAAGCGGTCGCGCTGTCGGCGATCTCCTTCCAGTTGATGACCCCGTAGATGAAGTCGATCGTCTCGCCGGTGGAGGAGAAGGGCATCAATATGCCCCGGTACATGGTGTTCTTGCCGCGCTGGCCGACGAACTCGGCCTCGAAGCCGATCGGGGCCTTGTTGGCGATGATCTGGAGATAATGGTCGGTGAGGCGCGAGAGAAGCGAGCGCTTGGGCACTTCGCTGATCCTCCGGACGTCGCCGATCAGGTCGCATTCCTCGCGGAGGGCGTCGCCGAGCCATGTGACGCCGGGATCGTCGCCGCCATCGGAGAAATCGAGGAGGACGCTGTTCGGTCCGAAGTCGCCGAGCGCCTCCGGGTCGAGCGCCTTGATCGACGGATAGGCTCGGCCGTCCAGGAGCGAGACCCAGTAATTATAGGCCCGGACATGCATCCGCCGCTCGTCGAGGCCGATCTCGGGCGGCACCTCGATGCCGCCGTCGTCTTCAGCGACGCTGTAATCCGACTGCTCGTCAAATGCCCGCAGGCTGTCCATCAGGCGGTCCTTATGCTCCCCGTCAAGTGGAGCTTTGCACCGGTCGTGGTTGAAAAACCGTTAAGCTTTGTGAACCGTCCGTCATTCCGGCGGACGCTGGAATCCATGAACATGGCGGTGGCGTTCCGAATGTCCCCGTTCATGGGTCCCAGCCTTCACCGGAGGTGAAGTTCATCCTGAGCGCCGCCGCAGGCGGCATCGAAGACGCTGAAGCGCCACTTGTCATCCTCCGCCGCCGCTGATAGACGCGCGCCCTCCTCCGGGAATGCCGCTTTAGCTCAGCCGGTAGAGCACATCATTCGTAATGATGGGGTCGGGTGTTCGAGTCACCCAAGCGGCACCACCCTTCACGATCCGGCGCCGCCTTGCGGACGAGGCCGAGTCACGCCTTGACGCGGCACTTCGACGATGGGACCAACGGGCGGGAGGACATCCGACATGCGCATCGTGGGACTGATCGCCGCCGCGTCAACCTTGGTCGCCGGCTGTGGGACGGAAGGCTCCGGGCCGGCCGCGCCGGCCGACGGGACGGACGTCTCCGCCGCCGAAGGACCGCCGCCCGCCGCCGCCGGCGAAGCGCCCGCCGCCGCCCAGGCCGGCGCAAAGAGCGTCGCTCAGGGCTGGGACCTGCAGTCGAGCGGCGAGGGCGTCGCTCTGGTCCTGGCCGGGGCGGATCGCCCCGCCATCCGCCTTTTCTGCCCGGAGGGCGGCAGGACGCTTCTGGTCAACGTCCCGGGCTTCCGTCCGATCGGGAGCGAGGAGCGTCTTTCGATCGGAAGCGGCAGCGAAGCCGCCGCGCTGGTCGCCGACAGCCGCGGCGACCGGCAGCGCGGCGGAGTGACCGGGACGGGCAAGGTTCCGGCGGAGCTCGCCGCACTGGTTCGGGGGCCGGTCTCGGCGAGCTACGGCGCTCAGCGCAGCGGACCGCATCCGGCGCCGCCCCGGGCGCTTTCGAGCGCCTTCGTGGCCGCCTGCGGCGAAGGCGCGGCTTCGCCCGCCGCCCCTCCCGCGGCGCCCGCCGGCGCCGGCAGCCCGTGCCTGGTCCAGGACGGCAAGGCGCTGCCCGCGGCGGCGTTCCGGGCGCTTGGCACCGAGCCCTTCTGGAACGCCCGGGTGGAAGGCCGCTGCGTCACCTATTCCCATCCCGAGGACCAGAAGGGCACCCGGATCTGGGCCCGGTTCACGCCAGCGCGCGGTGGCGGGACCTGGTCCGGCTCGCTCGAAGGCAAGCGTTTCGAGCTCAGAATCCGACCTGGCGCGGGCTGCTCGGACGGAATGTCCGACCGAAGCTATCCGCTCGCGGCCGAGCTGGTGGCCGGCGGCGAGCGGCGCCAGGGCTGCGCCGCGCCGGCCTAGGGCCTCGAAGTCATTTCCTCGCAATGACGGATCAAGCTAAGCCGATCACCCTAGCGCCTGGCACCGCCGCGGCGCACTCCGTTGAAGTTCCGCTCTATCCCGAGCGCCGTCAGGCTTCCAACCATCTTCCGGCCCTGCACCCGGCCGGTGACCGTGAAGGGCAGGCCGAGCCGCCGTCCCTGAAGCGTGAAGGACGAGCCCGAGACGGAGCCTGTGGCCGTCGCTCCGCCCCTGTCGTAGACGGTCGCGGTCAGGTGCGATCCGTGTTGCTCGATCTCCATCGAGCCTTTCCGGATCTCGCCCCGCCGGTTCTTCCAGCTCAGGTCCCAGGTCCCGCCGATCCGCTGAGTGGCGGGCGCGGCGGAGGCCGGCGCGGTGAAAGAAGGCGGACCGCCGGCAATGCCGCCCAGGCCGATGAGCGCGGTCAGCGCCAGCGCCCCTGCGCGGACGGGCGATTTCGTGAGGGCGCTGCCCTTCATCTTGTTGGCAAGGCTCTGATCGGCCACGTGAAATCTCCTGATCGGGTTTCCATACCCAACCGATCGAAACGCCAAAGGTTCAGTGCTGCGGCAGCCGCCGGGCGCTGACGATCTTCACCGGCTTCTCGATCATCTGCCCGCGCATCGAGCCCCGCCCGGCATTGGCGACGGTCGGAACGGCAAGGAGGGCGCGGACCGTGTCGATCCCCTCCTCGACCCGGCCGAAGGCAGCGAAGCCTTCCGCACCCGGTTTGGAGTCCATCGCCGGCATCGCTCCGCCGACGGTGACGAAAAAGTCGCCCATCGCCCCGGCCGGAGCGGCGCGGGCCATCGAGACCGTGCCGTCGACATGCCTGAGGCCGGTCTTCTCCGTCGGCTCGTGCGCGATCGGAGGGAAGGCTCGGCGGGCGCTGTGACGGATCCCGCCCTGCACGAAGCCCCGGCCGGCGGCGCCCTTGGTCCGGGCCGCCCGGTAGAAGAAGGTGCCGTCGAACCTTTTCGCCTCGACGTAGCGGACGAAGTTGGCGGTGGTGACGGGGGCGTTCTTGTGATCGAGCGCGAGCAGGATCGGGCCGGCCTCGGTGTCGAGGCGTATTCGAACCACGTCGCCAAGGGGCTCGGGCTCGGCTTGCACTTCGTTGACGGCCGCCGGCTCGACGGGAGCGGACGGCTTTCCGCAACCGGCCAGGGCCAAGGCGGCAAGAGCGAGGCAGGCGAGGGTTCGGGTCATCATCGAAGACCTGTGCCCTCTCCGTCATTCCGGCGGAAGCCGGAATCCATGAACACCGCCGCTCGAGGCTTCGCACGGCCGTGTTCATGGATCCCGGATCAGGTGCGGGATGACCGCCCGCACTCGACGAAAGCCCGTACCCGACGAAAAGGGCGCCCCGACAAGCCGGGACGCCCTCCTCGTTCCTTCCGCAGGTTCGGCGAGCTTACCTGTTCATCGCATAGATTCGGACGACCGTCTGGGTGCGGGCGTCGATCTGGTAGATGTTGCGGCCGTCCGAGCGGTAATAGACGTTGTCGCTGTCGCGATACTGGCTGCGATAGGCATAAGGCACGCTGCCGAGATTGGCGGAAGCGCGCTGGCCGACGCGGAGGCCGTTATTGCCGGTCACCCGGTCGAGGATCTGGCCCACGACTCCGCGGCCGTTCGACTGCTGATAGCCCTGGTCGTTGTCCCAGCGACCGTCGCGATCAAGGTCGCGGTCGTCATAGCCGTCGCGATTGGAATCGTAGCGCGAATCGACGTCCCAGCGGCCGTCGCGATTGGAGTCGCGGTCGTCCCAGCCGTCATTGTTGCGATCGTAGCGGCTGTCGACGTCGCGGTTGCCGTAGCGGTCGTCGCGGTCGTCGCGGTCGTAGCGGTCGTCGCGGCCGACCTGGCCCGGCGGCAGGCAGCCGTTGTTCTTCTTGGCGAGGCCTGGAGGGCAGGGGCGTGCATTGCCGTAGCGGTCGTCGTCGCCTTCGTGCCAGCGACCGTCGCGGTCCTGCCAGCGTCCGTCCCGATCGTCCTGGCCGTAGCGGCTGTCGCCGCTGCGCTCGGCCATCCGGATGCCCTGGCGGAGCGTGCCGATCCGCTGCTGGAGGTCGGCGCGCTCGCGGAAGCTGATCCCGTCGCGGGCATAGAGCGTCTCGAGCCGGGTCAGCTCGCGAAGCTGCTCGCGAAGCGGCATGGCCTCGGCGCGGGTGATGGCGCCGCTTTGGACACCGGCCTGGAGCCGCATCCGCAACTGGTCGGCGCGGACCTCGACGTTACCGTTGCCATAGCCGTTGTTGCCATAGCCGTTGCCGCCATAGCCGCCGGACTGGGCGGAGGCGGGCGCCGCGGCCGCGATGGCCGCGACCGCCGAAGTGGCGGCCAGGGCGGTGAAGATGATCCTGTTCATGTCGATGCTCCTGTTTCGAGCGCTCCCCAACGCTTGACCCCACCCAGCGCTCCTCGGCCTGAGGTCAGCCTGAACGGAGTCCACAGCTGAGGTTCATCGCCGATTGAAGGAGATTAGTCGTTCGGCTTATGTTCGAGAGCGTGATCCGGTCAAGGCCGCCCCACTCCGTCGTTGCGAGCGAAGCGAAGCAATCCAGTGCTGAGCCTGCCGCGGCCGACGCACTGGATTGCTTCGTCGCTGCGCTCCTCGCAATGACGGATCAACCTCCCGCAAGACTTCCGGCTCAGAACGTGCCCGGCGACTCGCGCTGAACGACGCTCGGGCGGTCCGGCATCAGCGCCTCGCGCTTGCCGCCCGCCGACTGTGCAGTGATCCCTCCGGCGGAGGCGCTGATCGGAGTGCAGACCTTTCCGGCGAGGAAGTCCAAAGCGGCCCGGGTCGAGGCTTCCTGCGGATCGCCGAGCTGGCGGGTGATGTCGTCGCCCGCAGCGCAGGTCGCCTCCATCTTGCTTGCAAGGCCGTCATAATAATCGCCCTGGCGGTTCGCATTCTCCGTCTTGAACGCGACGACCCGAAGGCGGTCGTCGCACGCCGTCTGGTCGAGCGCGATCTGGCCGACCGGCTTGCCGAAGGTGTTGGATCCGACCAGCGCCTCGTTCTTTCCATAATAAGGGAGGAACGAGTTGATGATCAGCTCGCTCGCCGAGGCCGAGCTGCGGGTGCCGATGAAGGCGATCCGGGTCGGAGCGATCGACTGGGGCTGCGGGCGGAAGAAGCGGGTCGAATTGTTCGACGATTTTTCCGGCCGGAAGGTGGTGAAGCTGAATACGTCGGTCGGAGCGCGGTTGGCACCCATCAGATCGCCGATAAGCTCGGCGATCGAGACGAGGCCTCCGCCATTGTAGCGGACGTCGACGATGACTTCGGTGACCCCCGCGGCCTTGAAGCCGGCGAAGGCGTTGCGAAGCGCGGGATCGGCGGTGTTGATGAAGGTGCGCAGGTTGACGTAGGCGACCTTGCGGCCGCCGTCGTCGATGATCTTGGCGCCGTAGCGGCTGGACACCGGGGTCAGCGTGTAATCGGCCTTGGCGATGGTGACGTCGCGGGTGCCCGATGCGTCGGTGATTCGAAGCACCCTGGTGACTCCCGGATCGGGCGGCCCGAGGGCGTTGCTGACGGCCTGGGCCCCGCCCGAAGCCATGAGAGCGCTGACCAGCTGCAAATTGCCCGAGCTGGTTCCGATCGCGATGAGCTCGGCGCCGCGATCGATCCCCGCGCTGAGCGCCGGAGTGCCTTCATAGGTCTCGGAAACGAAGACCCGGTTCTGGCCGGTGTCGTAAAAGAAGCGGACCCCGAAGCCGGCGCTCGATCCGGAATTGAAGAAGGCATTCTCCTCCTTGATCGAGGTCAGGTAGGTGAAGAAGCGGTCCCGGCGCTGGGCTCGGGCGGTCGCGGTCAAAGCGTCGATATAATCGTCGACGCTGGCATAAGACGCGGGGTTGAGGTTGGCCGGAAGGGTCTCCGGGAACAGATACCATTCCTTCAGCTGAGCCGCGGCCCAATCCTTCCGGGCGCTGAGCGAGCAGGCGGAAGCCACCGGAGGCGGCGGGGGAGGGGGGACCGATCCGGTCGGCGGGCTGCCGCCGCCGCCGCCAGTGCCGCCACCGCCTCCGCCACCTCCGCAGGAGGACAGGATTGCGACAAGGGCCAAGGCCGTCCCAAAACGAAAGCGCTTCATCCCAAATCCCCTAAGCTCTACAGATTCTTGAACTATTTAGCGGACTTACAGCCCAGCGTCAGCTTATTTTTTCGCGGGGCCGGCGGAGCGGCTTTCCGTCATGCCGAACTTGTTTCAGCATCCATCCACCAGCCGCTATTGCGGGTGGAGAACTGGACCCTGAAACAAGTTCAATGCGACGAGAGGATTCATGACCGATCGGCAGGAAATTCCGCTCTTTTCCTACGGCACCCTGCGCCAGGAGAATGTGCAGCTCGCGACCTTCGGGCGGCGGCTGGAGGGGCGGCCCGATTCCCTGTCCGGCTTCGCCTTGTCGCCCATGGCGATCGCCGACCCGCATGTGATCGCGACCAGCGGCTCGGACCTCCACACCATCGCCCGCCCGAGCGGCAATCCGGAGGACCGTATCCCGGGGATGGTCTTCACCCTGACTCCGGCCGAGATCGAAGCCGCGGACCGTTACGAATCGGGCCCGATCGAGCGGGTCCGGGCCAAGCTGGAATCGGGCGCCGAGGCCTTCGTCTACGTTGCGAGGGACGCTTCCTAATTCCTCCCCCGGATTTCCGGGGGAGGGGAACCGCACGAAGTGCAGTGGAGGGGTTCTTTGGACGCTGGAAGAGCCCCTCCACCAGGCTTCGCCTGGTCCCCCTCCCCGAGAAAACTCGGGGAGGAATAAAAAAAGGCGCCCCGGCCGAAGCCGGGGCGCCTCCTGCCGCGTCGGATGGCCGACGCTTAGTTGATGTCGTAGATCCGAAGCACCGTCTGCGAGCGGGCGTCGATTTGATAGATGTTGCGTCCGTCCGAGCGATAATAGACTCCGTTGCCGTCCCTGAACCGGTACCGGTATTCCGAGGGCACCGAATAGAGATTGCCGGACGCGCGCGAGCCGACCCGCAGGCTGCAATTGTCGTTGCTTCGGCCGCCGCCAAGGACTCCCTCGATCAGGCCGCCGATGCCGCCGCGCCTGCTGGTGTCGCAATAATTATCGTAGGGCTGCTCGTAGGGCCCGCCGCGACCGGAATAGCCGCTGTTGTTGTTGTTGTCGTAGCGATCGTCCCAGCTGTAGCGGCTGTCGCGATCGTAGCGGCCGTTATCGGCGACCTGGACGTCCTCGCGAAGCTCGCGCAGGCGCGAGCGCAGATCCTCGCGCTCGGACTGGGTCAGCCCGTTATAGCTGTACCGGCGCTCGAGGTCCCGCAGCTGACGGACCTGCATTCGAAGCGAGCGGGCTTCGGTGCGGTTGATCTCGCCCGTCGACACGCCGGCCTGGATCCGGGCGTCGAGCTGGGCGATCCGGTTCTCGATGCCCATGCCGCCGCCGGCATTGTAATTGGAATTGGAATTGGACCAGCTCTGGGCAGTGGCCGGGGCCGCTACGGCGATGGCGCCCATGGCGGCCATCGAAAGAACGATCTTGTTCATGACACATACTCCACAACGCCGCCCCGCGTCGCCCAGCAGAACGATCAGACCCGAAGGGTGTTGCAATTTTGCGGTAAAACGATGCTCTGGCGCCACGGATGGCGAAGAAGGAGACGCGGAAGTGCGGTCATTATGGTTAACGGTTTCGATTTCGGCCCTGCTTGCCGGCTGCGCAGGCGGCGAGAGCGGTCAGACGCCGGCGGTGACGGCCGGCGAGGGACAGGCTGCTCATGTGCACGGCGCACCGGGCGACACGGCGATCCGCCCGCATATGCACCTGACCTCGATCCCGGCAGCCTTTCACGGAGTCTACGACCGCTCGCTCGAAGCCTGCGCCCGGCCCAGCGATCAGCGGCTGACCGTCTCGGCGCGAGAGCTTCGCTTTCACGAGAGCGTCGGCTCGGTCCGCTCCATCGGCTACGGCGGCTCGGACGCGATCGCGGTCGAGGCGGATTACGAGGGCGAGGGCCGGCGCTGGCGCAACCTTCGAATCCTGAAGCTGGCCGAAAACGGAGCCAGGCTGTCGGTCAAGGGCGACGGCGATTCTCTCGACCGAGTGCGTTGCCCGGCGGGGGCGCGCTAGCCGGAGTGCGGATCCTGTTCCTCCTGGCCGCCTTCGCGCTCCTCGCCACCTTCGCGCCGCCCGCCATGCAGCATCGCGAGCCGCCGCCGGCGGTCACTCTCGTCCGCTACGCACCGGTGCCGCTCAGCGAGGAGTCTCCCGGCCTGAAGCGGGTAGGCCGCCTCGCCTTTCTCGGAGCCTGGGCGGTGAACGGCAACGACGCCCGGATCGGCGGAGTCTCCGCGCTCCACGTGGAGGGGGGCGAGGCGCTCGCGATGAGCGACGCCGGCTGGCGGATCCGGCTGCCCCTGCCGCAAGGCGGCGCTCCGGTGCGGGCCCAGGTGGCGATGGTCGAGGAGGGGCCGGGTCCGGCGGGCGACAAGGTCAATCGCGACATCGAATCGCTCGTCGTCCACGGCAGCGACGCCTGGCTCGGCTTCGAGCAGGCCAATGCGATCTGGCGCTACGACCGGCGAAGCTTCGCCAGGCGTTCGTCGGCCGCCCCGCCGGCCATTCGCGAGTGGAGCAACAATGCAGGTCCGGAGGCGATGGCCAGGCTTCCGGACGGCCGCTTCCTGGTCCTTGCGGAAGGCGATGGCGGCGACAGCGAGGCGGTGCTTTTCTCCGGCGACCCGGCCGTCGCCGGCACCCGGGCTCTGCGCCTTCGCTATCGCCCGCCGGAAGGCTATCGGGTCACGGACGCGGCGGCGCTTCCCGACGGCAGGCTGGTGTTTCTCAACCGAAAGGTCGGCCTCTTCGCCGGCTTCACCGCCAAGGTCACCGTCGCCGGGCTGCCCAGGCTCGCCGACCGGGCTTTGATCGCCGGGATCGAAATCGCGGCCTTCGAGGGATCGGTGACCCGGGACAATCTGGAAGCCCTCAGCCTCACCCGCGAAGGGTCGCGAACCATCCTGTGGATCGCTTCGGACGACAATTTCAATCCGTTTCAGCGGACCTTGCTGATGAAGTTCGCGCTGATGGAGTGAGGCCAGCGGCGTGGATCGTCGCCCCGGCGAAAGCCGGGGCGTCGGGGAGACCCGCCGAGACTTCTCGACCTGGGGTCCCGCCTTTCGCCGGATGACGGTAAGGCGCCGGCCCGACGGTAAGGCGCCGACGCGACGGTCAGGCCGCCGCCGCGGTCTCGCCCTGCTGCTTCTTGGCGATCTCGCGCTTGAGGCGCCGGGCCTTGAGGCTCAGGCTGTCGTCCTTCGACTTCAGGAGCCAGTTGTCGAGGCCGCCGACATGCTCGACCGACCTCAGGCCGTTCATCGACACACGCAGCTTGACGCCGCGACCGAGCGACTCGCTGATCAGGGTCACGTTCTGCAGGTTGGGCAGGAAGGTGCGCTTGGTCTTGTTGTTGGCGTGGGAAACGTTGTGGCCCACCTGCCGGCCCTTGCCGGTCAGCTCGCAAATGCGCGACATGATCTCTCATCCTGGTTGAAGCGGCGCCGTTGAACGGACCCGGAAAGCCGGGGCGGATAGCCGCGCGGGGCGGTTTCGTCAACCTGAAGCTGGCCGGAGGCTGGAGCGCGGCCGGCGAAACGCTCGTTGCGGACCTGCAACCGAATAGCGTAACCGTCGTTGTCGGATGAACGGAGGAAGCTGATCCATGTTACGCGCCGTCCTGTTGATTGTCGCACTGCTCATCCTGCTCGTCATCGGCGCGGTGTGGCTCGGCCTGCTCGATCTCAACCAGACCCAGAACGCGCAGGCGCCCAAATTCGAGGTGAAAGTCAATCCAGTCACGGTCGGCACCACCAACGTCCAGGTCGAAGTCCCCAGGGTCGAGGTCGGCGGCGCCGAGCAGGCCAACCAGCAATAGGAACGCAGCGCCGTCATTGCGGCCCCGGCGGAAGCCGGGGGAAGCAATCCAGCGGCTCGGGCTCTCGCATCTGGATTGCTTCGTCGTTTCGCTCCTCGCAATGACGAGCTCATGACTTCCGCATTCTCCGAACCGATGCGCCGGGCGCTCGACGAGGCGCGCTCCGCTTCCGCCGACGGGGAGGTCCCGGTGGGAGCGGTCGTGACCCTGGCCGGAGCGATCGTCGCTTCGGGCCGGAACCGGATGCGCGCCGACAACGATCCCACCGCCCATGCCGAGATGGTGGCGATGCGCGCCGCGGCCGCGGCGCTCGGCACTTCGCGACTCGACGGGTGCGACCTCTGGGTGACCCTGGAGCCCTGCGCGATGTGCGCCGGAGCGATGGCCCTGGCGCGGATTTCCCGCCTCTATTTCGCGGCGCCCGATCCGAAGGGTGGCGCGGTCCTCCACGGCCCCCGCCTTTTCGCCCAGCCGACCTGCCACCACGCGCCGGAAGTCTATTCCGGAATGGGGGAGGAAGCGGCGTCGGAGATGCTGAAAGCCTTCTTCAGGGAGCGGCGGTAGCCGTCATTGCGAGCGAAGCGAAGCAATCCAGTGCGGGCCTCAGCGGCCCTGGATTGCTTCGTCGCTTCGCTCCTCGCAATGACGGGGCTCGGATCGCGATTCACGCCCGCTCGGCCTGTTCCATGTTAAGGGGAGCCCGGAACCGCTTGTCGCGGCGAAAGCTTCCCGGCTAAGAGCCTTGGGCGCCATGCCGCCCGTCCCCCCCTTGCCACCATTCCCTTGGTTCGACGTCGTCATCATCCTGATGCTGATCGCCGTGAACGGAGTCTTCGCGATGGCGGAGATGGCGATCGTCTCGTCGCGCAAGCCGCGGCTGCACGCCATGACCAAGGCGAAAAGATGGGGCGCCCAGACGGCGCTCGATCTCGCTTCCGATCCGGGCCGGTTCCTTTCCGCGGTACAGATCGGGATCACCCTGATCGGGATCCTCGCCGGCGCTTATTCGGGGGCCAGCCTGGGCGGGCCCGTCGGCGCGAGGCTGGCGCCGCTCGGCCTGGCGCCGGAGACCGCGGCGACCCTCGGCTTCGTCATCGTCATCTTCGTCACCACCTACGCCTCGCTGGTGATCGGAGAGCTGGTGCCAAAGCAGTTCGCGCTCCGCTCGCCCGAGCCGATCGCGGCCATCATCGCTCCGCCGATGCTCTGGACCTCCAAGGCGACGGCTCCGCTCGTCTGGCTGCTCGACGGCACCAGCGCGCTCATCTTCCGGCTCCTGAGGATGCGCCGCGACAATGCGGACAAGGTGACCGCGGAGGAGCTCCATTTGGTGGTCGCGGAGGCTCACCATGCCGGAGTGCTCGAAGAATATGAGCGCGCGATCATCTCGGGAGTGGTTCGCCTGGCCGATCGGCCCACCCGGGAAGTGATGACGCCGCGAACCGACGTGGACTGGATCGACGCGGATTCGAGCGCCGAGGAGATCCGCGAGGCCCTGCTCGAGATCAAACATAGCCGGGTCCCGGTCGCGGACGGCTCCGTCGACAAGCTGATCGGGATCGTCCAGGCCCGCGACATCGTCGCCGCGCTGATCGAGGAGCGGCCGCTCGATATGCGCGCGCTCAGCCGCGAGGCTCCGGTCGTTCCCGACCAGATGGATGCGATGGACGCCCTTTCAGTGCTTCGCGGAAGCGAGACGAGGATGGCTTTCGTCCATGACGAATACGGCCATTTCGAAGGGATCGTGACCTCGGCCGACCTGCTCAACGCCATTTCGGGAGTTCTGGCGGGCGGATTCGAGGGCGGCCCGGAGGCGCCCCTGGTCGAGCGAGAGGACGGCAGCTGGTGGGTGTCGGGGTCGCTCAGCGCCGACGCGCTGTCCGACCGGCTCGGCATCGGCCTCCCAGCGGACCGCGACTATGCGACGACCGCCGGCTTCGCCTTGTCGGTCCTGAAGCACATCCCCGAGGTCGGCGAGCGCTTCGCCTTCGGCGGCTGGCAGTTCGAGATCGTCGACATGGACGGCTTCAAGATCGACAAGTTGCTGGCCAGCGAAGTGGTGAGGATGAGGCGGGGGGGCTAGCCGTCATTGCGAGCGAAGCCAAGCAATCCAGCGGCGCAGGGGCCTGAATCTGGATTGCTTCGTCGCTTCGCTCCTCGCAATGACGGAACGCTTGTCCAGCGACGCTCGCCTTAGCCGCCCAGCTTCCCGAACCTGGCTTCGAAGCCGTCCTTGTCGTCGCGCTCCAGATAGCGGGCCTGCTCGACCACGCGGTCGCGGACGAGCCGGCCTTCGAAGGCGCCCATGCGCTTGTCGAGCAGGGTCAGCTCGGTCTCGGTGAGGCCGGCGAGCTGGTCGAAGCGGGTGATCCCGAATTCCTTCAATTGCGCGACCATCTTGGGCCCGACGCCCTTCATCAGGCGAAGATTGTCGGGCGGCCCGCTCGGGCCGGGGATGTCGGGATGGGCGTCCACTCCCAGGATCTCGCCCGCGACATCCCTCGCGGCGGCGGCGAACTCGTCCTGCAGGCCGTTGCCTTCGGGGCCGTCAGTGCGGGTGTCCGAGGTGAGATCGGCGCGGCTGCCGCTCCTCCGGAAGGCCCAGAGCGCGACCGCGAGCCCGACCAGCAGGACGATGACGAGCAGGATGAGATTGTCTTGGGCGACGGTCCACATGTCTTGGTCAGATCCTTCTTCGAGTCAGTCGAAGTCCTCGCGCCGGCGGCCCCAGAAGAGCCAGCCGAGGCCGAGGCCGATGAGATAGGCGAGCGCCGCGAGGCCGAGGGTCTCGACGAGCAGCGGAACGACCCGGCGCCCGGCACCGGCCTCGTCGGCCCAGCGGACGTCCGAAATGCCCTGGACGTCGCGGGCATAGTCGCTGACGCCCTTCTGGCTGCCGAGGCCCTCGCGCTGGAGGGCGTTGGCGCTCCCGTTCAGGGTCGCCACGCGAGCGAGCGGGTCGCGGGAGAAATTCAATCCAATGCCGGGCAGCTCCGATCTCGCCACCTCCCGCCGGGCTTCGCCTTCGAGCCGGTCGATCAGCCGTTCGCCATGGCCGAGCGGCGCGTGCCAGACCCAGGCGGCGGCGAGCGCCAGGAGGAAACCGATTATCGCTTTGCGGACGGGGGGCATGGCCCTCCTTTTTCCCTAAATCGCGCGCCGCGCAAGCTATTGCGTCGCCCCCGGCAGCGCCGCTCCAGCCCGCGGCCAGGGCGACCGGCTCCAGGCAAGCGGAAGACGGACTAGAGCAGCGGCGCTTCGAGCTTCAGCGACAGGCCGGCGGCGGCGGCGACCGCTTCGGCCCAGACCACGACCTTCTCGATCTCGTCCGAATGGATCTCGGCGGCGTCGCGCTGCTCGGCGATTCGATCGGCGGCGCTGAAGCCGGCGTTGGACTTGGAGTGGCTGGTGAAGGCCGGGCCGGCCAGCACGCCCTCGATCGCCGTGGGGTCGAGGGCGAGGCCGAACAGGTCGGACAGCCGGGCCATCGCTTCGCCCGGCCGGGCCATCAGTGCAGAGCTGTCGAGGGTCTGGACCCGCGCCGCGCCGAACCTTTCGACCAGCCTGGCGAACACGTCGTGCTGGGCCAGCCAGCCCGCGGCAGCGACCTGGAGGTCGGTGAGGTCGAGATAATGCTGCTCGCCGAGGCCGAGATCGACGATCCCGTCGCGAAGCTGCCCGATGAACAGCTCGCGAACCCAGCGCCGTCCCCACAGGCCCTTGCGAGCGATCGAGCGCAGGAAGTCGGGCAGCGGCGCGTGGAGCAGCACAGCCCTCGATTGCGGCCGGAGGCCGAGCATCGCCGGGGCGAGGCTGTTGAGGACGTTGGAGGGCTTGACGACGACGGCTTCGCCGGGAGCGAAGGGCCGGGCGAGCAGGGTCAGCACCGAATCCAATATCGTACCCAGCTGACGGGGGTCGGCGCCGCGGCGCCTCCAGCCGACCATGTCGTTGAGGATCAGCGGCTCCTTGAGACCCATCGAGACGCCTTCGATGTCGACGGCGCGCGCGAGAACGGTCGAGCAGCAATAAGCCGAGTGGAAGATGAAGTGGATCGGCGCGGGCGCCCCGGCCGCGGCTGCGACATCGCTCCGCCGGAGCACCAGCCTCGGCGCGTCGGCGCGGATATATTCGTCGGTGATGAAGGTGACGGAGCGATGCTCCTGGCGGGTCAGCCGTACGAAATGGACCGCGTCCAGGCTTTCGTCGTAGCGGTTCGCGAGCCAGGCCGGGTCCCCGACGATCGCGGCAAGGTCCGGCGCAGCGGCCATCAGCCCTTCCCGCCGGCGCGGTCGATCTCCCGCCAGCCGATGTCGCTTCGGCAGAAGCCGGAGGAGAATTCGATCCGGCCCACCGCGCAATAGGCCCGGTCGCGGGCCTCGGCGACCGATCCACCGATCGCGGTGACGTTGAGGACCCGGCCGCCGCGCGCGACCAGCCGGCCTTCCTCCAGCGCCGTCCCGGCATGGAAGACCCGGACTCCCTCGCCCTCCGCCCGGTCCAGCCCCTCGATCGCTCCGCCGGCTTCCGGAGTCCCGGGATAGCCGTTCGCGGCCATCACCACGGTAAGGGCGGCGCCGTCGGAGAAACGGGGCGGATCGGCCTCGGCCAGGCGCCCGCGAGCGACCGAGTGCATCAGCTCCAGCAGGTCGCTGTCCAGCCGCATCATCAGCACCTGGCACTCGGGATCGCCGAAGCGGGCATTATATTCGATCAGCTTGGGCCCGTCGGCGGTCAGCATCAGCCCCGCATAGAGGATTCCCGAATAAGGCGTGCCCCGGGCGGCGAGCGCCTCGACGGTGGGGCGGACGATCTCGTCCATTGTCCGGGCCTCGAGCTGCGCCGTCAGGACCGCGGCCGGGCTGTAGGCGCCCATTCCTCCGGTATTGGGACCGGTATCGCCGTCGCCGACCCGTTTATGGTCCTGCGCGGAGCCGAACGGGATCACCGTGGATCCGTCGGTCAGCGCGAAGAAGCTCGCTTCCTCGCCTTCGAGGAACTCCTCGATGACGATCGCGCTTCCGGCGCTCCCGAAGCTTCCGTCGAACATGACGTCCAGCGCGGCCCGCGCTTCCTCAAGGGTCGCGCAGATGATCACGCCCTTGCCCGCGGCGAGGCCGTCCGCCTTGACGACCAGCGGCGCTTCGAAATCCTCGAGCGCCGCTTCCGCGGCGAGCTTGTCGGAGGCCCGCACGTAGCGCGCGGTCGGTATTCCGTGCCGAGCGCACAGATCCTTGGTGAAGCCCTTGGATCCTTCGAGCTGGGCCGGAATCCGGTTAGGTCCGAAGACGCAGAAGCCCATCGTCCGCAGATTGTCGGCGAGCCCGTCGACGAGCGGCGCTTCGGGCCCGATGACGATCAGCTCCACCGAATTCTTCAGGCAGAAATCGACCGTCGCCCGGTGGTCGGCGGGATCGATCGAGACTATCTGGGCATGCTCGGCGATCCCGGGATTGCCGGGCGCGGCGAACAGCTTGCCGAGGCGTTCCGATTGCGCGAGCTTCCAGGCGAGCGCATGCTCGCGGCCGCCGGAGCCAAGCAGCAGGACATTCATGGACAGAAACGACCCTCCTCAGGACACGGCGCTGTTAGCAAGCGAAAGGCCGGGCGACAACGCGGCCGCAGTCACCGTTTCCGAGCTGTCGATGCGGCTGAAGCGGACGGTGGAGGAGGCTTTCGGCTTCGTCCGGGTTCGCGGCGAGATCAGCGGCTGGAAGCGGGCCGCCTCGGGCCATTGCTATCTCTGCCTCAAGGACGAGAAAGCGGTGATCGACGGGGTGCTGTGGAAGGCGACCGCCGCGGCCCTCGCCTTCCGTCCCGAGGACGGGATCGAGGTCGTGGCGACCGGCAAGCTCACCACCTATCCGGGCCGCTCGCGCTACCAGATCGTCATCGAGCGGCTGGAGCTTGCAGGGCAGGGGGCGCTGATGGCCCTTCTCGACAAGCGCCGCCGGGCGCTTGCGGCGGAAGGGCTGTTCGATCCGGGTCGCAAGCGGAAGCTGCCGTTCCAGCCTCGGGTGATCGGAGTCGTCACCTCGCCGACCGGAGCGGTCATCCGCGATATCCTCCACCGCCTCGCCGACCGCTGCCCCTGCCACGTCATCATCTGGCCGGTCCAGGTCCAGGGGGAGACGGCGGCGGCCCAGATCGCGGCGGCGGTTCGCGGATTCAACGCCTTGCCGGTCGGCGGGCCGGTCGCCAGGCCGGATTTGCTCATCGTCGCCCGCGGCGGCGGCTCGATCGAGGATCTGTGGGCGTTCAACGAGGAGGAGGTGGTCCGGGCGGTCGCCGCCTCGGAGATCCCGACCATCTCCGCCGTCGGCCACGAGACCGACACTTCGCTCTGCGACTTCGCCGCCGACGTCCGCGCCCCGACCCCGACCGCCGCGGCCGAAATGGCGGTTCCGGTCCGCGGCGACCTGCTCGGCCAGCTTCGCGAGCTCGGCTTCCGGATCGAGCGCTGCGCCCGGCGCTCGGTCGAGCGGTCGGGGGAGCAGCTGGAGGCCAGCCTGCGTCGATGGCCCGAGCGCGACGCACTGCTCGCGCCGCAGCGCCAGCGGCTCGACGATCTCTCCGACCGGCTGCCGCGCGCGCTTCGGACCGAGCTCAGCCATGCCCGGGCGGCGCTCGGCCAGACCGCCGGAGCGCTTCGCCCAGGCCTCCTCAAGGCGGCCCACGGCCGGGCCCGCGAGCGCCTGGACTCCCTCTGGCGGGTCGCCGAGCTCGCCCACCCCAACCGGCCGCTGGAGCGCGGCTATGCCCGGGTCGAGGACAGGGAGGGGAGAACCCTGATCTCCGCCGCGGCGGCAAAGGCGGCGGGGCGACTGAAGCTGATCTTCGGCGACGGCGACGTCGAGGCCCAGGTCGGCGGCGCCGCGCCGGCCGAAAGGCCGCGCCGAGGCTCGCCTTATGGCAAGGTCACGGTCGAGCAGCCGAAATTGCTCTAACCTCCTGCCGTCATTGCGAGGAGCCCTTCGACGCCGCCTGCGGCGGCGCTCAGGATAAACTGCCGCTTCGCGGCAGCGACGCGGCAATCCAGTTCCGGCGCTCGCCCGACCGCACTCTGGATTGCTTCGCTGCGCTCGCAATGACGGAGCGAGTTCGATAAATACGGGATCGAAAATTGCACCGAACGAGGCGAAGCCGATGCTGATGTCGAACAAGGGCCGCGAGGCGCGGCTCCACTACATGCCCGGGACCTTCCGGATCCTCACCCCCGGCGACCACGTCCGCTGCGCCGCCACCGGCCAGCCGATCCCGCTCGACGAGATCCGCTACTGGAGCGTGGCTCGGCAGGAGGCTTATTCGTCGGCGGAGCTATCCCTGAAGGCCGAGGGGCGGGGGTAGGGGCGGGCTAAGCCGCCACCCCGCAACAGAGGAAGGGCAGGGAACCTGGGGGGGCGACTGGTCGGCAACGGCGGAATGGGTATATTCGTGCGATGATCAGCCACACCGATGCTTTTAAGAGATACAAGGATCTGAGTCAGGCGCACTTGAATTTCGCGGTTCTCGTCACCCACAGTGTTCCGGCGCTGAGTGCGGCGCTCACCGCGACGGGAGCGCTCCCGGTCCCTCCGGATCATTTCAAGGCTGGAGGCACTCCCGTCCCCAATCTGATTGCCTACGCGGTCGATTACCAAGAAGAGCTGGCGCGCAGCGCATTAATCACGGTCTTCAGCTACTTCGAGGCTTATGTCAGGGACGCGCTTCGTGAGGTCATCGATTTCCACGGTGGTGAGGCAGGCCTCCGGAGGAAGGCGAGGGATCGGGCTGAACGCTTCTTCCAGTCCGCTTCATCGACGATGGAGGACAGCAGAAGGAAACTGCAGACCAGACGCGATCCCAAGAAGCTCGCTAAATATCAGAAGCACGGGCGGGGTGATCATCGGCGAAAACGCCAAGCCGGAAGACTTGGA
>DASQZF010000140.1:0-28742 GCA_035638835.1 Allosphingosinicella sp. | reverse complement strand
CCGGACATGGGCGCGGCCTTGGTCGAGGACGGGCGGATCGCCGGTATCGCCTTCACCGGCTCGACCGCCACCGCCAAGCGCATCGCCCGCGAACTCCTCAACGACGACGAGCGGCCGATCATCCCCTTCATCGCCGAGACGGGCGGGATCAACGCGATGATCGTCGATTCGACGGCTCTGCCCGAGCAGGTCGTGGTCGACGTGGTCACCTCCGCCTTCCGCTCGGCCGGACAGCGCTGCTCGGCGCTCCGGCTGCTCCTCCTCCAGGAGGAGATCGCGGAGCGGACCCTGGAGATGCTCTCGGGTGCGATGGAGGCCTTGATCGTCGGCGATCCCGCCTTGCCGAGCACCGACGTCGGTCCGGTCATCGACCAGGGCGCCTTCGACCGGCTGATGGCGCATCGCGAGGAGACAAGGGCCCGCTGGATCAAGACGGTGGAGGCGCCCGACCAGGGCCTGTTCGTTCCGCCGACCCTGATCCGGCTGGACCGGCTCGAGGATCTGAAGAAGGAATGGTTCGGCCCGCTCCTCCACGTCGCCACCTGGAAGTCGGGCCGGCTCGCCGAGACGGTCGAGCGGGTCAACCGCTCCGGCTTCGGCCTCACCATGGGCCTCCACAGCCGGATCGCCCGGGCGGCCGAGACGGTCGAGGCGCTTGCGACCGTCGGCAATCTCTACGTCAACCGATCGATGATCGGAGCCATCGTCGGCTCCCAGCCTTTCGGAGGCGAAGGGCTGTCCGGAACCGGCCCCAAGGCGGGCGGGCCGCATTACCTGCCGCGTTTCTGCGCGGAGCGGGTGACCAGCACCGACACCACCAGCGCGGGCGGCAACGCGACGTTGCTGAGCCTGGAGGATGTGGGGCTGTAAAACGCCCCCCCTCCCTGGAAGGGAGGGGCTGGGGGTGGGTAGGCGAGCGTAGCGAGACTTCTTCGCTGAACCCGAGTTTCGGCCGCCTTCGGCGGACCCACCCCCGACCCCTCCCTTGCAGGGAGGGGAGGAGTAAGCGAATAGCCTCCCATGACCGACCATTCCACCTTCATCGCCGGCCTGCCCAAGGCCGAGCTCCACATGCATATCGAGGGCAGCCTGGAGCCCGAATTGATGTTCGAGCTCGCCCGGCGCAACCGGGTCGACATCCCGTTCCGGAGCGTCGAGGAGGTTCGCGCCGCTTACAGCTTCTCCAACCTCCAGGACTTTCTCGACATCTACTATGCCGGCGCGGACGTGCTTCGCACCGAGGAGGATTTCCGCGATCTCGCCTCGGCCTATTTCGACCGCGCCGCCGCCGACCGAGTCACGCATTCCGAGATCTTCTTCGATCCACAGACCCACACCGCCAGGGGAATCCCCTTCGGAGTGATGATGGAAGGGCTTCTGGCCGGAATGGCCGAGGCCCGGGAGCGGCATGGGCTTACGTCCAGGCTCATCCTCTGCTTCCTTCGCCACCTCGAGGAAGAGGAAGCCTTCGCGACCCTGCGCGAGGCCGAGCCCTGGCTGGACCGGATCGAGGCGGTCGGGCTCGATTCCTCCGAGCTCGGCCATCCGCCCGAGAAGTTCGCCCGGGTCTTCCGGGCGGCCGCGGAACGGGGATTGAAGCGGGTCGCCCATGCCGGCGAGGAGGGGCCGCCCGATTATGTCTGGCAGGCCCTGGACGTGCTCGAAGTCGATCGGCTCGACCATGGCAACCGCTCCCTCGAGGATCCCAGGCTCGTCGAGCGGCTGGCCCGGGAGCGGATGACCCTGACCGTCTGCCCGCTCTCCAACCACAAGCTGTGCGTCGTGCCGGACCTTGCCGCCCACCCGATCGACCGGATGCTCGCGGCGGGCCTGAGGGCGACGATCAACTCCGACGATCCCGCTTATTTCGGCGGCTATGTGAACGACAATTACCGCGCCGTCGCCGGAGCCCTCGGCCGCGAGGCGCTTGCGGTGCTGGCGAGGAACAGCTTCGAGGGGTCGTTCCTGGGGGAGGCGGAGAAGGCGGCTCAGATCGCGAGGCTGGACGCTTATGTGGCGGCCAGTCTCCCCTCCCGGTAAGGGAGGGGCCGGGGGTGGGTCCGCCGAAGGCGGCCGAAACTCCGATTCCGTAAAAGTCTCGCTACGCTCGCCTACCCACCCCTCAGCGACCCGCAGGCGGGTCGCTCACCCTTTCAGGGAGGGGAGTTCTCTTCCGGATACGGCATGATCAGCCGTCCATCGGGCGCCGCGGTGAAGCTCGCCTGGCTGGGATAGGCGAACTGGATACCGAGCTCGGCGAATCGGCGCATGATGTCGAGCATCACCGCCTCGCGCTCGTCCAGGAAGTCTTCGAGACTGGGGGAATCGACGACGAAGACGAGCTCGAAATCCAGCGAGGAGGGAGCGAACTTGACGAGGTGGGCGCGGTCGAACCTTGCGTGCGGCTGCCGCCGGACGATCGCCTCCAGCTCGTAGGGAATCCGGGCGAGCACGTCCGGCGCGGTCTGATAGACGATGCTCAGAAGGATCAGGGCGCGGCGACGCTCGAGCCGGGTCATGTTCTGGAGCCGGGATTTGAGCAGCTCGGCGTTGGAGACGATCAGCTCCTCGCCGTTGACCGAGCGGATCCGGGTGCTCTTGAGGCCGATCCGCTCGACCGTCCCATTATGCTGGTCGAAGGTGATCGTGTCGCCGCGGCGGAAGGGCTTGTCGAAGATGATCGAAAGCGCCGCGAACAGGTCCGAGAAGATGCCCTGGGCGGCGAGGCCGATCGCGATTCCGCCGATCCCCAGGCCCGCGATCAGTCCGGTGACGTTGACCCCGAGATTGGAGAGGATGAGGATGATCGCGATGGTGAAGAGAGCCACGGTCACCAGCAGGCGGATGATCCCTATCGCCGACGCGAGCGTGCTCTGCTCCTGATCGGCGGTGCGGTGGGCGACGTAGCCGAGGATCAGCTCGCGCGCCCAGATCGCCGCCTGGATCGAGGCCGCGATGACGAAGCCGGCGTGGATCGCCCCCATCAGAGCGGGCGGAGTGTCGGCATGCCCGGCGACGAGCTGAGCCGAGGTCATGACGATGAAGAATATCTTGGTCTTGGCCAGCGCCCGGGCGAACAAATCGGGCCAGTGCGACTCCCCTCTCAGCCGTCCGAGCAGCTTGCAGCCGAGCGAGCGGACTCCAAGCATCGCCAGTGCGATCGCGGTCCCGATCGCCGCGGCGACGAGGATCCCGACGATATTGCCGCTCACCCAGGCCTGCGCCTCGGCGGCGAGCGCGCTGCTCTTGGCGACGAAGTTCGAATTGGTGGCGGCCATCAGGCGGCCTTTGCAGGAACTTTGCCCTTCTCGTCCACCTTTGCCTCCGCCCTCACCTGCTCTTCCGGCAGGGCGTCGAGGAACTCGATCAGGCCCCGCTCGGCCGAGCTCAGATATTTGGAGGCGCGCGGAAGCGGCCTGTCCCCGATCGCTCCGGCGTCCTTGGCCGCCTCGATCAAAGCGGGATGGACGTAGGATTTGCGGCTGATCGCGGCGGTGTTGCCGAGCGCTTCGGCGACCGGTTCGATGACGCTCTTCAGCTTGACCTTGCCGTGCTTTCGGTAGCGGCGGATCATCTCCTCGAAGGCGATCGTGCTCGCGCCCCAGGTGCGGAAGTCCTTGGCGGTGAACGCGTCGCCCATCGCCTCCCTGATATAGGAATTGACGTCGCCGGAGGTCGCCGGACAGATGCCTCCGTCCTCGTTGACATATTCGAACAGATTCTGGCCCGGCAGGTCCTGGGTGCGCTTGGCGATCCGCACCAGGTTGCGATCGGTGAGGGTGACGGTGCGCTTGACTCCGTGCTTGCCGGTGTAGCTGATCTTGAGCTGGCCGCGAGTGACCTTGGCGTGGCGGTTGCGAAGAGTCGTCGCTCCGAAGCTCTTATTCTCCTTCGCATAGGATTCGTTGCCGATCCGCATCCGGGTCTCGTCGATCAGCCGGACGATCGCCGCCAGCACCGTGTCGCGGACGGTCGGCTTGCCGGCCATGTCCTCCTCGACCTTCTTTCGAAGCTTCGGCAGGGCTCGGCCGAAGGCGGCCAGCCGCTCATATTTCGCGGCCTCCTGCTGCTCCCGGAAACCGGGATGGTAGCGATATTGCTTGCGACCCTTCGCGTCGAAGCCGGTCGCCTGGACATGGCCGTCGGGCTTCGGGCAGAACCAGCAGCGCTCATAGGCGGGCGGCATCCCGACCGCGTTCAGCCGCTCGATCTCCTCGCGGTCGGTGATCCGGTTTCCGTCGGGCCCGAAATATCGCCAATAGCGGCCTTGGCGCTTGCGGGTGATTCCGGGGAGGGACTGGTCGTCGACGAAGCACAGCATGAGGCGTCTAATCGTCCGCTCGGCCCCTTCGTTCCGGAACGCCGGGCGAGACCTTCCGTTGAGGATCGCGAAGGAGAATTCCATGCCCAGCATTTCCGAAGCCAGGATCCTGATGATCGCCACCGACGGCTATGAGGATTCGGAGCTTCTCGAGCCCCGCCGGATCCTGCGCGAGCGCGGCGCCGAGGTCACCCTCGCCTCGCTCGATACAGGCGAGATAAAGGGGGACAATGGCGCCACCGCCGAAGTGGACTGCACGATCGGCGAGGTTGAGGCGGACGATTACGACGCCCTGGTCCTGCCCGGCGGAACCAAGAATCCGGACAAGCTGCGGATGGACGAGAAGGTCGTCGCGACGATCCGCGCCTTCGCCGAGGCGGGCAAGCCGGTGGCTGCGATCTGCCACGGGCCGTGGCTCCTCATAGAGGCCGACATCGTCCGCGGCCGGAGGGTCACGAGCTGGCCCTCGATCCGGACCGACCTTCGCAATGCCGGAGGCGAGGTCGTCGACGAGGCGGCGGTGACCGACGGCAATATCGTCACCAGCCGCAAGCCGGAGGACATCCCCGCCTTCACCGAGGCGCTGATCGCACTGGTGGAAAAGGCGGAGGCCAGGTTGGAGACGGCCTGAGGCCCACCCCTTCATTGCGAGGAGCCCTTCGACGCCGCCTGCGGCGGCGCTCAGGATGAACTGCTGCTTTGCGGCAGCGACGAAGCAATCCAGCGGGCGTCGGAGGCCGTACTGGATTGCTTCGCTTCGCTCGCAATGACGAGTCTATTCCGCGGCGGAAAGCACCCTCCGCCGCCCAAGGCGGCGGTCGAAGAGGCGGTTCAGCCCGCGCTGCGCCGGCCGCTCGACCCCATGATAGAGCGCCACCGACGCAAGGAAGGTGAGCAGCAGGAAAAGCCCGACCATGACCGGCGGGACGTTCGCCGGATCGTCGACGAACAATATCTTGAAGACGATGTAGAGGAGGAAGTGGACGAGATAGGTCGAGTAGCTGATCTCGCCCAGATAATGGATCGGCCGGGCGGCGAGCGGATTGCCGGGAAGGTCGGCGGTGAGCGCCAGAGCGAGCAGCAGTCCGGCGAGGAACAGCGGCACGACCAGGGTCTCGGGAGCCTTCGCTGCGAAGCCGAGGAGCATGGCTGCGGCGACGAGGGCGCCGGCGAGTGCCGCGGCGAGACCCGGGGTCGAGCGCCAGCGCTGCCAAAGGGCGCAGACGATCGTCCCCATGGTGAACTCGCTCGCCGCCCGAAGCAGTCCGAAGCGCGGGATGTCGCGGTCGAGAATGGCCGCTCCGCCCCAGCCCATGACCCCCGAGAGAATCAGGGCCAGGAGGAAAAGGGCGGCGATCGCCCAGGCCGGCGAGAGCCTTCGCCAGTCGACCGCCAGGACGATGATCGGGAAGAGCAGATAGGCCGCGGCCTCGCCGCTGATCGACCAGCTCGGATCGTTCCAGGTCAGGGCGCTCGTGAAGCCCCAATTGTGGACGAGGAGAAGGTGCAGCGGAAGCTCCGCCCAGGGATAATGGACCGTGTTGAGCTCGCCACGCGCGGCCACCATCGAGGCGTAGATCACCGTCAAGGCGAGGATGAACAAATGGAGCGGCCAGACCCTCGCCACGCGCCGGGCCAGATATTTGGGAACCGCCTCGAGCCCGTCGCGGCGAAGGCGCTCCGAATAGTTCAGCCAAAGCACGAAGCCCGACAGCATGAAGAAAAGGTCGACCGCGAGATAGCCCTTGGAGAGGACGAAGCTCGCTTCCTCCGGCAGGTAGGCCACCGCCCCGACCCGGATATGGTAGAGGACCACGAACCAGGCGGCGAGGCCCCGGATCCCGGTCAGCGCCGGGAGGTCGGAGCGAACCTGGGCGGGGGCGTCGCTCATGCCGGAGCGGTCCCGGCCTGCGCCCGGGCCGCGGCCGGGGCGAAGGCGGCCTTCGGGCGCTCCGCACGCTCGCGGCGGGCGACGAGATTGTCGAGTCCAATCTGGACTCCGAGGATCATCAGAGTGAACGGCGTATAGGCGATGGCGACGAACGAGGCGCCGACGAGGTAGATGATCTGGAAATGCTGGAGCGCCGTCGCCAGCGGAGCGATCCAGGCCTTGTCGCCCTCCGCCGAAGCGTAACGTCGCCGGATCACCTCCATCCGGACCAGCCCTCCGATGTGGATCATCAGGAAGATGATCAGGCCCGGGAAGCCCTGCTCGCCGAGCATCTCGAAATAGGCGCTGTGCCAGGCCCGGCCCTGATCGATCTCGGTGCGCGCCGCGATGGTCTGGACTCCGCCCTGCTCCTGGGTGGTGACGGTGCGCACCTGGATCTTGTTGCCGAGATAGGCGCCGAAGCCGCCCCCCAGCGGATTTTCCTGCGCATAGTCCCAGGTCCAGCCCCAGACCGCGAGCCGCACCTTGGCCGACGAATCCCCCTCATAGCCCTGGATGGTCGACATCCGTCCGGTGAAGCTGTCGGGAAGGAAAGGGACCGAGGCGACGACGAGAAGGCCGGCCCCGGCCAGATAGAGGAACCGGCGCTTGACGTTGCGGAGCATGAGCAGTCCGAGAACGGCGATGCAGACGAGCCCGGTCCGGGCCTCGGTTCCGATCGGCATCAGCAGGCAGGCGAAGACCAGCCCCGCCGCGAACGCCTTCACCCGCCAGTCCGGCGGGAACACCGTCCCGAACTTGGCGAGCCAGAGGATGATCGGAATGAGGGCGATCGCGATGGTCGAGATGGTGCTCGATTCGTAGAGGTTCGAATTGTTGGTCACCATCAGGTTGAGGACGCCGTAGCCGCCGCCCGAAGCCACCGTCTTCAGGCCGCCGACGATGATGATGGTGGCCGCCGACAGGGTCAGGAACAGGAGCAGCGCCTCGATCCTGAGCTTCGAGCGCAAGGTGAGCGGAAGGAAGATGGCGAAGGCCAGCGCGGTCGACGCCCAATCCCATTTCACCGCCGCCTCGATCGGGAAGTCGGCGACGGAGGTCGTGTAGAAGCTGTAGCAGAGCAATATGGCGAACAGCCCCTGGCGGGGACCGAATCGAAGGCCTTCCTTCTTCTCGAAGAGGAGCCAGCCGCCGAGAGCGAGGCAGGCGACGTACATCGACAGCGGCAGGCTGTTCAGGAGGAGGTAAGAAAGGCGCTGAGGGGCAACCGTGTCGATATAGGCGTAGACGAGCACGAACAGGAACGGCCGCCGGAAGCCGAGCCCGATCAATCCGACGAGGAAGAGGACGAAGAAATAATCACGCATCCGGGCGGGCCTTGCCGAGGGTCCAGCGCCGGCTTTTCGGGGCTGCGGGCTCCGCCCCGGGAGCGGGATCCTCGTCCAGGTCGGTGCGCGAGAGCAGGCGCCAGGCGACGAGCAGGAGCAGGCCGTGCGTCAGGGCGAGCGAGAAATTGTCGATCATTGGAGCCGTCCCTGCCCGCCCTTCATCACCAGCTCCCTAGAGAAGCGCGGTTGACGGGCCGTTAAGGGTGGGAGCCCAATCCGTCATTGCGAGCGAAGCGAAGCAATCCAGCGCAGCGCCTCCGTCCGCTGGATTGCTTCGTCGCTTCGCTCCTCGCAATGACGAGTTGGTCGAAGCGGTCGCGGCCTAAAACCTGCGCTCGTGCACCGCATTGGCCCACGCTTGCTGCGCCATCCTGGACACGGTTCGAATCGCGCCGGAGCGCAGCGGAAAGGCCTTGGCGTCCAGCGGCAACTCGCCCAGATCCGTGAAATGGGCCGTCGGCAGCCGCCCCCCCTCCTCGGCGAGGAAGGCGCACAATTTTTCGAACCGACGGACCAGGAGCGGATTGGGCCGCTTGCCGCCGCGCGTGGCGAGCTCGAAGCTGTGGCTGACGATGGTGACGACCGGATGGCGATTGTCGGCCGCGTGAAGCAGGGCGGCCCGAAGCTCGTCGAACGAGACGGCGCAGACCTGGAGATGCCGGAGGCTGCCCGGGCGCTGCTCGATATGGGTGACCGGGATCTCGACCACCCCCTCGACCAGTGCCGGGGAAATCCGCCGCGGATCGAGCGGAAGAGCGCTCGGCCAGGGATGATGGCTTCCATTATGGCTGCTGTCGTAGCGTATGCCGACCCTCGCCAGCGCCTGGAGGGTCGCCGGGTCGGCGGCGTAGCTTCCCGAGCGGAAGGCGACAGGGCGGGGAGCGCCGGCCTCGACCAGCAGGTCCCGGGCGGTTCGGATGAGGTCGCACTGGGTCGCCGGCTCCAGGCCGGTAAGCTCGAAGACGGGATTGGCCGGATCCGCCCAGGACGGGTGGATATGGAGCTGGACCTCCTGGCCCGCCGCCAGGATCGGCTCGACCATGAGCCGGATGGGCTCGATCCCGTAGAGCAAGGCGGGCATCGGATCGACGAAGAAGCAGGCCTTGAGGCCATGAGCGGCGAGCCGCTTCAGCTGATAGCCCACCCCCACCCCCGCGGGATCGAAGCTGAGCGCCAGATTGTCCCGCCAGGACGCGCCGCCCAGGTGCCAGTCCCACCTCAGCTCGGTGTCGACGGTGAGGAGGACCGGGGTGGTCATGCTACGGCCTCGCCCGGCTGGAGCGAATTGCCCCACCCCGTTCGCCCTGAGCTTGTCGAAGGGCCTTCCTTCTTGCCCCGACACGAGACAGGCAAAAGGGCTTCGACAAGCTCAGCCCAAACGGAAAAGCGGGAGCAGGGACTCGCCACGACCTAGCGGCGTCCAAAGGATTCGATCTTCGCGCCCAACCGGTTGTTCCGGATCTCGAGCCGCTCCCCGCTCCAGTCGCCGACGAAGGTGGTCGACCAGCGGAAGCCCGGCGCCACCGAGGCGACATTGTTCTCGATCACCAGCCCGGCGGAGCGGTTCTCGGCGCCTTCGGGCGCGACCGAGATCATCGTCGAATAATTCTCCTTGCCGGTGCCGTGGACGAAGACGTTGCCGGCGATCCGGCCGACGGCGCCGTTCGACACGTCGATCAGATAGTTGGTCCGCCGCCCCCGGCTGTCGTCGAAGCTGTTGTCCAGGACCTCGATTCGAGGCGCCCGGCTCTTGACGTAATGACCGCCCCGGCCGCGTTCGAACCGGGAGTTGGTGACCCTGAGGCTTCCATAATGGCCGATATAGATGGAGTGGACCCCGTCGCCCTCGCCGAGACCCGTGAAGGTCGAATGATCGACCCGGATCGAGCCCGGAGGCCCGTTATGGGACAGGATTCCCGACTCGCCGTCGGAGAAGAGCGAATAGGAGACGTCGAGGTCGCCATCCTGAAGGCGGATCCCTGCGCCGTTGCCGTCGGGCACCCGCACCCGAGTGAAGACCAGGCCTTCGACCCGGGCCCCCTTGCCGCGGAGGACCAGGGTCGCCTTGCCCTCGCAGGCGCCGCCCTCGAAGACCGTCTCTCCGCGCCGTTCCGCCACATAGGCGATCCGGCCGGCCTCCTGGACCGCGCAATCCCCGAATCGGCCCGGAGCGATCCGGATCGTCCCGCTTCCGCCGCCGATCCTGTTCACGGCTTCCTGGAGAGTGGCGAAGGCCTCGCCGGTGCCGGCCAGGGTGAAGGGACCGGAAGGCTGGGCCTGGAGGGGCCAGGTCGCAACCGCCGCTGCGGCGCCGAGCGCCAGGATGAAGCTTCGTTTCATGGATCGAGCTGTTAGGCCGGAGCGGTTGACGGGCCGTTAAGCTGATTGTGGCAGAGCGTCGCAATGCGCATTCTCCACGTTCTCGACCACAGCCTGCCGATGCACAGCGGCTACACCTTCCGAACCCGGGCGATCGTCACCGCCCAGAAGGCGCGGGGGATGGAAGTCGCTTGCCTCACCGGGGTGCGCCATTCCAAGGGCGGTTCGGATCCCGAGACCATCGAGGATATCGACTTCTACCGGACCCCGAAGCCTGCCCCGGCCCCGTCTCCTGTGCGCGAATGGCGGGAGATCAAGGCGCTCGAGGCCCGGCTCGACGCCCTTGCTGAAGAGTGGAAGCCCGATCAGCTCCACGTCCATTCGCCGGTCCTGAACGCTTTGGCCGCCTTGCCGGTGGCCAGGCGGCGCGGGCTGCCGCTCATCTACGAGATCCGGGCTTTCTGGGAGGATGCGGCGGTCGGCAACGGCACCGGAACCGAGGGCTCGGCCCGCTACCGCCTCATCCGCATGTTCGAGACCTGGGCGGCGCGCCGCGCCGACGGGGTCGCAGTGATCTGCGAGGGGCTTAGGCGCGACCTGATCGGCCGGGGCATCCCGGCGGAGAAGATCATCGTCGCTCCCAACGGGGTCGACCTCACCTTGTTCGGCAATCCGCTCGCCGCCGATCCGGGCCTCGCCCGCAAGCTCGGGCTCGCGGGCGCCGACGTGGTCGGCTTCATCGGCTCCTTCTACGATTATGAAGGGCTCGACGATCTCATCGCCGCGATGCCCCTGCTCCTGACGAAGCGCCCGAAAGCGCATCTCCTCCTGGTCGGCGGAGGCCCGATGGAGGATTCGCTCAAGGCCCAGGCCGAGGCCTCGCCGGCTCGGGACCGGATCCACTTCACGGGCCGGGTGCCCCATCACGAGGTCGACCGCTATTATGGCCTGATCGACATCCTCGCCTATCCGCGCAAGGCGATGCGGCTCACCGAGCTGGTGACCCCGCTGAAGCCGCTCGAGGCGATGGCGCAGCGCAAGCTGGTCGTCGCCTCCAACGTCGGCGGCCATCGCGAGCTGATCGAGGACGGGGTGACCGGCACCCTGTTCCGGGCCGGCGACCCCGAGGCTCTGACCGAAGCGCTCGACTCGATGTTCGCCAATCGCGCCCGCTGGGACGAAAGGCGCGACTCGGCGCAGGCCTTCGTCCGGCGGGATCGTAACTGGTCGTCAAATATTTCCAGTTACATACCCGCTTACCAGAAGCTCACGGGCAAGGCGGTCTGATGCCGAAACTCTCATTTGCAAGCGCACGTGCATTCGATTCGGGGCTGGCGGCCCTGGCGGCGCTTTCCGCCGGCTTCGTCGCCTTCGCGATGCCCGAATCGCTCTTTTCGGGCCTCGTCGAGACGAGCCGGCTTCCCGATTTCGTCCCCGCGGCCCAACCGCCGCTGGGCGAGACGGCCCGGCTGGCCGCGACCGGCGCGGCGGCCCTGCTCACCTTCGCCGCCGTGTGGGGGCTGATGGCCTTGCTCGGCCGGACGCCGGCGAGGCGCAAGCCCGAAGCCGAAACCGGGGCGGAAGCGGGAGCGGAAGCGCCGAAGCTCCGGCGGGCGGACGCCCATCCCGACGCCCCCGCCCGGCGCCCACTGCTCGCCCGCGATCTCGGCGAGCCGCTCGACCTCGAGGATTTCGAGCAGGCCCCGGCCGAGGAGGAGCTCCTCTCAGCCGAGCAGGAGCAGGAGCAGCGGCCGCTTCCGGCCTTCCTGGTCGCCCAGGAGCCCGAGCCCGAGCCCGCCGAGACGCAAGCGCCCTGGAACGAGCCTCAGCCCGAATGGACCGCGGCGGAGCCGCAATGGGCGGAGGCCGAGCCGGAACGGGTCGACGCGCAGCCGCAGCTGGGGCCGGAGCCGGAGCCGGAGCCGGAAGCGGAGCCCGAGGTCGAGCTTCGTCCCGAGCCCCGGACCGAAGCGCGCCCGATCGCCGAGCTGGCGGCTCGATTGCCCGAAGCCGAAGAAGAAGAATCCGATCAGTCGCTGTCGCAGATGGTCAACCGGATCGAATTCGGACTGCGCAAGCGCCAGGCGCTTCCCGGCGCCATCGAACTCCCGCCTGTCGAAGATGCGCCGGCGGAGCCCGAAAAGGTCGGACACCGCCTGCGCAGCGCGATCAACGATCTTCAGAAGATCGCCTCCACCGGAGGCTGAGCCGCTCATCCGTCCTCGACGGTGAGAGCGTCGAGGCGGATCCGGGCGAAGTCCGGCCGCCGCTCTTCCTCGACCAGCGAGAGGTCCGCCAGGAGATGGCCGCGCAATGCGAAGCCGCGGGCGTCGAGGCCGCCGAGAAATCTCGCGGCCGCCTGCCCGGCGCCTTCGCCCTCGAGTCGGAATGCGAGCTCGTGGCGGGCCCCCTGGAAGGTGACGCTCGCCCAGCGGCGGCTTCTGATCTCCTCCAGCACGAAGCCGTCGAAGTCGACGAGCCGTACGCGGACCGCCTGCAGGAACGCGGTCGCCGCATCGGTCAGCGGCGGCGGCGGCGGGGCGGCAGGGCGTCCGGCGCCTGCTCGGCCCGATCCAGATAAGCCTCGATCTTCGACTCCATGGGCGGGCGCACGGCGCGGCCGGCCCTCATCTGGAAGACGAGCTGCGGATCGCGGGTGACCTCCATTCCAAAGCGGGTGGGAGTCATCCGGGTGCGCTTTAGAAAATGCTCGATCCTCCGCCGCAACGACCATTTCACCAGCACTCCCCTGTAAATCTATGTTCGTGATATGTTCTATATCTATTCGAAATTCCTATTTGTCTAGGAATATTCCTACCAAAATGGATGGATCGTAGAGTCGAAGCTGGTTGGCTCGTCATTGCGAGCATAGCGACGCAATCCAGCGGCGCGGAGGTCGGGACTGGATTGCCTCGTCGCTGCCGCCTAGCGGAGCGACGAGTCGGTCACGCTTATCGGCGGCGCTCGTTCAGCCAGAAGAGGATGGCGATCGCGACGCCCGTGCCGAGGCCCGCGAGGAAGCCGATGCTGGGCTGGCCGGCGATCGAGCCCGCCACCACCCCCCCGAGGATGCTGATCGCGAGGATGAAGCCGGCGGCCTGGGCGGATTGGGTGCGCTTCGCCATGAAGGGCCTTTGACAGGAAGGGCCCTCCGCTTCCAGTCCTCCCTGCGAGCGAAGCTCGTGGGGAGGGGGACCACCCGAAGGGTGGTGGAGGGGTAGCTGGCCTAGGAGGCTGAGGTTCTGGCGCGATCCTTTCGCTTCCTGCGCCTCCTACCCCTCCACCAAGCTTCGCTTGGTCCCCCTCCCCGCGAAATCGCGGGGAGGAATGATAGTGAATCGCGCGTCAAGCATCACCCTGCGCGGTTTCGAAACCCTGCGGCGCTAGAGCGGCGGAAACGGGATCCGGGGGAAAGATTGCTTCAGCAGACTTCATTCGCGCCCGCCGCCTTCACCGAGGCGGCGCAGCTCATCGAGCGTTTCGGCGAATATGCCGCGTCGGAGGCCGCGCTTCGCGCCGGCAAAAGCCGCGACCTGGGCAATTTCGTCCATTTCTGCCGCTGGCGCGAGGTCGGACGGATGATCGAGCTGATGCGCGACGAGGCGGTGACCGGACCGGTCCACTAGGGTCGCGCCTGCCCCGTCATTGCGAGTGTAGCGAAGCAATCCAGCGGCTCGGAGTCCGAAGCTGGATTGCTTCGTCGCTGCCGGGTAGCGGCAGTTCATCCTGAGCGCCGCCGCAGGCGGCGTCGAAGGGCTCCTCGCAATGACGCCCCCCCAGCAATCTTACGGCTGGCGGCGCCTTCCCGCCCCGGCTAGTTTCGCGCCATGTCTCAAGTCGAAGCGGGGCGGCGGGTGGCGGCCGCGCTGGCCGCCCTTTTGCTGTGCGCCTGTCCCGGGGCGCTGCTCGCCCAGGAGCAGCCGCCGCCCGCCGACCCGCTCGATCTGCCTCCGCTCGATCTGCCTCCGCTCGATCCGTCCGCCCCGCTCGACCCGCTGCCGGATCTCGGGGTCGACTGGCCCGATATGGAGCAGGGCGCCGACGACGTGATCGCCGACGCGCCCGACGCCGGGATCGCCGATTCGGCCGCCGAGCGCCGCTACACCGTCCGGATCGAGGGCCTCGACGGCGACACCGAAGCGGCGCTTCGCGAGCCCTTCGATTCGCTTTCGACCCTGGCCAGGAACCTCAAGGATCCCGCCAACGCGGCCCAGATCGACCGCCGGGCCCGTGAGGATGCCGAGCTGCTCGCCGAGCTGCTCCGGGCCCGCGGCTATTACGACGCTTTGGTTCGCACCCGGGTCGAATCGGCGCCGGTGGCGGGCCAGGTGGTGGTGACGCTCGAGGCTGAACCGGGCCCCGTCTATCGCTTCTCCGAAGTCGGCCTCCCCGGGATCGAGGGCGCCGGCGAAGATTCCGCGGCGCTTCGCGACGCTTTCGGTGTGGCCTCGAACGCGCCGGTCGACGCGGCCCGGGTGACGGCGGGCGAGTCGGCCTTGCGGGTCGAGCTCGGCAAGCGGGGCTATGCCTTCGCTGAAATCGGCTCGATGGATATCGCGCTCGACCACGAGACGAGGACCGCCACCCTCACCTTGCCGGTCGATCCGAACGGAGCCCGCAGGTTCGGCCGGATCACGGTCGAGGGAAGACCGCTGTTCAGCCCCCGGCACCTCCAGGAGATCGCCCGATGGAAGGCTGGCGCGCCTTACGAGGCGGCCCTGGTCGAGGATTTGCGGCGGGCGCTGATCGCCACGGGCCTCGTCTCGACGGTCGCGATACGTCCCGTCGCGGCCCAGGACAGGAGCGTCGACCTCGCCGTCTCGCTCGAGCGCGCTCCGATTCGAACCGTCGCGGGCCAGGCCGGCTACGGGACCGGCGAAGGCGTCCGGATCGAGGCGAGCTGGCAGCACCGCAACCTGCTTCCGCCCGAGGGGGCGGTCACCTTCCGCGGAGTGATCGGGACCCAGGAGCAGCTGATCGGCGCGGTGCTGAGGCGCAACAACTTCCTCCGCCGTGACCAGGTGCTGACCGCGCAATTCGCGGTGAGCAACATCGACCGCGCGGCCTACGACGCCCGGACCACGATCCTCTCCGGCGCGATCGAGCGGCAGACCAACATCATCTGGCAGAAGAAATGGACCTGGTCGGCCGGCGCCGAGCTCGTCGCCACCGACGAGCGCGACGTCGACCTCGACACCGGCACCACCCGCCGCCGGACCTTCTTCATCGGAGCACTCCCGGCGAGCCTGAGCTATGACGGCTCCAACGACCTGCTTGATCCCACGACCGGCTACCGGCTCGCTTTGCGCTTCTCGCCCGAAGCCTCGCTCCAGTCCGGAGCGTTCGGCTACGCCCGGACCCAGATCGATGCGAGCCTCTACCAGCCGTTCACCCCTGCCGTGACCCTGGCGGCACGGATCCGGCTCGGAACGATCCTGGGCGCCGAGCGCGACCGGATCGCCCCCTCGCGGCGCTTCTATGCCGGCGGCGGCGGCTCGGTGCGGGGCTACGGCTTTCAGAGGCTGGGTCCGCGAGACCCGGTCTTCGACGATCCGATCGGAGGGCGAAGCGTCACCGAATTCGCGCTCGAGGCCCGGATCCGCTGGGGCAATTGGGGGATCGTCCCCTTCCTCGACGGCGGCAACATCTCGACCTCGCCTCTGCCCAGGTTCGACGATCTTCGCTTCTGCGCCGGAGTCGGAGTGCGCTACCATACGCGCTTCGGGCCGATCCGGGTTGACGTGGGGACTCCTCTCAACCCGCGCAGCGGCGACGGCCGGGTCGCGGTCTACGTCTCGCTCGGCCAGGCCTTTTGATGGACCCAGGCCTTCTGACAGATGGGGCCGAGGACCCGCCACCCCGGCCGCCGCGCCGGCGCCGCTGGATGTCGAGGCTGGCCAAGTGGGTGGTCGGAGCAGTCCTGGCACTCGCCGTCCTGGCCGCACTCCTGGCGGTCCTGCTCGACTCGAGCGCCGGCCACCGGTTCATTGCCGACCGGATCGCCGCGATGGCGCCGGACTCCGGCCTCAGGATCCGGATCGGCCGGATCGACGGCTCGATCTGGAGCGACTCGAAGCTTCGCGACGTCCGGCTCTACGATCCGAAGGGCCTGTTCGCGGAATCGCCGCTGATCGAGGTCGACTGGCAGCCGCTCGGCTGGATCACCAACCGCCTCGTCGTCCACCGGCTCGAGGCCGGGACCGCCTCGCTTCACCGACTGCCCAGGATGAGGCCCAGCGAGCGGCCGGGGCCGGTCCTTCCCGGCTTCGATATCCATATCGGACGTCTCGACGTCGCCCGGCTCCGGATCGGCCGGGCGGTGACGGGCAGGGAGCGGGTGGCCAGCCTGTCCGGGGAAGCGGACATCCGCTCCGGCCGGGCCCTCGTCAACCTCGAGGCGGCGGTGAGGGAGGGCGGCGACCGGCTCTCGCTCTTCCTCGACGCCCAGCCCGACCGCGACCGCTTCGACCTCGACCTTAGGCTCGCCTCGCCGGCCAGCGGAGTCGCCGGAGCGATGCTTGGGACCGGGCGGCCGATCGCCCTGACCGTCGAGGGCGACGGAAGCTGGGCGCGGTGGAACGGAACCGCTCGGCTCGACCTTTCCGGACGCCGCACCGCCGATCTTCGCCTCCGCGCCGAGAAGGGCCGCTACAGCCTCGCCGGCCGGCTCGCCCCGGCGCAATTCTGGAAAGGCAAGAAAGCGAGGCTGACCGCGCCCGTGGTCCAGGTGAGCGGCAACGCCACGCTCGAGGACCGCCGGCTCGAAGGACGGCTGGCGCTTCGCTCGCCGGCGCTTAGCCTGGTCGGGACCGGAACGATCGACCTCGCCCGAAGCGCCTTTCGCGACCTTCGAATCGGGGCCGACCTGCTTCGCCCGCCAGCCCTGTTCCCGAACATGACCGGCCAGAAGGTGCGGCTCGTCGCTCTCCTCAACGGCCCGTTCAGGACCTTCGCTTTCGCCTACCGCCTGACCAGCCCGAGGGTAGCCTTCGACAATACGGGCTTCGAGGACGTCTGGGCGCAGGGGCGCGGCCGCTTCTCGAAGGCCCCGGTTGCGGTTCCGCTGGTCATGTCGGCGCGGCGGGTGACCGGGGTCGGCGACGTCGCCGGCGGGATCCTCGCCAACCTCCGGGTCGAGGGACTTCTCAAGGTCACCGGCAAGGCGCTGACCGGCGAAGGGCTGAGCTTCACCTCCGACAAATTGAAGGGCAGGCTGAGCCTGTTCGTCGACCTGGTCACCGGCCGCTTCGACGTCGTCCTGTCGGGCGGCCTCACCCGCTATCTCATCCCCGGCCTCGGGATAGTCGACGTCTCCACCGAATTGAAGGTCGTCCGCCACCCGAGCGGCAAGGGCACGCTCGTCACCGGCAAGGGCCGCGCCTGGGTGAGGCGGTTCGACAATAGGTTCCTCGCCGGGCTCGCGGGCGGCCTCCCCTATCTCGAGGCGGACCTCGTTCGGGGCAACGACTTCGTCCTCCATTTCCGCAACCTCGTCCTGACCGCTCCGAAGATCCGGATCGCCGGCGCCGGCTTCCGGCGGCGCGACGGCAGCTTCTTCTTCGAGGGCAAGGGCGCCCAGTCGACCTACGGGGCTTTCGCGATGAGCCTCGACGGCCGGATCGAGCGGCCGAAGCTCGCGATCCGCCTCGCCAGCCCGAGCGACGCGCTCGGGCTGAGGGACGTGCTTCTCAACCTCGACCCGACACCCTCCGGCTACGCCTATCGTGCCGCGGGGCAATCGCATCTCGGCCCCTTCACCTCCAATGGAGCGATCCTTCTTCCCAGGGGACAGCCGGCGCTGATCCAGGTGGCGGCGCTCAACGTCTCGAGCACCAGGGCCTCGGGCGCGCTCCGTTCGGACCCGGGCGGCTTCACCGGCCGGCTCGACGTCGAGGGCGGGGGCCTCGCCGGGCGGCTCGCGTTCAGCCCGTTCAACAATTTGCAGCGGATCGCGATCGACCTTAGGGCCGACAATGCCCGGTTCGCCGGCCCTCCGCCGATCGTGATCCGGAGCGGCCGGCTTGAAGGGGTAGCGCTGCTCGATCCCGCGGGGATCTCGCTCAAGGGCAGCCTCACTGCCCGGGGGCTGAGCCGGGGAGCGCTGTCCATCGCAAGCCTGAGCGCCACCGGCGAGCTTCGCGGCGGAACCGGCCAGGTCCGGGCGCGGATCGCCGGGACCCGGGGCCGCGACTTCGTCTTCGACACCGTCGCCGACATCGCCCCGGGGCGGCTCAGGCTGACCGGCCGGGGAACCGTCGACCGGCGCCCGATCGTCCTCACCGAGCCCGCGCTGCTGACCCGCGAGGGCGACGGCTGGCGGCTCGCCTCCACCGCTCTGACCTTCGCCGGCGGCAACGCCACCGTCTCGGGCCTGTTCGGCGGATCGACCAGCGAGCTCAACGCCAGGGTGCAATCGATGCCGCTCGGAGTGCTCGACATCGGCTGGCCCCGGCTCGGCCTCGGCGGAAGCGCGTCGGGCACCTTGAGCTACCGGTTCGGAGCGGTGGGGGAGCCGAGCGGAGGCGCCGATCTGAGGATAAGGGGGCTCACCAGGTCGGGCCTCGTCCTCTCCTCCCGCCCGGTCGACATCGGCCTGGTCGCGAAGCTCGCGGGCGGCAGCGCCGCGCTCCGCGCCGTCGCGGTCAGCGAGGGCCGGACGATCGGTCGCGCCCAGGCCCGGCTGGCGCCGATCGGCCGAAGCGGCAATATCGGCGAGCGCCTGAGCGCCGCTCCGCTCTTCGCCCAGCTTCGCTACAACGGCCCGGCCGACACGCTCTGGCGGCTCACCGGGGTCGAGCTTCTCGACGTCTCCGGGCCCGTGGCGGTCGGCGCCGACGCTCGCGGATCGCTCGCCAACCCGCAGATCAGGGGTTCGCTCAGGACGGAGCGAGCCAGGATCGAGAGCGCGGTGACCGGAATGGTGATCGAGAATGTCCGGGCCGCGGGCCGGTTCGGCGGCTCCAAGCTCGTCCTCGATAGCTTCTCCGGAACCACCAAGCGCGGCGGGACGGTCAACGGCCGGGCCGTCTTCGACCTCGCCGGCCCCAAGGGCTTCGGGATCGACATCGCGCTCCAGGCCAGAGCCGCGCAGCTGCTCGACCGCGACGATATCAAGGCGCAGGTGACCGGCCCGGTGGCGATCCGCTCCGACGGCGAGAATGGAAGCATATCGGGCAAGGTCGAGCTGGTCAGCGGAAGCTTCCGGCTCGGCGCCGTCACCGCCTCGACCCGGGTGCCGCGACTCGCGGTGCGCGAGCTCAACCGCCCCGCCGACGAGCGGCCGGCGGCCCGTCGCCTCTCGCCCTGGCGGCTCGACCTCGACGTCGAGGCCCGAAACCGGCTGATGGTCGCCGGCCTCGGGATCAGCAGCGAATGGAGCGCGGACCTCAAGATCGCGGGGACCGTCACCGAGCCCCGGATCACCGGCCGGGCCGACCTCGTCCGAGGCAGCTACGACTTCGCCGGCCGGCGCTTCGACCTCGAGCGCGGCCAGATCCGCTTCCTGGGCGAATCTCCCGTCAATCCGGTGCTGGACATCACCGCCGAGGGCGGGGTGCAGGGCCTGAACGCGGTCATCAGGGTGACGGGCCGCGGCCAGCGGCCGGAGATCGGCTTCACGAGCACTCCGGCTCTGCCCCAGGACGAGTTGCTCAGCCGACTGCTGTTCGGCACCTCCATCACCAACCTGTCTGCGCCCGAGGCGCTGCAGCTCGCCGCGGCGGTGGCGTCGCTCAACGACAGCGGCGGAGGGCTGGACCCGATCAACGCGGTCCGGGCCGCCACCGGGCTCGACCGGCTTCGAATCGTCCCGGCCGACATCACCACCGGCCAGGGCACGGCCATCGCCGCCGGCAAATATCTCGGTCGGCGGGTCTATGTGGAGGTGGTGACCGACGCCCGAGGCTATTCGGCGACCCTGGTCGAATATCAGATCACCCGCTGGCTCTCGATCCTGTCGAGCATCTCGACGATCGGGCGGGAAAGCGTGAACGTCAGGGTGTCGAAGGATTATTGACGGCCTGGCCGTCATTGCGAGGAGCGAAGCGACGAAGCAATCCAGCTTCGGGCTCCGAGCCGCTGGATTGCTTCGCTGCCGCAAAGCGGCAGTTTATCCTGAGCGCCGCCGCAGGCGGCGTCGAAGGGCTCGCAATGACGACGAGCCAAAACTAACCCATGTTTACAAATACTCCGCCCGCCCCGCAGCACTTCGTTAACGTGCCCGGCCTATTGTCGGCCCCGGCCTCAACTTGGGGATGGGGATCGTAAATGTCCTCGGACGACGAACACGGCTTCGACAGCGGGCGACGGGCGGAACGGCTTCCCGTGGATGCCGAAACTCGGCTCAGGCCGAACAGCTGGAGCAGCCTCCAGATAAAGATGCTCGACCTCTCCGCCTCCGGCTTCCGGGCCGAATGCGAAGCGAAGGTCAGGCCCGGCGGAAGCGTCTCCCTCGACGTTCCGGGGATCGGCTCGGTGGATGCCCAGGTGGAATGGCAGCGCGGCGGCCAGTTCGGAGCGCGCTTCTTCGCTCCGATCGAGCTCACGAGCTGCCAGTGGACCTTCCCCGACCGGCACCACACTTTGGCGCGACTCCTGGTCGAGCGGGCTGCGGCGAAACGGGCCGGCCGAGGCGGCGCCGAGGGGCAGATAAGGCGAAGGATCCTCTCCGCGCTGCCGATGCGCAAAGGCTGCGCATCTTTGTGACACCGAAGGCGCCGATAAGCGCTTTCTTAACTTTGCTTACCTAGAAATCACCCTCCGCACACCGGGGGGCCGGCGGATCATTATCGGGAACCGACAATCGATGCGCAAAGGGCGATTCGCCGGTCTGAGCGACAAGGGCCAGGAGGCCGTCACTCCGCCGGAGCTCGCGGAGCTTTTGCTGTTCGACTTCACCCCCGCCGCCGACGAAGACGATCATCGCGCCGCCCGCGAACGGGCCCGGACCGTCCAGCTCTCGCTTCCGCTCCTGGCCGGATCCCACGCGCTGTGGAGCTCGGTCCTGATCGGCGGCCTCGCGACTTCCGGAGCGACGGCCGGCCTCGCCGGGCTGACCGTCCTTCTCCTCGCCATCCTGCTGCTCGACGGCGCGCTGTGGCATGGGCTGCAACGGCTGAAGCTTCGCCCCTACCAGGCCATGCGCCTGACCGCGCTGCACGGCGCGGCCACCGCGGCCCTGTGGTATTTCGCCGCTCTGGTCGTCGCTCCCGAGGCGCAGACCCTGCTCGTCAAGGCCGCTCTGATCGCCGGCGCCGGGTCCGCCATCGCCGTCTTCTTCACCGTTCCGCTCCTGATGGTCCTGGCCGTCTCGACGACCTTCCTGGTCGGAACGGCGATGCCGACCGAGGAGCCGGTGCTCGCCATCGGCGGCGCCTTCAGCCTCTTCCTGCTGTGCCTTGGAATGGCGCGCTCGCGCCAGTTCCTCTTCGCCGCGCGCCAGCGCCTCGCCCTAGAATGGCAGGCGGAAAAGGCCCGCCGGTTCGTCGCCGATTTCGAGGCGAGCGGCCGCGGCTGGTTCTGGGAAACGAATGCCGACGGCGCCCTCACCTATGTGTCGGAGCCGCTCGCGGCCCATCTCGGCCTCACCGCCGCCGAATTGGTCGGCCGCCGCTTCGAGGACGTGCTCCTGCTCGATTCCGCGGACGGCGACGACAGCCGCCGGACCCTCGGCTTCCACCTCTCCGCGCGCTTCCCCTTCGCCGACGCCGTGGTTCGGGCGCCCGCCGGCGACGACGTCTGGTGGTCGCTTTCCGGAAGCCCCAATTTCGACGGCTACGGCCGGTTCCTGGGATTCCGCGGCCTCGGCAGCAATCTCAGCGAGCAGCGCCGAAGCGAGGCCGAGGCGAGCAAGCTGGCCCGCTACGACAGCCTGACCGGCCTTCCCAACCGGGCGATGATGCGGGCCATGCTGGACGAAGCGCTCGCCAATGCCGACGCCCGCAGGCGCGGTTGCGCCCTGATGATCATCGATCTCGACCGCTTCAAGCAGGTCAACGACACGCTCGGCCACCCGGTCGGCGACAAGCTCCTCAGGAAGGTCGCGGCGCGGCTCGCCAAGGTGCTCGGCGAGGACGGCCAGGTCGGCCGGCTCGGCGGCGACGAGTTCGAGGCGATCCTTCCCGGAATCGAGGAAGAGGGCCGCCTTTCGGAGCTTGCCGGGCGGCTGATCGAGCAGGTCTCGAGGCCCTATAAGATCGAAGGCCATGAAATGCGGATCGGCTGCTCGGTCGGGATCGCGGTTGCCGTGCCCGGCAAGACCCTGGCGCAAGGCCTGGTCAAGGACGCCGACATCGCCCTCTACGCCGCCAAGGCCGACGGCCGCGGCACCTTCCGGTTCTTCGCCCAGGAGATGCACGCCCTCGCCACCGAGCGGCAGATCCTCGAGGCCGACCTGCGCTACGCTTTGGCCAACGACCAGCTGACGCTCGTCTACCAGCCGATCGTCGATTCGGTGTCGGAGGAGGTGGTCGCGTTCGAGGCGCTTCTTCGCTGGCACCATCCGGGGCGCGGGCTGCTTCCGCCGACCCTGGTCATCCCGCTCGCCGAGGAAACCGGGCTGATGCCGAGGATCGGCGACTGGGTGCTGAGGACCGCCTGCGCCGAGGCGGCGAAATGGCCCAGGCACATCCGGGTGGCGGTCAACCTCTCCCCGGTCCAGTTCGCCGATCCCGCCCTCGCCGCCACCGTGACCGGCACCCTTGCAGCCTCGCAGCTCGATCCCGAGCGGCTCGAGCTCGAGATCAACGAGGCCGTGTTCCTCGCCGATCGCAAGGTCACCGAAGCGACCCTGACCCGCCTTCGCGGCCTCGGGGTCCGGCTCGCCCTCGACAATTTCGGGACCGGCCATTCGGGCCTCGGCCATTTGCGCGACGCCCCGCTCGACAAGATCAAGATCGACCAGAGCTTCGTTCGCGGAGCCACGACTCCAGGGAGCCGCAACGGCGCCATCGTGCGGGCCATCGTCGTCCTCGCGGAAAGCCTTGGAATGGACACGACCGCGGAAGGCGCCGAGACGATCGAGGAGCTGTCGCTGATCCGCCGCCTGGGCTGCTCGCAGGTCCAGGGCTATATCTTCGCCAAGCCGATGCCGGCCGCGGAAGCCCTCGCGCTCGCCACCGAAAGCCGCCCGTCCGCGGAGGTCGTCGGCTTCAGCCGGCCGCCCCGCCACCGGCTCATCCGCAACGGCCGGCTGCTCTGGCAGGGCCGTACCCTGCCCGTGAGGCTTCGCAACATCTCCGCGGGGGGCGCGATGATCGAGTGCGACGGCGAGCTCCGGCCGGGCACTCCCGTCGAGCTCGACCTCTCCGAGGCCGGCACCCTCCCCGCCGAAGTCCGCTGGTGCCAGCAGGGCCAGGTCGGCCTCAACTTCGGCGAGGAATTCGCCCTCGGCAAGCTCGCCCGCACCCTGCGCAAGGCGGGCGGCCCCCAGGTGCTGAAGCCGGAATATCTGGAGCCCCGCAAGGCGGCGAAGTAGCCGTCATTGCGAGCCCTTCGACGTCGCCTGCGGCGACGCTCAGGATAAACTGCCGCTACGCGGCAGCGAAGCAATCCAGAACGGCCTCCGAGGCCCGCTGGATTGCTTCGTCGCTTCACTCCTCGCAATGACGGCTTCCGCCGTCAGCTCGAATAATAAAGGTCGTATTCGACCGGGCTCGGAGTCGTCTCCCAGCGCATCTGCTCTTCCCACTTGAGCTCCATGTAGGCGTCGATCTGATCGTCGCTGAACACGTCGCCCTTGGTCAGGAAGTCGCGATCGTTCTGGAGCGAGATGAGCGCCTCGCGCAGGCTGCCGCAGACGGTGGGGACGTTGACCAGCTCCTGGGGCGGCAGGTCGTAGAGGTTCTTGTCCATCGGGTCGCCCGGGTGGATCCGGTTCTGGATCCCGTCGAGGCCCGCCATCAGGATCGCCGAATAAGCCAGATAGGGGTTGGCGAGCGCGTCCGGGAACCGGAACTCCACCCTCTTGGCCTTTTCGCCGGTGCCGTAGGGGATCCTGCACGAGGCGGAGCGGTTGCGGCTCGAATAAGCGAGGAGCACCGGAGCCTCGAAGCCCGGCACCAGCCGCTTGTAGCTGTTCGTCGTCGGATTGGTGAAGGCGTTGAGCGCCTTGGCGTGCTTGATCACTCCACCGATGAAATAGAGCGCCATTTCCGAAAGCCCGGCATAGCCGTTGCCCGCGAACAAGGGCTTGGAGCCGTTCCAGATAGAGAAGTGGGCGTGCATTCCCGAGCCGTTGTCCGACTTGATGGGCTTGGGCATGAAGGTGGCGGTCTTCCCATAGGCCTGGGCGACCATGTGGACGACATATTTGTAGATCTGCATCCGGTCCGCGGTCTGCACGAGCGTCCCGTAGGTGAGGCCGAGCTCGTGCTGGGCGGCGGCGACCTCGTGATGGTGCTTGTCCATGGGAAGGCCCATTTCGAGCATCGTCGAGACCATCTCGGCCCTGATGTCGGTGGCGCTGTCGACCGGAGCGACCGGGAAGTAGCCGCCTTTGGCGCGCGGGCGGTGGGCGAGGTTGCCGCCTTCATATTCGCGGCCGGTGTTGGTCGGAAGCTCGATGTCGTCGATCCGGAAGTAGGAGCTGTTGTAGCCGTCCTCGAACCGGACGTCGTCGAACATGAAGAACTCGGCCTCGGGGCCGACGAAGACGGTGTCTCCGACTCCGCTCCCCTTGAGGTAATTCTCGGCGCGCTTGGCGGTCGAGCGCGGATCGCGGGCGTAGAGCTCGCCGGTGCCCGGATCGACGATGTCGCAGAAGACGACCAGCATCGGCGTGGCGCTGAACGGGTCGACATAGACGGCGTCCAGGTCGGGCTTGAGGATCATATCGGACTCGTTGATCGCCTTCCAGCCGTTGATCGAGCTTCCGTCGAACATGAAGCCGTCGGTCAGCTGGTCCTCGTCGACCGCGCCCGCGACCATCGAGAGATGCTGCCACTTGCCGCGAGGATCGGTGAAGCGGAGGTCCACCCACTCGATCTCCTCGTCCCCGATCCGCTTCAGAACCTTGCCCGCGTCGCTCGCCATGATCGTTGTCCCTATCCATCACCCCAGCGAAAGCCGGGGCCCATGCTGATCCTCCGCGCGGCAAACGCCTCCGCATGGATGCCGGCCTGCGCCGGCATACGGGAAGCGAATCCGGTAGCGGTGTGGGCGGACCTTTCACCGGCCCGGCCGGCCGGTCCAGCCGCGGTGAACAATTCACCTGGGTACCCGTCATTGCGAGCGGAGCGAAGCAATCCGGATTGGCGGACGTCCCTGACGCCGCTCTGGATTGCTTCGTCGCTTCGCTCCTCGCAATGACGGCCTAATAAGGCCTTCGCTGAGCCGCGATCAGCATCCTCAGAAGCATCGCCACCGGCCTCGGCACCCCGATTTTGCCCTCCAGCCAGAGGCTGACCGCCGAGCGGCTGACTCCGATCGCGGCGGCGAGATCGTTCTGCGTGCGATAGCCCAGGGTACGCATCGCCGAGCGCAGCTCCTCGGGCGACATGGAGGCGAGGCGGGGGTCGTCCATCAGGGCGGCTTTAGCGCGGCGCCCGGCGACGAGGAATGGCGGATGCAACCCGTTCGGGCTGAGCTTGTCGAAGCCTCTCCCTTGCCTGTCACGGAGTAGAAGGAAGAAAGCCCTTCGACAGGCTCAGGGCGAACGGGCGGGCGCACTGCCCGCCGGGAACTAGATCGCGTCGCTTCCCCGCTCGCCGGTGCGGATCCTCAGCGCTTCCTGGACGTCGATGACGAAGATCTTGCCGTCGCCGATCCGGCCGGTTCGGGCCGCATTGGCGATCGCCTCGACCACCCGTTCGGCGAGGCCGTCGTCGACCACCACTTCCAGCTTCACCTTGGGAAGGAAGTCGACGACATATTCGGCGCCCCGGTAGAGCTCGGTATGGCCCTTCTGGCGGCCGAAGCCCTTGGCCTCGGTGACGGTGATCCCGGAGACTCCCACGTCGTGAAGCGCCTCCTTCACCTCGTCCAGCTTGAACGGCTTGATGATCGCCTCGATCTTCTTCACCGGCTTACTCCTGCACTGTTGAGGCCGCACATAGCGGAGCGAGGACAAGGCGCAAGTCGGTCGCCCCTCGTCATGCTGAACTTGTTGCAGCATCCAGCTTTCCGCCCGCGGCGAGGCTCGTCGCCGGACCCTGAAACGCGCTCGGGGTGACGAGGGAGGGAGAGCCTTGCCACCATCGGGACGGACGTAGACACTGCCCTTGCAACAGCGGGGGAGACGCACATGGCGACCGAGGTGATCGACGGCACGATCGAGGCGGCAACCGTGAAGAGGTCGGGCGCGAAGGCCGTCCTCTACGACAGCATCGTCATCCGGACGACGGCGGGATCGCAGCAGCGGCTGGAGAAGGTCGCGGCGGCGCCCGACGTCGCGGCGGCGCTGCAGCCCGGAACGGAGGGCCGCTTCTACGGCTACAAGGCGATCGACCATCGCGGCCTGTTCGGATTTCGAACCCGCGACGGCCGGGCGGCTTTCGCCGTCCCGACCGGGAACGAGAAGATCATGCTGGTGATGGGAATCGTGGGCGTGGTGGTGTTCGTCGGCTCCCTGCTGTTCGGCAAGGGGATCGGGCTGCTGGCGCTGATCCTCGCCGTGCTGGGAGGGATCGGCTACTTCAAGTACCGGAGCACCCGGATCGAGGCGCGGGCCCGGTACGATTCGGACAGCGAGTATACGAGCGGCTTCGCCTGAACTTTCCTCCCCATGGCGAAAGCCATGGGGAGGGGGACCACCCGAAGGGTGGTGGAGGGGTGATTGGCTCAGCTTGAGGGGTTACAGCGCGAAGCCTCGGCATCGGTGGATACCCCTCCACCATGCTGCGCCGAAGGCGCAGTTTATCCTGAGCGCCGACGCAGGCGGCGTCGAAGGGCATGGTCCCCCTCCCCATCGCCTCCGGCGACAGGGAGGACAGGTCAATCGTGCTTCGCGATCCAGTCCTCCACGACCGGGGCGATCCGTTCGCGCCACTTGCTTCCGTTGAAGATGCCGTAATGGCCGACGCCCTTGGCGAGATGATATTGCTTCATGTCGCGGGGGAGCTTGGTGGAGATTTCCAGGGCCGCCTCGGTCTGGCCGATTCCGGAGATGTCGTCGCGCTCGCCCTCGATGGCGAGAAGCGCGACGTCGCGGATGGCGGCCGGATCCACCCGCCGGCCGCAATGCATCATCTCGCCCTTTGGGAGGAGATGGCGCTGGAAGACGACGTCGACCGTCTGCAGGTAGAATTCGGCGGTCATGTCGCAGACCGAGCGATATTCGTCGTAAAAGGCCTTGCTCGCCTCGGCGCTCTCGCCGTCGCCCTGGACGAGATGCTTGAACATCTCCCAATGGCCGGTGAGGTGATCGCCCAGGTTCATCGCCATGAAGCCGGCGAGCTGGAGGAAGCCCGGATAGACCTGACGGCCGGCGCCCGGATAAGTGTAGGGGACCGAAGCGATGACGTTGTTCTGGAACCAGCTGTGCGGGCGCTGGGTGGCGACGGTGTTGACCTGGGTCGGCGCCTTGCGGGTGTCGATCGGTCCGCCCATCATGGTCAGGCTGCGCGGCCGCGCCGGATTCTTGTCGGCGCTCATCACGGCCGCGGCGGCATAGCAGGGGACCGAGGGCTGGCAGACGGCGAGCATGTGGACGCCCCCCTCCTCGTCCCGGGCGCCGATATGCTCGAGGAACTCGATCAGATAGTCGATATAATCGTCGAGGTCGAAGCGGCCGGAATCGAGCGGGACGAGCTTGGCGTCGCGCCAGTCGGTGATGAAGACGTCGTGCTTGGGCAACATCCGCTCGACGGTGCCGCGCAGGAGGGTTGCGTAATGGCCCGACATGGGCGCGACGATCAGGAGCTTCGGCCCGCCCTTCACGCCCTCTCGGCGGAAATGCTTGAGCTGGCCGAACGGCTTCCTGAGCACCACCTCCTCCTCGACGGCGACCCGCTTGCCTTTGACGAGGGTCGTATCGAGCCCGAACTCCGGCTTTCCGTACGGCGCCGAGGCATGGGCGAAGACGTTGAGCGCCGACGCGACGATCGGACCCATCTGGCTGTAGGCGAAGGGATTTACGGGGTTCTGGAGCCAGCCGGCGCCGATCGTGGCGAGGTTGGAAGCTCCGGCGAGCAGCGAGCGCTGCATTTCATAGGCGTCGTAAAGCATATGATCACCTGTTTGGTGCGCTGCAGCGAGGGCGTCAACGGAAAAGGGGTTTCGACTTGAAACCATCCAATGGCGCAATGGCTCCCTCAGCCGGGATGACGAAGCGGCTTCCCCCTGCTACCGCTCCCCGATGGCCGAAACCCCGGACGAGACCGCGAGCCCGCGCCGCATCGCCAACCTCGCGCTGATCTGGCGCTTCACGGGACGCTATAAGGGCCATGTCGCCGGAGCGCTCCTGGCGCTGCTCGTCGCGGCCGTGGCGACCCTCGCCATCCCGGCCGCGTTCAAGCTGATCATCGACCGGGGCTTCACCGGAACGGGCGACGATGTCGCCCGCTGGTTCCAGTATCTGCTCTTGATCGTCGTCGTCATGGCCCTCGCCACCGCCACGCGCTTCTATTTCGTCTCCTGGCTCGGCGAGCGGGTCGTGGCCGACGTCCGCGAAGCGGTGCAGCGCAACCTGCTCCGGCTCGCACCCTCCTTCTTCGAGGAGAACCGGCCCTCCGAGATCGCCTCGCGGCTCACCGCCGACACCACGATCATCGAGCAGGTGGTGGGCACGACCATCTCGGTGGCGCTTCGCAACATCGTCATGGGCCTGGGCGGGATCGTCTACCTGCTCGCTCTGGCGCCGAAGCTTACCGCGATGCTTCTGCTCGGG
>DASQZF010000139.1:0-3766 GCA_035638835.1 Allosphingosinicella sp. | reverse complement strand
TCATGTTCCCGATGGTCTCCGAGCCCTGGGAGTTCGACGAGGCGCGGGCGCTCGTCGAGCAGCAGCGCGAATGGCTGGCCGGCCAGAACAAGGCGCTTCCGACGAACATTCGCTACGGCGCCATGCTCGAGGTCCCGGCGCTGGCGGAGACTCTCGACATCCTTCTGCCCAAGGTCGATTTCCTCTCGATCGGGACCAACGACCTGACCCAGTTCCTGTTCGCCGCCGACCGGGCCCATCCCAAGCTCGCCGAGCGCTACGACTGGCTGAGCCCCTCCATCCTTCGCTTCCTGAGGCGGATCGTTCGCGAGGCCGATTCGGCCGGGGTCCCGGTCGGGGTGTGCGGGGAGATGGGCGGCCGGACGCTGGAGGCGATGGCTCTGATCGGGATCGGCCTCACCCGCTTCTCGATCACTCCTGCGGCGGTCGGGCCGATCAAGGCGATGATCCGCTCGCTCGACCGGTCGGCCCTGCTCCCGGTGATGGAGGAGATGCTTGCGCGTCCGCCCGCGGACATGCGGGGGGCGCTGGCGCAGTGGGCGGAGGGGCAGGGGGTTCAGGTTTAGTCCGTCATTGCGAGAGCGAAGCGACGCGGCAATCCAGCGCCGCGGCCGCGAGGGGCGCTGCACCGGATTGCTTCGCTTCGCTCGCAATGACGGAAGCTTTCGCCGTGATGACGGTCGCCGTTAGACCGGCCGTGCCTCAGTCCGGTTGACTTTGCCCGCTCTCCCCGGCTCTATGGATCAGTCCAAATCGAGGGGTAATCGGAAAGCTATATGGCGGAAGCGGACCAGGATCATCTGCTGGGCCAGTCGGTCGGCGAACGGCTTCGGGTCGCTCGCGAGGCCAAGAAGCTGAGCCTCGACGACGTCGCCCGCCAGACCCGGATCCCGGTCCGTCACCTCGAGCATATCGAGCGCGGGGAGTGGGAGGCGCTGCCGGCGCTCACCTACAGCGTGGGTTTCGCCCGAAGCTATGCCAATGTCGTCGAGCTGGACGGAGCCCAGATCGGCGCCGAGGTCCGCCAGCAGCTCGGCGGAGCCCGGCCCGGGACCGCGGCCGCCACGCCCTTCTACGAGCCGGCCGACCCTGCCCGGGTGCCGCCCCGCTCGATCGCCATCGCCGCGGCGGTGATCGCCGTCCTGCTCGTCATCGGTTATCTGGTCTGGCGGAGCGGCGCGGTCGGGGAGGAGAGCCCGGCGGACGTCGCGATCACCCAGTCGGACGAGCCGGCTTCGGCCAACCAAGCCGCGCAGCGCCCGGCCCAGCCGGCCCCCGCTCCGCCCGCGGCCAATGGCCCCGTCGTGCTGACCGCGACCGAGGACGTCTGGCTCCGGATCGACCAGGGCGCCAGTGGAGCGCCGCTCTACATGGGGACCCTGAAGGGCGGCCAGAGCTATCAGATGCCGGCCGGCGCCCAGTCGCCGCGGATCCGGACCGCCCGCGCCAACGCACTTCGGGTCACCGTCGGCGGCACCCAGGTGCCGCCGCTCGGGCCGGCGGAGACGACCATCTCGAACGTCAGCCTGACCGCCGCCGACCTTGTCGCGCGTCCGCAGGGCGGCGCCGCGCCTTCGGCCCCGCCCGCTCCGACCCCGTAATATTTCACTCTTCTACGCCGGCCCCAAGCCGGTTAGGATGATGCGGGATCGAAGGGCGGGGGATTTGTTATGCGTTTTCATCTTGTTGCGATGCTTTTGATGGCGAGCGTGGCGGTCCCGGCGGCCGCCCAGCGCAACGAGAGCCCGGAACGCAGGATCGAGCGGCTCGAGCAGCAGCTTCGAGCCGTCCAGCGCCGGGTCTTCCCGGGCGGCGCCGAGATCGCGCCCGAGATCGACCCGCAGCGGCCGGCCGGCACCCAGGACGGGGTCCCGGCGTCGAGCGCGGTGGCCGACCTCACCGCCCGGGTGGATTCCCTGGAAGCGCAGCTTCGCGAGCTCACCGGCCAGGTCGAGCAGAGCGGCAACCGGATCCGCCAGGTCGAGGAGGCGATGAACCGGCTTCGCGACAGCACCGGCGCCCGCCTCGACCTGCTCGAGCGGAGCGGGGCTCCGGCCGCCGAGCCCGTCCGTCCGTCCACCTCTTCCACGCCCTCGGCCCAGAAGCCGCGCCCGGCCGCCGCCGAGCCGGAGGATGACGAGCCCGCCGCCCGGCCCGCCCCCCAGTCCGCTGGCGCCACGACGGGCGATTCCGCCGCCGAGGAAGCCTATAATGCCGGCTTCCGGATGTGGGAGGCGAAGCGCTTCACCGAGGCCCAGAAGGCGCTCGAGGCGGCGGCCAAGCGCTACCCCAAGAGCAAATGGGCGAGCTGGGCGAACAACCTCGCCGGCCGGGCCTATCTCGACGCCGGCAAGCCGGCCACCGCGGCCAAGACCTTCCTCGCCAACTACCAGTCCAACCCCAAGGGCGAGCGCGCGGCCGACAGCCTCTACTTCCTGGGCCAGTCGCTGGTCGCGCTCGACAAGCCCGCCGACGCCTGCAAGGCCTATGACGAGCTCCAGGACGTCTATGGAGCGTCGATGCGGGACTGGGTGAAGTCGCGGCTCCCCGCGGCCCGGACCCAGGCGAAGTGCCGGTAATCCTCTCCGTCGGAGATGGGGAGGGAGACCCCGCGTAGCGGGGTGGAGGGGTAGATGGCGCAGGCCTTTGCTTTGCCGTCTCGCGCCCGATCCGCCTACACCCCCGTCCCCACCGCTTCGCGGCAGGGAGGATCAGGCGCTGTGCTTCTCCATCTCGTCGGCGCGCGCTTCGTAGTCGACCGCCATCTGGTCGAGGGTCTCCACCACGTCCCGAGTGGCGATCCCCCGGGCCAGCCGGCGGCAGCGGCGGGCCTGCTCCCTCAGGAAGGCAACGTCATCGTTCATGCCCTGTGTAGCGAAAAAAGCGTTGCCGGCGTTCCGTTTCAAGCGACGGAAGGTTCTTGCGCGCGGTCCTTACGCAACCGATACGGTTCGCGCGGAATATCCTCCCTGCGGCGAAGCCGTGGGGAGGGGGACCACACGAAGTGTGGTGGAGGGGTAGCTGGCGAGGCAGGGGCCGTTCTTGCAAGCATGCCACGGCCTGCGTCATTTACCCCTCCACCACCCTGCGGGTGGTCCCCCTCCCCATGTTTCGCATGGGGATGATTTTAGAAAAACAATTTCCTTACGCTCAGCCTTACCGAGCGCCCGAGCGGGTCGAGATAGCCCGGCTGGTAGCTGAGCGGCACGGTCCCGAGGCCGTCGCGGACCTGCTGGCGGGCGTCGAACAGATTGTCGATCGACAGGCTCACCCGCATCCCGCGAAGGAACGGGCGCGCGCGGGCGAATTTCTGGAGGCCGAGATCGGCGAACAGGCGAAGGTTCACGGTCGCGAAATCGTCGAAGAAGAGATCCTCCCCCGTGCTTCCGCCCGGGTTCGCGCCGCCGCGGACGAAGGTGGCGTTCTGCCAGTTGGCGGTGAGGCGCGCGCCCATTCCGTTCTTGAAGAACCCGCCTTGAAACTCGAGCTGGTGGCGAGGCTTGCCGCCTCGGCTTCCTCCGGCGGAGCCGTCGAGGAAGTCCAGCTCCGGAACGCCGGGCCGGATCAGCACCGAATCGGTGAGGTTCCAGGTATGGTAGAGGGCGAGCTGGAGCCGGCCGCCGCCGGGGCGGCCGCCTCCGAAGCCGCCGCGCCCGCCGCCGCCGCCGAAGCCCCCGCGTCCGCCGCCGCCGCGGAAGCCGCCTTCCCCGCCGCCGCGAGGCCCGCGCTCACCCCTGGCGCCCGGGGGAGGGCCGTCCACGGGCCG
>DASQZF010000138.1:0-15522 GCA_035638835.1 Allosphingosinicella sp. | reverse complement strand
GGGCACATCTCGATTCGGCACGGAAACGACAGGGCTCGCACCTGATTTGGCGTTTTCGGTCCGTCGGGCGTCTAAACTTTAGCTGATCCGTCCGTATCCTAACCGCGGATGCGAACTTCGCGTGGGGGAATTGAATGATGGCGACCGCCGTGAGCCAGCCCGATCCGGTCACTCCCCTCACTCCGGCGGAAGATTCGTTCGTCGCATGGCTGAATTCGAATTCCACCCGCGACGAGGTGCTGACGACTTTGAAGGCGAACCTCCAGACCGCGGTCGAGATCGAGATCGCGACCATCCCGATCTACCTGTACGGCTATTATTCCCTCGTCCGCGACGCCGAGAGCGGCGAGTCCATCAGCCTCGAGCAGCTCTACGCCAACAAGGCGGGCGGAGTGATGATGAGCGTCGCCATCGAAGAGATGCTCCACATGTCGCTCGCCTCCAACATCCTCTTCGCGCTCGGGGTGGCCCCGCAGCTCTACGGCAGGGCGCCGGGCCAATATCCGACCGGTCTTCCCTATCACTGCCCCGAAGGCCCGGTGGGCCCCGACGGCCAGACCGCGGTGCTAATCCCGCTGGCCGGCTACAGCTTCGAGCAATTGTGGCACTATCTGCAGATCGAATATCCGGAGACCTGGGATATCGCGCCGCTGGATCGCGACTGGACGACCATCGGCCAATTCTATTCCTACATACGATGCCTGCTTCGCACCTGGTTCCTGACCGATGCCGATTTCCAGCAGGGCGCCGCGGCGCAGGGCATCCAGCCCGGCAATTATTCGCCCAACAATGTCGATACCGTCTACCCGAGCGCCGGCTTCGATCCCTGGAAGCCCGCGCCCCCGGCCCCGACGCCCTCCTGGGCGGATCCATGCCCCGGCGCGGCCGCGGCGGCCGTCTATCCGGACCGGGAGGACAGCCATGCCGGCAAGAGCCAGCTCCTCACCATCGCCTCGATCCAGGATGCGATCGAGGCGATCGACACGATCTGCGATCAGGGCGAGGGCTGCCCGGTGCCCGATATCGGCCCCGGTCCGGACGACGATCCGTCGAAGGACGAGCAGTCCCATTACCTGAAGTTCCTGACCCTCCAGGCCCAGTTCGCCGATTATGAGGGAACGAGCGAATCGCTCCCCGACCAGCCGCCGCCGCCGGCCCTGATCCAGCCGACCGTCACCGGCGACTCGCTACTCGCCGCGAATGTCCTGATCCCCTTCCCCGACAATCCGACGACGGCCGGCTATCCGCCCGAGCTCCAGCCCATCTCGGCCTTCTGCAGCGGCTGCTTCCAGTACATGCTGATCATGACGGAGACCCTCTACCGGGTTCCGCCGGCCGAGCAGAAGCTGTTTTTCAACGAGGGGCTTCACCGCTCGATGATCTGGGTGCTCGACAAATATATCAAGACGATACGCCAGATCCCGGTCGGTGGCGGCCAATTCATGGGACCGACCTTCGAGAATGTCGATCTCGGCCCGCCCGTCTCGAGCTTCGCCGGATTGACCGCCCTGGGCAACGAGGCGATCGCGGCCGCCAATGCCTATGGCACGAGCAACCCGTCCTTGAACTGGCTGATGGTGGACGTCGTCTATTATATCGGAATCGCCCTGACGGCCTCCGACACGGACGGCTCGCCGATGCACCTGCCCGACGTCGCGCCTTATTGGAGCGATTGCGCCGAATGAACCGATCCGACGCGCTTTCGAAGAGGAATGAGCATGGCTGATCCCGGCGATCCGGTCCCCACTCCCTACCCCTATGCGGAAGAGCCCCCCTTCCCGAAGACGGTGGGGCCGCAGCCGGAGGGCCTGCCCGCCCACGCCTGCATGGGGCTGAACAGCTGCAAGGGCTCCGACCGCTACGGCACCGCCGGCGCGCCGGGCCTGGGCCCCAATGCCTGCGCCGGCCAGGGCTATTGCTCGACCACGACCGATCACACCTGCCACGTCCAGAATTCGTGCCGAAACCAGGGCGGCTGCGGACTCTACGGCACCGCCGAGGAGATGGACCGCCCGGCCGAGAACGACTGCCGGTCGCTCGGCTCGTGCGCGACCCCGATCAACGCCGAGCGCTTTAGCACCAACGGCCCCAACCAGGGCAGGAGCGTCTGGATCCGAGCCCGCGAAGTCTTCGCCGAGCAATGGCCCGCCCAGCGCGATTCCCTGCTCGCCGCCGGCCGCATCGACGTGCCCGAGACCCTGGGACAGCCGCCCGCCGCCTTCGCCGCGACCGGCCCCACCTATTTGTGGATCTCCGACGACAACGAGAAGCGCAACAACATGACCGCGTGCGGGAGCAGCGGGATGAGCGGCGCGGGCGGCTGCAGTTAGAGACGCCCGATGATCGCGGATCTGCCACGGCTGGGCCTCGGCCTCGGCCTTCGGAGCGTGCATTTCGCCCAGATCCTCGCCGAGCGTCCGGCGATCGCCTGGTTCGAGGCGATCTCGGAGAATTTCATGGATTCGGGCGGACGCCCACGCGCCGTCATCCGCCAGGTCGCCAAACATTATCCGGTCGTCCTCCATGGAGTCTCGCTGTCGATCGGAAGCTCCGACCCGCTCGACCTCGACTATCTTGCCAGGCTGAAGAGACTCGCCGAAGAGGTCGGGCCTGCCTGGATCAGCGACCATCTGTGCTGGACCGGGGTGATGGGCCTCAACTCCCACGATCTCCTGCCCCTTCCGCTGAACGAGGAGAGCCTGGCCCATGTCGCGAGCCGGGTGGGACAGGTGCAGGACTTCCTCCAGCGGCCTCTGATCCTCGAAAATCCGAGCAGCTACGTCCGCTTCGAGTCCTCGACGATGGAAGAGCCCGAATTCCTCCGGCGGCTCGCGGGCGAGACCGGCTGCGGGCTTCTGCTCGACGTCAACAACGTCTATGTCAGCTGCTTCAACGCCGGCACGGATCCGATCGATTATATCCGGGCCTTTCCCTGCGAAAGCGTGGTCCAGATGCACCTGGCCGGCCACCAGCATCGGGGCACCCATATCGTCGACACCCACGACCGGCCGGTGCGGGCGGAAGTGTGGGAATTGTTCCGGCTCGCCTGGGCCCTGACCGGCGGCGCCTCCACCCTGCTCGAATGGGACGGCGACATCCCCGCACTGGCGGACTGCCATTCGGAATTGCTCAAGGCCCGTGAGCATATGGGCGGCCGCTCCGACCCTCGCCCCGCCGCGGAGGCCGAGCCCCGCGGAGTCGAGGCGCTCTCCAATCCCGTCGGCTTCCTGGTGCCCCGGGTGATGGACGGCAATTTGCTCGTGGAAGCATGACCGGCCTGCACTCCATCCAGCGCTGGATGCACGACGCCCTCCTCTTCCCCGGCAAAGTGGACGGGGGAACCCGCGAATCCCTTCTCCAGGCCTCCCCGAATCTGCCGGCCGAAGCGGGCCTGGCAATCTACCAGCGCGGCTATTTCCTCCGGATCGCCAGCTGCATGCGCGAGCAATTCCCCGCTTTGCGCCATGCGCTGGGCGAGCCGCTGTTCGACGATTTCGTCGCCGACTACATCCGCGACAGACCTCCCGAGAGCCACAGTCTCTACGATCTCGGCCGGCGCTTCGCGGACTGGATCGGCGAACGCCGGCCGGACCGCGAATTGCCCGCCGCCCGGCGCAAGCCCTGGATCGACTTCATGATCGATCTCGCCCGGTTCGAGCGCCAAGCCTTCGTCCTGTTCGACGCCCCCGGCCATGAAGGCAAGGCGTTCGCCGGCGCCGATACGGCGGACGACCGCCTGCGCCTTCAGCCCTGCTTCGACCTCGGCGCCTTCGATTTCCCGGTCGCGGCTTATTATCACTCGGTCCGCCGGGAGGAGCCTTCGCCCCTGCCCCCCGCCGGCCGAAGCTTCGCGGCCCTGGTGCGGACCGACTACGTGACCCGCACCGTCCCCCTCGGCGAGGCCCAATATCTGTTCCTGGAGGCGATGGCGGCCGGGGGCGGGGTCGAGGCGGGCGCCGAAGCGGCGGCGCGGCGCCTCGGAGCGACTGCGGGCTCGGTGCTCCGTTCCTGGCATTCGTCCGGGGACCGGCAGCGCTGGCTCGACTGGGGCTTCTTCATCGCAGACTGACGTCACTCGCCGTTCGGGCTGAGCTTGTCGAAGCCCCTTTCCTTCCCAAGGCGGAGGATGGAAGGAAGCCCTTCGACAAGCAGGGCGAACGGGTGAATGATGGACGAGATCAAGCGCTCCTTCCCTCCGGTGGTCGACAAGCGCACTCGGCTGCTCGTGCTGGGCAGCCTGCCCGGCGAGGAGTCGCTCGCCGGGGCGCAATATTACGCAAATCCGCGCAACCATTTCTGGAGGCTGATCGGGGCGGTGACGGGCGTCGACCTGGCCGCTTTGCCCTACGAGGCGCGGCTTGCGGCCTTGCTCGAAGCGCGGGTGGGCCTCTGGGACACGATCGGCTCGGCGATCCGGAGCGGGAGCCTCGACGCCGCGATCCGGGACCACCGGGCCAACGACCTGGCCGATCTCGCCGCCCGGCTGCCGGAGCTTCGGGCGGTCGGCTTCAACGGCGGAAAATCGGCCGCGCTCGGCCGATCGCAGCTGGCGGGGCGGCCCGATCTCGCGCTCATTCCCCTGCCATCGAGCAGCCCCGCTTACACCAGGCCCTTCGACGAGAAGCTGGCGGAATGGATGAAGCTCGCGCCCTATTTGCGGGCTGAACCCAAGCACCGTTCGGGCTGAGCCTGTCGAAGCCCTTCCCTGGCTCCGGAGCCGGAAGCGAACAAGGGCCTTCGACAAGCTCAGGCTGAACGGCTAGGGGCGCGGCATCCCTTTGTGCACGGAATAGAGACATGACCGAAGCCTTCATCTGCGACGCGGTTCGAACCCCGATCGGCCGCTATGGCGGCGCCCTCGCCCACGTCCGCGCGGACGATCTCGCGGCGATCCCGATCCGGGCGCTGATGGAGCGCAATCCCGGAGTCGACTGGGACGAGCTCGACGACGTCATCCTCGGCTGCGCCAACCAGGCCGGCGAGGACAATCGCAACCTCGCGCGGATGGCCGCACTGCTCGCCGGCCTCCCCGACAAGTCCGGCGGAGTCACCCTCAACCGGCTCTGCGGCTCGGGCATGGACGCCGTCACCATGGCCGCCCGGATCATCCGCGGAAGCGACGCGGACATGGTCCTCGCCGGCGGATCGGAAAGCATGAGCCGAGCGCCCTTCGTCATGGCCAAGGCGCAGAGCGCCTTCGACCGCAACGCCGAGATGTACGACACCACGATCGGCTGGCGCTTCGTCAATCCGAAGATGCGCGAGGCTTATGGCGACGACACCATGCCGTCGACGGCTGAGAACGTAGCTCAGGAATGGCAAGTAAGCCGCGAAGACCAGGACGCTTTTGCAGTCAGAAGCCAGGACAAGGCTGCCACCGCTCAGGAGAATGGCCGCTTCGCCGCGGAGATCGTCCCGGTGACCATCCCGCAGCGCAAGGGCGACCCGCTGGTCGTCGACCGCGACGAGCATCCGCGCAAGACCAGCGTCGAGGCGCTCGCCAAGCTGAAGCCGATCGTCCGGCGCGACGGCACCGTCACCGCGGGCAACGCGTCCGGAGTCAATGACGGCGCCGCCGCCATGGTGGTCGCGTCGGAGGAAGCGGCGAAGCGCAACGGCCTTACCCCGCGGGCCCGGATCGTCGGCGGCGGCGTGGCCGGGGTCCCGCCCCGGATCATGGGCATTGGCCCCGCCCCTGCTTCTCAGAAACTGTTGAAACGACTCGGTCTAAGTATCGACGATATGGACGTAATCGAGATCAACGAAGCTTTCGCCGCGCAGGCCTTGCCGGTCCTTCGCGAGCTCGGCCTCCCCGACGATGCCCCGCACGTCAACCCGAACGGGGGCGCGATCGCGCTCGGCCACCCGCTCGGAATGTCGGGCGCGCGGCTGGCGATGACGGCGACCGAGGAGCTCCATCGGCGCGGCGGCCGCTACGCCCTTTGCGCAATGTGCATCGGGGTGGGGCAGGGCATCGCTTTGGTGATCGAGCGGGTTTGAGTGCCTCCCCTCCCTGCAAGGGAGGGGCTGGGGGGTGGGTCCGCCGAAGGCGGCCGAAGCTCGGAAGTCAGCAAGCAGTCTCGCTTCGCTCGCCTACCCACCCCCGGCCCCTCCCTTGCAGGGAGGGGAGGAAAGGACCGCCCGTTCGAGCGTTCATTGCCGCAACAGGCGCCTCCTGCTAGGGCCCGCGCCAGGAGATCCGCCATGTACACGACCGAGATGGGCAAGCCGAAGAACGTCGCTTCCACGGAGGATTCGGACAAGCTCGCCGCCTTCGAGGCGCGGGTCGCCGCCGACGAATTCATCGAGCCCAAGGACTGGATGCCGGAAGCCTATCGGCGCACCCTCACCCGCCAGATCTCCCAGCACGCGCATAGCGAGATCGTCGGGATGCTCCCCGAGGGGAACTGGATTGGCCGCGCTCCTTCGCTCCGCCGCAAGGCGATCCTTCTCGCCAAGGTGCAGGACGAAGCCGGCCACGGCCTCTACCTCTATTCGGCCGCCGAGACTCTCGGAACCAGCCGCCGCGAGATGATCGAGGCGCTCCATTCCGGCAAGGCCAAGTACAGCACCATCTTCAACTACCCCACCCTCACCTGGGCGGACATCGGAGCGATCGGCTGGCTGGTCGACGGCGCGGCGATCATGAACCAGGTCCCGCTCCAGCGCACCTCCTACGGACCCTATGCCCGGGCCATGGTCCGGGTCTGCAAGGAGGAGAGCTTCCACCAGCGCCAGGGCTACGAGATCTGCATGGCGATGATGGCCGGGACTCACGACCAGCGGCGGATGATGCAGGACGCCTTCACCCGGTGGTGGTGGCCGTCGCTGATGATGTTCGGACCGCCGGATGCCGACAGCCCCAACACCGCCCAGTCGATGCGCTGGCGGATCAAGCGCGACACCAATGACGAGCTCCGCCAGAAGTTCGTCGACATCACGGTGCCGCAGGCCGAGGCGATCGGCCTCGAGGTCCCGGATCCCGATCTGAAGTGGAACGAGGAGACCGGCCGTTACGATTTCGGCGAGGTCGACTGGGAGGAATTCTACGCCGTCGTCCGAGGCGAAGGTCCGGTCGCCAGGGAGCGGATGACGGCAAGACGCCAGGCCTGGGAGGACGGCGCCTGGGTGCGGGAGGCGGCGGCCGCCTATGCGGAGAAGCACAGCCGGAAGGCGGAGGCGGCATGAACCTCCCCCGTCATTGCGAGGAGCGAAGCGACGAAGCAATCCAGCGGGTCTCGGAGGCCGCGCTGGATTGCTTCGCTTCGCTCGCAATGACGGTCTTGGGGCAACGGCATGAGCAGTGACTGGCCGCTCTGGGAGGTCTTCGTCCGCTCGAAGGGCGGGATGGCGCACCGCCATGTCGGCTCGGTCCACGCGCCCGATCCCGAGATCGCGCTCCGCCACGCCCGCGACACCTACACGAGGCGGATGGAGGGGATCAGCCTCTGGGTCGTCCCCTCGGCCTCGATTATCGCGTCGGACCCGGGCCAGGACGCCGCGATGTTCGATCCCGCCGCCGACAAGGTCTACCGCCACCCCACCTTCTACGACATCCCCGAAGGCATCACGCACATATGAGGGGCCCCGAATCGAATCCTCCCCAAGCCTCGCTTGGGGAGGGGGACCAGGCGAAGCCTGGTGGAGGGGTAAATGGCGCAGGCCTGTGCCAGCTACCCCTCCACCACCCTTCGGGCGGTCCCCCTCCCCAGCTGATGCTGGGGAGGATTTAGGCATGCCCTCCTTGCCCCCCATCCGCCCCGAGGACGAGCGCCGCGCCGCTGAGGACAAGCCGCACGGGGCCTTCGACCCGCGAGGGGAGCCCGAGGGCGGAGCCCTGTTCGAGTACCTCCTCCGCCTCGGCGACGACAGCCTGGTCCTGGGCCAGAGGCTCGGCGAATGGTGCGGCCACGCGCCTTCGGTCGAGGTGGACCTCAGCCTCGCCAACATGGCGCTCGACCTGATCGGCCAGGCCACCCATTTCCTCGAATATGCCGGCAAGGTGGAGGGCAAGGGCCGAGACGGCGACGATCTCGCCTTCCGCCGCGACGTCCTCGACTATCGCAATTGCTGGCTGGTCGAGCAGCCGAACGGCGACTTCGCCCGGACCATGGCCCGCCAATTGCTCTTCTCGACCTGGCAGAAGCTGCTGTTCCAGGCGCTTCTCGGCTCGAAGGACGGCCTCGTCGCCGGCGTAGCCGAAAAGGCGGTGAAGGAGGTCGCCTATCATCAGGAGCTGGCCGGGGAGTGGGTGATCCGGCTCGGCGACGGGACCGAGGAGAGCCGGCGCCGGATGGAGGACGGACTCGCCTGGAACTGGCGCTTCGTGCCCGAGCTGTTCGAGATGGACGATCTCGCCGCCTTCATGGCCTCGGCCGGGATCGGCGCCGACGTCGCCGCCCTCCGTGCCGATTACGATTCCCGGATCGCCGCGATCCTCGCCGAGGCGACCCTCCAGCCCCCGCCCGACCAGCGCCCGATCCTGGGCGGCCGCCGCGGGCATCACTCGGAGCATCTCGGCCATCTGCTGGCGGCGATGCAATATCTTCCCCGCACCTATCCGGACGCCGTGTGGTGAGGAAACTCGCAGTGACCGTCGAAGGGGACATCCGTTCGGTCCGAGCGAAGTCGAGGACCGCTCCCGAGCGAAGCCGAGGGTCAGGTCTCGGCTTCGCTCGACCGGTTGTCTCGACGGAGTTCATCCAGAGCGCCGCCGCAGGCGGCGTCGAAGGGCTCGACACGAACGGAATTTGGCAGGTCCTTGCCGAACTCCCCGACCCGGAAATCCCCGTAATCTCCCTCGTCGAGCTCGGTATCGTCCGCTCCGTCGAGCCGGACCGCGTCGTCATCACCCCCACCTATACCGGCTGCCCCGCCGCTTTGGTGATCGAGCGCGACATTCGCGACGCCCTCGACTCGGCCGGCTACCGCCATGTCCGGATCGAGACGATACTCTCCCCGGCCTGGACCACCGACTGGATCACGCCCGAGGGCCGGGCCAAGCTTCGCGCCTACGGGATCGCGCCTCCGACCCGGGGCCTCGTGGAATGCCCGCAATGCGGCTCCGCGGAGACCGAGGAGATAAGCCGCTTCGGCTCGACCCCGTGCAAGTCCCTGTGGCGCTGCCGGGCCTGCGCCGAGCCGTTCGACCTGTTCAAATGCCATTGAGGGACGGATGAGCGCGGGCTTCCACAGGCTGAAGGTTGCGGAAGTGATCGCCGAGACCGCGGATGCGAGCTCGATCCGCTTCGAAGTGCCTCCCGAGCTCGCCGAAACCTATCGATTCAAGCCGGGCCAGCATCTGACTTTGAGGGCGGAAATCGGCGGCGAGGACGTGCGGCGCAACTACTCCCTCTGCGTCGCGCCGGACGAGGGCGAGCTCAAGGTGACCGTAAAGCGGATCGCCGGCGGCCTCTTCTCCAATTGGGCGAACGACAATCTGAAGCCGGGCGACAGCCTCGACGTCATGCCCCCGCACGGCAGCTTCACCCACGATTTCAGGCCGGCGGCGCGCAATCTCTATGTGGGTTTCGCCGGCGGTTCCGGAATCACCCCGGTCATCTCGCTGCTCAAGACCGCCCTCATCGAGGAGCCGGAGAGCCGCTTCACCCTCTTCTACGGCAATCGCGACAGCCAGTCGGTCATCTTCCTCGACGCCCTGGGCCGGCTGAAGAACCTTTATATGGACCGGCTTGAGGTCCACCATTTCCTCGCCGAGGAATCGGAGGATATCGAGCTGTTCAACGGGATGCTCGATCGCTCCAAGTGCGGCGAGATCCTGGCCAGCCTGGTCGAGCCCTCACAGGTCGCCGCCTTCTTCATCTGCGGCCCCGGCCCGATGATGGATGCCGCCGAGGAGGCGCTCTGCCACAGCGGGATCCCGAACGAGCGGATCCATCTCGAGCGCTTCACCGCCGACCGTCCGCCGGAAGCGCTCGCCGCCCAGCTTCAGGAGATGTCGCGCGAGGCCGAGGGCCTGGGCATGACCGTCACCCTGGACGGCCGCAAGCGCCGGGTCCCGTTCAGCGCCGGGGCCGGCAACATCCTCGACAGCGCCCGCCTGGCCGGCCTCCCCGCCCCCTTCGCCTGCAAGGCCGGGGTATGCGCGACCTGCCGGGCGCGGGTGATTTCCGGCGAGGTCGAGATGGCCGCGCGCTACGGGCTCACCGACGAGGAAGTGGCCGACGGCTACATCCTCACCTGCCAGTCCGTGCCCAAGGGCGACGGCGTGGAAGTCGATTACGACGCCTGAAATCCTCCCCGCCGCGAAGCGGTGGGGAGGGGGACCACCCGAAGGGTGGGGGAGGGGTAGCTGCCGTAAAGTCCGAGTTCGGGAGCGCGACGGCGAAAGCCTGCGCCCTCTACCCCTCCACCATGCTTCGCATGGTCCCCCTCCCCATCCTCGATGGGGAGGATGTTCAGCGGCTCCCCATATCCGAGCTCGCCCCGTACCTGGCCATTCCGTAGCTGCTCACATTCTGGTCGAAGCTGATCACCGCGCGCACCGTGTTCTGCATCGCCGCCATCCGCTGCTGGAGCGGCGCCGAGGTGCGGCGGATCATCACCGCCACCGCGTAGGAGCGCCCGTCGGGGCCGGTCAGGATCCCGATGTCGTTATAGCCGGCCTGCTCGCCGCCGAGCACCTGGCCGGTACCGGTCTTGTGGGAGAGCCTCCAGCCGGCCGAGAGGCCGCCCTTCAGGCGCTGGGCGCCCGTCTTGGTGTTGCCCATGGTGGAAAGCAGCTTCTGGGTCGAAGCCGGCGACAGCAATTCGCCCCGCTTCAGCCGGGCCAGCGCCTCGACGATCCCCTTCGGGGTCGCCCCGTCCATCGGATTGGCGATATAGCGCTCGAACGCCGCCCGGCGCTGCGAGGCGGGCACGGCCGCCCGGGCCTTGTAGAAGCCGCCATTATAGGCGTAGCTCTGCCTCCACTCCATTCCGGCGATCTGGCTCTGGAGCATCCGCTCGCCCGGCCCGAAGCGGATCCCCTCGATCCTCTTGTCGCGAAGGAAATCGCGCACCGCCGCGGGTCCGCCGGCCCTCCACAGCACGAAGTCGTTGCAGGTATTGTCGCTCTGGGTGATCGCCCGGTAGATGAGGCTGTTCAAGGTCGTGCTGTAGCCCGCCCCGCCGAGCTGGGCGGCGACCGGCTGGTGGAACAGGGTCATGTCGTCGCGGCGGACGGTTACCGGGGAGTCCAGGCTCAAATGGCCGCGGTCGGCCTTGTCGAGGGCGGTCAGGGCGACCCAGAATTTGCTGACGCTCTGCTGCGGGAAATAGGTGTCGCCGTCATAGCTGGTCGTCCAGCCGCTCTGGACGTCGCGGACCGCGATCCCGATGTCGCCGCTGAAGGCCTGGCCCAGAGCGCGTACCTGGCCCTCCAGGATCCGGCGGGCCGCCGCTTCCTGGGCGGTCGCCGCCGGTACGGCATAGGCCGGGGCGGAATAGCCCCGGACGGCGCCCGGAAAGGAGGAGCGGCCCGTCGGAGCGCCCGCGCCGGGCTGGGCCTGGGCGAGAGCGGCGGTGGCGAAGCCGATGGCGGCGATGCCGGCGATCGCCGCACCCCGCGCCAGGCGACTGGATCCGGCGATGATCTGGCGGCGCGAAACTGTCACTTAACCCCTCCCTAAGCCCTTATTCCCCAATAGAATCATCCTACGGGAGCGAGGCTTTCCGCCAGCTTAAAAATCGGCGGTTTCGACAGGGCGTTCTCCCCTTGCGACGGACTCCCTCTTTATCCTCCCCATCGAAGATGGGGAGGGGGACTACCCAAAGGGTGGTGGAGGGGTAATGGCGCAGGCTTCTGCCAGCTACCCCTCCACCAGGCGTCGCCTGGTCCCCCTCCCCATGGCTCCGCCATGGGGAGGATCTAGAAATTCAACCGCGCCGTCAGCCTGATGTCCCGTCCGGCCAGCGGCGCGACGTCCTTCAGGAAGCTGGCGTGGCGCCGGGCGTCGACGTCGAAGATGTTGTTGGCGGCGAGCGTGATGCTGGTGTTCGAATTGTTCGCCAGCGGCTTGAACTGCACCGAGGCGTTGACCAAGGTGAAGCCGCGGGTCGGGGTCTCGAACTGGGCCAGCCGGTCCTGCTCCGAGGTCCATTCGACCTCGATCCGGCCCTGCACCCGCTTCGCCTGGGCTTCGAGCCCGCCGAGCAGCCGGAGCGGCGGGATCCGGGGCGCCGGCCCGGCGCTCCGGATCGTCGCGCGCACATAGTCGGCGACCGCGTCGGCGACCAGAGTCACCCCGCCGATGCGGGCCAGCCGAGCCGAGCCCTCGATCTCGATCCCCGAATAGCGGGCGTCCGCCTGGGTGATCTGGAACACCGGCAGATCGTCCTCGACCGCGCCGGTGCGCCGCTCGAAGATATAATCGTCGAACCGGCTTTTGAACGCGGAGGCCGAGAAGCTGTAGCCCTCGCCCTCGGCCTTGAACGTCGCCTCGACTCCCCAGCTCTTCTCCTTGCCGAGGTCGGGGTCGCCGATCTCGAACGACTGGGTGCCGGCATGGGGGCCGTTGGCGAACAGCTCCTCCGCGGAAGGCGCGCGCTGGGTATGGGACGCGTTGAGTCCGAAGCGGACGCCCTTGGCGAGCTCGTAGCTTGCGCCGAGCGAACCCGAAAAGGCGTCGAAGCTCCGCTTCAGAGCCGGATTGCCGAGGTCCGAATCGGCCTTTGCGCTCACCGTCTGCCGCTCGTAGCGCGCTCCGGCCTCCGCCCGGATCGGCCCCGTCTCGTAATTCTGGAGCGCGAAGATGCCGACCTGCGAGGTGCGGCTCTCGGGCAGGAACTTCTCTTCGCCGATCACATCCAGGTGGCGGCGGAAATACTGCACTCCGAAGCCGCCGCCCCAGCCGTCTCTCTCCGACTGGACCACCTCCAGCCGCCCCTCGACGCCCTTGGTGAGGAAGGTGGTTCCGATCTCACCGCTCTCCTCCAGCTCGTCATGGCGATAGTCGGAATAGCCGGCGCGGAAGCGGACGGAGTCGACGAAGCCGGCGCCCGTATCGATTTCGGCCCGGGCGTCGGCGCGGTTCTGCCGGACGTCGATCCGGGGCGCCTCCGCTTCCGCTCCCGGCTCCAGCGAATAGCGGACCGGAACCCCGTAGAGGCTGTCGTAGCGGTTCACCGAGACCCCGAAATTTGAGCCGCCGTCGACATAGGCGATCCCGAGCGCGACGTCGGACGTCTCGGCCGCGGTGTTGGGGAGCCGGTCCCTGAGCTGCCCCAGCGCCCGGACTTCCGGATCCTCGCTCGCCGCCGCCTGGGCGCGAAGGTCGCGCGACAGGACGAAGCCTCCGATCCTGAGATCGTCGGTCCTGCTGTAATTGCCGTCGGCGTGGATCACCCACTTGCCGGCGAGCGGCACGTCGATGGTCGCATTGACCGAACGTTCGTCCGAGGCCGAGCCGTAGGTGAGGATGGCGGCGGCATGCACGCCCTCTTTCGGAATCAGGCGGGGAATCCGCGAATCGATGACGTTGACCACTCCGCCGATCGCCGCCGAGCCGAAGAGGAGCGCGGACGGGCCTCGAAGCACCTCGATCCGGTCGGCCGTGAGCGGATTGATGGCGACGGCATGGTCGACGCTGGTGTTGGACGCGTCCAGGCTTCCGATCCCGTCGGTCAGAACCCGGACCCGCTCTCCCTGGAAGCCTCGAAGCACCGGCCGGGAGGCGTTGGGCCCGAACGAGGTGGCGGAGACGCCGGGCTGGCGCGCGAGGGTCTCGCCGATCGTCGTTCGAAGCTCGCGGGCGAGCTCGGCTCCTGAAACCACCGAAGTGCCCGAAAGCACCTCGTCGCGGTTGCGGGTGAATCCTGTGATGATGATGTCCTGGGTATGGTCGGCATGGGGGCCGTCGTCCGCGGCGTCCGGCGCGGGGGCTGCGGCAGCCTCCTCGGCGGGAACATCCTGGGCGGGAACGTCCTGGGCGAAAGCGGCAGTGGGGAGCAGGGCCGTGGCGGCGCCTGCCAGAAGAGCTGAGCGAAGCATTTGAAGATTTCCAATTCTCGAGGGCCCTTGCGGGCATCCGACTGGCGCGTCGCGGGGACGCGCGGCTGAGCGGGCTTGGCCGCATCGAAAGGATGCGGCGGGGACGTGCCGGCCGGCACGCCGGGCTCAGGCCGAGGGCGGCTCGAGAAGAGGGCGGATAGAGCCGCCCAGGAGAATGAGAATGTCGGCCGGACTCCGCTCGACCGGCTCGTTGACCCGGAACGGCGCCCGAAGCCCCGGTGTCGGGAGCATGTCGGAAGGCGAGGCCACGGAGCCGGAATCGACCGGAACGCCCTTCCTCGAAACTGCCTTTCCGGCACTTTCTTCCGCAAAAGCCACGACCGAGACTCCGGCATGCTCGCTCTTGAGCGCGGCGGCGTGCTGGGCGGTGTCGTGATGGCGGCAGATCGCCGCGGCCACGGAGGAACCGTGGGCCAGCACCAGCACGAAGATCATCATCGAAGTCAGAAGACGGCTCATGGCGTCAGAATCGAACCCAGCAATTGCAAAACCGAAAAATCCCCCGTCGCTCACGCACATAAGCGTTGGTGACTTTATAACAAACCCGCCTTGTCGCAGCATGAACACGATTTGACCCGTCATCCCCGGCGGAAGCCGGGACCTCGGGGAGACCCGCCGAGACTCTCCGGCCTGGGGTCCCGGCTTTCGCCGGGAGGACGAAAGGGGCCCACTTCCGCCCCCGCCGCGCCCCGTCTAAAAGCCTCCGCCATGACCTACCGAACCATCGACTTCTCCAACGCAGGCGGGATCGCCCGCCTCATCCTCAACCGGCCCGATCGCCTCAACAGCTTCACCGTCGAGATGCACGAGGAGGTGGCCGACGCCCTCTCCCGGCTCGAGGGCGCCCGGGTCCTGGTCCTGACCGGCGCCGGCCGAGGCTTCTGCGCGGGGCAGGATTTGAACGACCGGGCGGTGGCTCCCGGCCAGTCGGTCGATCTCGGCGAGTCCGTCGAGAAGCGCTACAACCCCTTGATCCGGACCCTGACCGGCCTCCCCTTCCCGGTCATCGCCCGTGTGAACGGCGTCGCCGCGGGCGCCGGGGCCAATATCGCTCTGGCCTGCGACATCGTCGTCGCGGCCCGGTCCGCCAGGTTCATCCAGTCCTTCGCCTCGATCGGCCTCATCCCCGACAGCGGCGGCACCTGGGTCCTTCCGCGGCTGGTCGGCCAGGCCCGAGCCCTCGGCCTCGCCCTCACCGCCGAGCCGCTTCCCGCCGAGAAGGCGGCGGAATGGGGCCTGATCTGGAAGGCGGTCGACGACGAGGCGCTCGACTCCGAGGTCGACGCCCTCGCCTCCCGCTTCGCCGAGGCCCCGACCAAGGGCCTGGGGCGAATCAAGAAGATGATCCGCGAAAGCTGGGGCCACAGCCTCGACGAGGAGCTCGACCTCCAGCGCGACTCCATGCGCGAATTGGGCTTCGGCGACGATTACCGCGAGGGCGTGGCGGCGTTCATGGAGAAAAGGAAGCCGAACTTCACGGGCAAATAGCCCCTCCCCTTCAGGGGAGGGGT
>DASQZF010000137.1:0-2579 GCA_035638835.1 Allosphingosinicella sp. | reverse complement strand
ACGTCCTCCGGTATCCCCGCCCCGTGGGCGAGGCCGACCGCATAGGCCGCGATCTCGGGCGTCTGCGGCGCGGGCTTGGCGACGACGCTGTTGCCGGCGACCAGGGCCGCGCTCACCTGGCCGAGGAAGATTGCGAGCGGGAAGTTCCAGGGCGCGATGCACACCCAGACCCCGCGCCCGCCCATCCGAAGCACATTGCGCTCTCCGGTCGGTCCGGGGAGCTCGACCGGCTGCAGGCCCTTGCGCGCCTGGGCGGCGTAATAGCGGCAGAAGTCGACCGCTTCGCGAACCTCGGCGAGGGCGTCGGGGATGGTCTTGCGCGCCTCCTGGACGCAGATCCGCATCAGGGCATCGCGCTCCCGCTCGAGCAGGTCGGCGAGCCGCTCCAGGCATGCGGCGCGCTCGTCGACCGAGCGGGCGTCCCAGGCGGGGAAGGCGGCGAGGGCGCGGGAGACCATGGAATCCGCCTGGGCCTTGTAGTTGACCGAACCGTCCCCGGCCGAGGTGACGGCGCCCTTAAGCCCCTCCCCTTCAGGGGAGGGGTTTGGGGTGGGGGCTGTGGGTTTGGAGGCGCCGGCGGCAAGGTCTCGGACGACAGTCCCCACCCTCAGCGACCCGCTGGCGGGTCGCTCACCCCTGAAGGGGAGGGGCTTTCCATCACCGACCGCCTTGGCCACCCGGGCCAGCTCTTCGCGATCCTGAAGGTCCATCCCCCGGCTGTTCGGCCGCTCCGGCGCGAACAGGTCGCCGGGCAGCGGGATCGCCGGATGCCTGCTTCCGCCCACCGACGCGATCTTCGCGACCGGATCGGCGATGAGGTCGGAGTCGCTCAGAGTCTCGTCTGCGAGCTGATGGACGAAGCTCGAATTGGCGCCGTTCTCGAGCAGCCGCCGGACCAGATAGGCGAGCAGGTCCTGGTGGCCGCCCACGGGCGCGTAGATCCGGGTCCGGTAGCCCTGCTCGCGGACCAGGCCCTCGTACAGCCCCTCGCCCATTCCGTGAAGCCGCTGGAACTCGAAGTCGCGGCTCGTCCCCGCCCATTCGAGGATCGTCGCGACGGTGAGCGCATTATGGGTGGCGAAGGCGGGATAGATGTTCTTCGAGGCAAGCATGTCCTTCGCGCAGGCCAGGTAGGAGACGTCGGTCGAGGCCTTGCGGGTGAAGAGGGGATAGTCGGAAAGCCCCTGCTCCTGGGTGCGCTTGATCTCGCTGTCCCAATAGGCGCCCTTGACCAGCCGGACCGCGATCCGCCGGCCGGTCGCCGCTCCGATCGAATCGGCCCAGGCGACGGTCGGCCGGCATCTTTTGCCATAGGCCTGGACGGCCATTCCAAGCCCGTCCCAGCCCTTGAGCGAAGGCAGGCCCGCGATCGCCTCGATGATGTCGAGGCTCATCTCGAGCCGCTCGCTCTCCTCCGCGTCGATGGTGAAGGCGATCCCCGATCTTTTGGCCAGCACGGCGAGCGCCTCGACCTGCTCGATCAGCGAGGGGACGCAGCGTTCATACTGGGCCACCTCGTAGCGGGGGTGAAGCGCGGAGAGCTTGACCGAGATGCTGTGCCCGCGGTCCGCGACCTTTCCGACGGCCCGGATCGCGTCCTCATAGCTTTTGAAATAGCGTTTCCCGTCGGGAAAGGTCCGGGCCGCCTCGCCGAGCATGTCGAAGCTCGCTGTGAAGCCGGCATTCTCGCGCTTCTCCATCCGGCGGATCGCTTCCTGGATGGTCCGGCCCATGACGAAGATCTCGCCCATCAGCCGCATCGCCGCTCCGACGGCCTGGCGGACGAACGGCTCGCCGGCTCGGGAGAGGAGGCGCTTGAGAGCGCTCGCCTGCTCGCTCTCGCTTACCAGTGCCCGGCCGATCACCAGCCCCCAGGTCGCGCTGTTGACCAGGGTGGAATGCGACTTGCCCTTGTGCGAGCGCCAGTCGGCATTGCCGAGCTTGTCGGCGATGAGCTGGTCGGCCGTCTCCGGGTCCGGCACGCGAAGGAAGGCCTCGGCGAGCGAGAGGAGGGCGATGCCCTCCGAGGTGTTGAGCCGATATTCCTGGAGGAACTGGTTGACCCAGCCGGAAGACTGGGCGGCGCGAAGCTCGCCGAGCATCGCCAGGGCCCTGTTCTCGACCCGCCTTCGCGAATCGCCGTCGAGCGCCGAGTCTCGAAGAAGGGGCTTCAGGACCTCAGGTTCGCCGGCCCGGTGGAGCCGGGCGAGATCCGCACGCGCGGTTGCCGTAGCGTCCGCCATTTTCTTCGTCCTCGCGGGGCTTGAGTCTGCCATCGGCTGCGCTCTAGACGGCCTCCATGCCTATCGCCAGCATCGAAGAGATCCAATCGAAGGTCGGGAGCGAAGTCGGAGTGTCCGACTGGCTCCTCGTCGACCAGGCCCGGATCGACGCCTTCGCCGACGTGACCGAAGATCCCCAGTTCATCCATGTCGATCCCGAAGCGGCGGCGAAGACCCCGTTCGGCGGCACCGTGGCCCACGGCTTCCTCACCTTGTCGTTGCTCAGCCGGATGGCGGCCGACTCGATGCTGAGGCCGGAAAGCGTCAAGATGGGCGTCAATTACGGCTTCGAGCGGG
>DASQZF010000136.1:0-15577 GCA_035638835.1 Allosphingosinicella sp. | reverse complement strand
GCAGCCGCCAGTCTCTGTATCAGTTCCGGGTAGGCGCCCGCTTCAAGTTCTAATCGCTTCCCGGAAAGCGGCGGCGCCGCCGCGCCGCCGCTTTTCCATGGGTTTGCGATAAGCTTGGCTCTAAGGCGTCCGGCATGAAATGCCTGATCATCGCCGCGGGCCAGGGTACCCGGCTCCGAAGCATCGCTCCCTCCAAGCCGCTTGCCGAGGTCGCCGGCCTGCCGCTGATCGAGCATGTCGTGACCGCCGCCGCGGCCGGCGGAGCGACCGGATTCGTCGTCGTCACCGGCTATTCGCCCGAACCCCTCGAGGCCTTTCTGGGCGCGCTTGCCGAGCGGAGCGGCCTGTCCATCGAGATCGTGCGGAACGACGATTGGGAGCTTCCGAACGGGATCTCGGTCCTCGCCGCCGCCCCGCGCCTCGGCTCCGAATTCATCCTCCTGATGTCCGATCACCTGTTCGATCCGGAGATTCTGCGCGACATGATCGCGGCCGGCCGCGAGGGCGCCGCTCTGACCCTCGCCGTGGATCATTCGGTGGACAATCCGCTTCTCGACCTGGACGACGCCACCAAGGTCGAGCTCGGCGAGGAAGGCCGGATCCGGCGGATCGGCAAGATCCTGCCCACCTACGACGCGATCGACACCGGAATCTTCATCGCCACTCCCGATCTCCTCGAAGCGCTTCGGGCAAGCCTCGCCGCCGGCGGGACGGGATCGCTCTCCGAGGGCGTTCAGGCGCTTGCGGCGTCGGGCCGTGCCTTCACCCGGGACATAGGGGGCCGCTGGTGGCTGGACGTCGACGACGAGGCCGCCTTCGCCAAGGCGGAAGCGGCCTTGGATTCCCCTCCCTGAAAGGGAGGGGCTAGGAGCGGGTAGGCGAGCGCAGCGAGACTTTCTTTCGGAGCAGGGGTTTCGGCCGCCTTTGGCGGACCCACCCCCAACCCCTCCCTTTCAGGGAGGGGAGGTCACGTCCCCTCCAACGCCGACATTCCCCGAAGCCCCTCGACATAAGCCCGCGCCTTCGCCCCGGTCTCCTGCGCCGACTGGCCCGGCCTGTAGAGGCCGGAGCCCAGGCCGAAGCCTTGCGCGCCGGCGTCAAGCCAGGGCTGCATGTTGCCGGTCCCGAAGCCGCCCACGACGAGCAGCGGGACGTCCTTGGGGAGCACCGCCCGCTGCGCCTTCACCACCGCCGGGGCGGCGCCTTCGGCCGGGAACAGCTTAAGCCCGGTCGCTCCGGCGCGAAGGGCGGTGAAGGCTTCCGAGGGCGTGAAGAATCCGGGGAGCGACACCAGCCCGGCCGAGGCGGTCGCCTCGATCACGGGGGGATACGTGTTGGGCGAAACGATGATGCGGCCGCCGGCGCCGCTCACTCGGCCTACGTCGGCGGCCTCCAGCACGGTCCCGGCCCCGATCAGGGCGTCTTCCCCGAAGCGGCGCGCAAGGCGCTCGATGCTTGCGAAGGGGTCGGGCGAGTTGAGCGGCACCTCTATGATCCGGATTCCGGCCTCGAAAAGGGCTTCGCCTATCGCCTCCGCCTCGCCGGGCGTAACCCCGCGGATGATCGCCACGAGAGGACATTCGGCCAGCCTCCGGCCAAGCACTTCATTAGGATTCATCGCACCAGCTCCACCAGATGCCGCACTCCGGCGAGGAAGGCCGCTTCCCCGTCAATCTCCCGCGCGGACCGCCCCGTGGCCTCGAGCGCAGCCCCGAAGAGGCGGGTAAGATCGGGCCGGCCGATTACGACAAGCTCGCTTTCTCCGGCGAGGCGCAACCCGACCTTCAGATCGGCCCCGATCAATAGTCCGCTGACATAGGCGCCGGCTTCCTCCCGCGGCGCCTTGCCGAGCAGGGTTCGGGCTCGGACCGAGAACAATTCGGCGGTGAGGTCGTCTTTCTCCAGGCCGTGCCGCACTCCCGAGTCGAAGGCCGGGCCGGGCTCCACGGGCGCGGCGAGCAGGTCCGCGAGGATGCTGTGCTCCTTGAGCAGGCTGAAGATCTCGCCGGTCATGACCGTCCGGAAGGCGGCGATCCGCCCGTCCTGGAGCCGGACCCACTTATTGTGGGTGCCCGGATGGCAGAGCGTGGAATCGGGGCCGATCCAGCCTTCGGCGCAGGCGCCGAGCAGCTGGACCTCTTCGCCGCGCATGACGTCGGCCGCCCCGTCAAGGTCGTAGGCCGCGCCCGGAACGATCGCCGCCCGCTCCGGTTCGATCCAGTGCAGCCGGGCGGCGAGCTCGGGCAGGCCGGCGGGGCAGGGGACGTAAGGCGCCTCGACCCAGCCGCGATTGGAGCCGATCATCCCCGCCATCAGCATCGGAAGGTCGCCGAGCCGGGCGCGGACCTGGGCGACGGCTTCGGGGAAGCCTCCCTCGGGCACCGCGAGGATTCCCTGGTCGTCCTCCATCTCGCCGGCGATCGCCCCGCCCGGCTCCATTCGCCAGGCGCGCCGGTTGGTCGTGCCCCAGTCGACTGCGATATATCCTTCGGCCCAATCGATGCGCATGCTGCGCCCGTTAGCGTCGTCGGGAAGGAGTGCCCAGCGCTTTCGCTCAACCGTCATCCCGCACCCTCAACCGTCTTCCCGGCGAACGCCGGGATACATGAACACCGTCGCATGAAACTTCGAGCCTCCGTGTTCATGGATTCCGGCCTTCGCCGGAATGACGGGATTGAACCGCAGCTTTTTTCCGTCCAGCCGCGCTCTTCGGGCTGGCCCCGCCGCGGACTGCGCGTTAGCCGTGAGCGCGCAACACCCGCAGGAGGGCCGTCATCGCCAATTTCATGTTCGCGACCGGGATCGAAAACAGCATCCCGACGATCAACGGCGGCCGAACCCGGGTCGACCAGATGGAGGTGTGCGGCCATTACAGGCACTGGCAGACCGACTTCGACTGCGTCGAAGAGATCGGGATCCATTTCCTCCGCTACGGGCCGCCGCTTCACCGCACCCTGCTCGGGCCCAACAAGCATGATTGGGAGTTCGCCGATCTCAGCTTCGCCGAGCTGAAGCGGCGCAACATCACTCCGATCGTCGATCTGTGCCATTTCGGAGTTCCGGACTGGGTCGGGAACTTCCAGAATCCGGACTTCCCCCAGCTCTTCGCCACCTACGCCGGCATCTTCGCCGAGCGCTACCCCTGGGTGCAGCTCTACACGCCGGTGAACGAGATGTTCATCTGCGCGATATTCTCGGCCAAATACGGCTGGTGGAACGAGCAGGCGACGGACGACCGGAGCTTCGTCACCGCCCTGAAGCATATCGTCAAGGCGAACGTCCTGGCGATGATCGAGATATTGAAGCGGCGGCCGGACGCGATCTTCATCCAGTCGGAAAGCTCGGAATATTTCCATGCCGACAGCCCGCCCGCCATCCACAAGGCGGAGCTGATGAACTCCCGCCGCTTCCTCAGCCTCGACCTCAATTACGGCCGCCGCGTGGACAGCGAGATGTACGAATATCTCATGGACAACGGCATGACGCGCGAGGAATACCATTTCTTCCTCAACCACCGACTGAAGCAGCACTGCATCCTCGGCAACGATTATTACATGACCAACGAGCATCGGGTCTTCGCGGACGGCCATACCGAAAGCTCGGGCGAGGTGTTCGGCTACAGCGAGATCACCCGGCAATATTATAATCGCTACCGCCTGCCGGTGATGCATACCGAGACCAACCTTCGCGAAGGCCCCAAAGGCGACGAGGCGGTGCACTGGCTCTGGAAGGAATGGGCGAACGTCCTGAGGATCCGAAACGTCGGGATCCCGACCGTCGGCTTCACCTGGTATTCGCTGACCGACCAGGTCGACTGGGACACGGCGCTCAGGGAGCAGAACGGCAACGTCAATCCGCTCGGCCTCTACGATCTGGACCGCAACATCAGGAATGTCGGGCGCGCCTACAAGAAGCTGATCGGCGACTGGCGCGACGTTCTTCCGGCCTCCAGCCTGTGCCTGTCGGTCCCGATCGTGCCGCCGTCCCAGTGGGACCGCGGCCTCGCCCGGGAGCAGCAGGAGGAGGCGGCAAGGCACCTCAAGGGCTTCGTCACCGAGCCCACCAATCCGGAGGGCGGGGCGTGAAGTTTGGCGCGGCACTGACGCTCCCCCGTCATCCCGGCGGAAGCCGGGACCTCGGGTCATTTTCGCAGGGAGGTCCCGGCTTTCGCCGGGATGACGTGAGCTTATGAAAATCACCCGCATCGAAACCTTCCACGTCCCGCCGCGCTGGCTGTTCGTCCGGGTCGAGTCCGACGAAGGCGCGGTCGGCTGGGGCGAGGCGAGCCTGGAAGGCTGGGCCGAAGCGGTGGACGGCGCCTTCGAAGCGCTGCGCGACCGCTTCCTCGGCCATGACCCGTTCCGGATCGAGGACGTGTTCCAGATCGGCTATCGCGGCGGCTTCTACCGGGGCGGCCCCGTGCTGATGTCCGCGCTGGCGGGCCTCGAGCAGGCCTTGTGGGACCTCAAGGGCAGGGCGCTCGGGCTTCCGGCCTGGGAAATGATGGGCGGCCGGGTGCGCGAAAAGGTTCGCGCCTACGCCTGGATCGGCGGCGATCGCCCCGACGAGATCGGGGAGGCCGCCGCGGCGCGCCGCAGTCAGGGCTTCGGAGCGGTCAAGATGAACGCCACCGCCGAGCTCGACTGGATCGGGACGCCCAAGAAGTTCGACGAGGTCATCGCCCGGGTCGAGGCCGCGCAGGGGGCTGGAATGGACGTCGGCCTGGACTTCCACGGCCGGGTGCATAGGCCGATGGCCAAGCAGCTCGCCAAGGTGCTCGAGCCGCTCGGGCTGCTGTTCATCGAGGAGCCGCTTCTCTCGGAGAATCCGGAAGGCCTCGCCCAGCTCGCCCACCTCGTATCGACCCCGATCGCGCTCGGCGAGAGGCTCCATTCGCGCTGGGACTTCAAGCCCTTCTTCGAGGCCGGCGCGGTGGACATCATCCAGCCCGACCTCAGCCATTGCGGCGGGATCCTCGAAGGCCGGCGGATCGCCGCGATGGCCGAAGCCTATGACGTCGCCGTCGCGCCGCACTGCCCTCTCGGCCCGCTCGCGCTCGCCGCCTGCCTCCAGGTCGCCGCCACCGCGCCCAACGTCGCGCTCCAGGAGATGTCGCTCGGGATCCACTACAATGTCGGCGGCGATCTCTACACCTTCTGCAAGGACCCTGCGCCGCTCACCGCGAACGACGGCTGGCTTGCGGTCCCGCAAGGTCCCGGCCTCGGGGTCGACATAGACGAGGAAGCCGTGCGCGAGGCCGACAAGGATCGCCACCGCTGGCGCAACCCGATCTGGCGCCACAAGGACGGCACCTTCGCGGAATGGTGAATCCTCCCCAAGCTAGCTTGGGGAGGGGGACCACCCAAAGGGTGGTGGAGGGGTAGTTGGCGCAGGCCTCAGAGGGATTGCGCCCGGACCCCCCGGTCCACGCCAAATACCCCTCCACCATGCTTCGCATGGTCCCCCTCCCCACCGCTTCGCGGCAGGGAGGATTAAGTCAGGCGACGATGCGCAGCTTGCCCTCGCGACGCGCCGGGACCGGGCAGAAGCCCAGTTCGTCGTGGAGCCGGTTGAGCTCGCGCTCGCGGGACTGGCGGTAGGCCTCCGCATAGCGGGCGTCGCACTCGGCCTCTTCTAGCGTCTGCGGCCGGTAGAAGCTGATGCAGACATGGCGGCCGAAAATATCGTCGCCGCGCATCTTCACTTCGGGCTCCGCCCCGGTTGGGAGATTGCCCCGAACTTCCTGCAGCCGCTCGATCAGCGAATCGAGCGACCCGGTATCCTTCACTTCGATAAAATCTTTGACTCGTCTGCTCATGACCAGAACCCCTCCCGGTACCCGGGCGTTGTTAGCTCGCAGTGGAATCGGCCTGCAAGGCTAATCTGAATTTACCCACAGATGAGTTTCGTTCCGCTGAACGCCGTTCTATGGCGCGTCGAAGATGGACGATCGATCTTTCCCACGCCTCGAACGAGGACCGCTCTCGCTGCGCCTCGCGCCAAATATCGGCGGCGGCATCGCGACTTTCGAATGCTGCGCGGTAAGTGGTGGAAATGTCCCGATATTCCGGCCGTGGGATGGCGATGCCGCAACCGCGACCGGGCTCGCCAGCTTTCCATTGGTGCCGTTCGTGAACCGGGTCCGGGGAGGCGCTTTTTCCTTTCGTGGCCGCAGGGTCACACTCGCCCGAAATATGCCGCCGGACCCGAGCCCGCTCCACGGGCAGGGCTGGCTACACGCCTGGAAGGTGGAGAAACTCGGGGCGGACCATGCCGTGCTTTCCTACCGCCATGAGGCGGACGAATGGCCCTGGGCCTATGAGGCGCGGCAGATCTTCGCCCTCGACGAGGACGGGCTGAGCCTCGTCCTGGCCTGCACCAACCTCTCCGACGAGCCGATGCCGTGCGGGCTCGGCCAGCATCCTTATTTCCCGTGCACTGCGGGCACCCGGCTCGACACGCGGGTCGAGACCGTCTGGACGATCGACGAGCATGTCCTGCCGGTCGAGCGGGTGCCGGCCGCGGGGCGCTTCGATCTCGCCGACCGGCTCGTCTGCGGGCAGGACCTGGACCACGGCTTCGGCGGCTGGAGCGGCCGTGCGGTAATCTCCGATCCGGAGCGCGCGTTCCGGATCGCCGTGTCGTCTCCGGACGCGGATTTCTTCCAGCTTTATTCGCCGGCCTCGGGCGGCATTTTCGTCGCCGAGCCGGTCACCCACGCCAACGCCGCGATGAACGCTCCGGAGGAGGAGTGGTCCGGGCTCGGGATGCGCGTTCTCGATCCGGGCGAGACCCTGTCGCTGACCGTGCGGGTGGACGTTCTTCCCGCCTGACTCCCCTCCCTGAAAGGGAGGGGCCGGGGGTGGGTAGGCGAGCGAAGCGAGACTTTCTGCTGACTCGGAGCTTCGGCCGCCTTCGGCGGACCCACCCCGACCCCTCCCTTGCAGGGAGGGGGGTCAGTGATCCGCCTCCAGCAATCCCTCGATGACATGGTGCTGGAGAACCGGCTTGAGCTCATCCGTCACCCGATATGTCAGATGATCGCGCACCCGCGGCGGAAGCGAGTCGAGATAGCCCCTCGTCACCTGCAGATCGTGATGACCCGCATTGCCGGCGTCGGGCGCGTCGACCCCCACCACCAGCACCGGCCGCCACTCGTCGGACCGGTTCGCGGTGCCGCGGTGGACGGTGAGCGCCGAGCGGGCCGAGATATCGCCCATCTGGGCAAGCCTCGCCTGGCTTCGAGCGACGTAGCGCGGCCACCATTCCCTGGGCGGGAACATCCCATCCTTGCAGCCGGCGAGGTCGTCCCACTGGGTGCCCGGAGCGATCTCGAAGGCTCCGTGCTCGGCACGGGTGTCGATCGCCGTGAGATTGAAGGCGAGGGAGTTGAGCCGCCGGCCGTTCGTCGTCGCCTCGGGGGCGGGGAAGTCGCGATGCCAGGGCTGGTCCGCGGCGCCGGGGAAGGGGATGTCGAAGCCGACCTCGACGATCCTGTAGTCCGGCCCGAGCACGGACTCGCACACCGCGACGAACCAGGGATGGGTTGCGATGTCGACGAAGCCGCGAATCCGCTCGGGGTTCACTTCAACATACCAGCGCCGGGGGCCGCGCGGCAGGGCGCCGCCGGGAATTCTTCGAGCCTCTTCGAACAGGAGGGCGATATCCTCCCGCATCCTTTCCGCCCAAGGCCGCGGGAAGGCGCCTTTCAGTGCGATGATCCCATCGCCGTAAAGGCCGCCCATGATGGCGGCCCTGTCATATTCCCGCTCGTCGCTCCGCGCCGCCGTCGCCATCTCGAACCATCCTGCCCAAGGCCGATTTCCCGATTAAACCATTTGTATGATTAATGCGAGGCGGGTAACGGCGCGCCGATGTCGGAAAATGCACGATTCGCCTTCGAAGTCGAGGCTGCGGAGGATGGGGAGGACGGGGAGGCCAGCCGGATCTCGGTCCGCGCCTCCGGCCGTCCGGAGGCGCGGCATTATCGGCTCCGCGGCGGCGAGCAGTCCGACTATGCCGGCTTCTACCGTGAGCTTGCGGACGATTGGGGCACCCGGCCCCCGCACGCCTTCGCGGACCCCGAGCAGTTTCCGGAGGCGGATATCGAGTGGCGGCCGCTGCTCACCGACAACGTCTCGCCCCGGATCCTCGCCGGCTATGGCGATCCCGCGGTCCTCAAGACCGACCAGGGCTATATCCTGGTGGCGACCTCGAACGACGCCCCGGACGCCTTCCCGATCCTGCGATCGGACGACCTCGAACATTGGCACCCCACGGGCTTCGTCTTCCCGGAGGGCGAGGCTCCGGAATGGACCGCCACGGGGCGTCGGGTGGCCGACTTCTGGGCCCCCGAAATGGCGCGGGTCGGGGACGAATATTGGCTCGTCTACAGCGCCCGGCAAAAGTCGAACGCGCTCGCCATCGGCCTCGCCAGGAGCGACAGCCCGTTCGGTCCCTGGCGCGATCTCGGCCGGCCGCTCATCGCCGGCCATGCGGTCAACACGACGGGCGCCCCCGACGATCCGGACAAGCCGCTGCTGAGCGGCGGAGTCATCGATTCGCACATCTTCATCGACTCCGACGGCCGGCCCTTCCTGTTCTGGAAGGCCGACACCAACGGCGTCTGGCCTCGCCCCCTCGCCACGCTCCTTCGCGCGCGGCCCGAGCTGATCGACCGCCTGTTCGAGCTGGAGGAAGACCGGCGCACGGCGGCCTTCGCCGCCGCGGTCGTGCCCTGGGCGAATACGCGCCGCCCGATGGAGCGGTTCTTCCTGATGCAGCCGCTGATCGAGGCGGCGCTTCGCAGCTGGCGGCCGGTCCGGGAGGCGCTCGAGCGATGCGGAGCCGCCGGAGCGATCCTGGAGGCGATGCGGACGCCCATCTACGCCCAGCTTATTGCCGCCGACGGCGAGTCGTTCCTCGGCGAGCCCACAATCGTGCTCGCCAACGACCTGGATTGGGAAGGCCATCTCATCGAGGGCCCCTGGGTCACCCGCCAGCAGGGCCGCTACTGGCTGTTCTACGCCGGCAACGATTTCTCGACCCCCGCTTATGGGATCGGGGTCGCGGTGGCCGATCATCCGCTCGGTCCCTACGTCAAGCAGCCCGAGCCACTGCTCCGCTCCACGCGGACCTGGACCGCCCCGGGCCACGCCTCCGTGGCGCCAGGCCTGGACGGCGAGCCCCAGCTCTTCTTCCACGCCTTCCATCCCGGTACGGGGGGCTACAACGTGTTCCGGGCGCTGCTGACGGCCAGGCTGAAGTTCGGAGCGGATGGGGTCGCCATCCTGCCCTTCTAGCGGATGGTCGGTCGCCCAATTCCGTTCGGGCTTAGCTTGTCGAAGCCCTCTCCTTTCCTCGTCAAGCAAGGAAGGAAGGCCCTTCGACAAGCTCAGGGCGAACGGTTACGGGTCATCCGTTCAATCCTCCCGGCCCCGAGCCGATGAGGCGACTATTGCGCCCTGCTGGGCGGCACCCCATAGGCCTGCCGGAAGGCCCGGGTGAAGGCGCTCAGCGAGGCATAGCCGAGCCGCTCGGCAAGATCGGTCGGCGAGGCCGAGCCCTGCCTCAGCAGCCGAGCGGCCCCCTCCAGCCGAAGCCGGCGGTGATAGGCGAGCGGCGGAAGGCCGTGGACTTCGGCGAAGCTCCGGCTGAGGTGGAAGCGCGAAAGTGCGGCCCTGGCCGCGATCTCGTCGAGGGTCAGCGTCCGGTCCTGGTGGTCGTGGATGAAGGCGCGGGCGCGCTCGATCCGCTGCAGGGTCTCGATCCGCGTCGAGCGCTTGAGGCTGCTCAGCCGCTCGAGCCGGCTGGCGAAGGTGGAAAGATAATCCTCGGCCCCGGCAGTGACCTGCTGGACGATCTTCGACGCGAGCGCCGGTCCGGCATCGGGGCGCGCCGCCAGCAGCCGGGCATAGCGGGAAAGGAGCGGGGTGAGCGGCTCGGCGCCGCATCCCTCGATCACCCGGCCGAGCGGCCCGCGATCGATCGTCGGGGCGACGTCGACCCCCAGATAGACGCACAGGCCTACGGTCTCGTCGGGCCGGGGAGTCGAAACCTCGAACTCGGTCCCGGCTTCGACCAGCAGGAACCGGCCCGGCTTCACCGCGCGTGCCCGGCCGTCAATCTTGTAGACCTCCTCGCCGCTCAGGACGAACTTGACCGAAGGCGCCAGCGCCCGGACCAGGCTTCGGCCGCCTTCGAGCCTTGAAAGCACGACGCAGCCATGCCTCAGCGGCAGGCGCTCGCCCTCGCCATGGTCCCCCATCAGGTAAAAAGGTGTCGAATCGATCACAAGTGTAATCGTAAGCAAAATCGGTGCCACGTAAAGGCTTGGCGGAAATCCGCCATTCCGGCCCGGTTGACACTTCTTGCTCGCGTTCGGAACCGGTCGCGAGCGTACGCTTTCGGACGGAATGCGGATCGTCACCTTCAACGTCAACGGCGTCAACGGCCGCCTTCCCTTGCTGCTCGAATGGCTGGAGCATTTTAAGCCCGACGCGGTCTGCCTCCAGGAGCTGAAGGCGCCGGACGAGAAGTTTCCGGCCGATGCGATCGAGAAGGCCGGCTATGGTGCGATCTGGCAGGGCCAGCAGCGCTGGAACGGAGTCGCGATCCTTGCCCGCGACTGCGAGCCGGTCGAGACCTGCCGAGGACTCCCCGGCGACCCGGAGGACGTGCAGAGCCGCTATATCGAGGCGGCGGTGGGCGGAGTGCTGATCGGCGGCTTCTACGCCCCCAACGGCAACCCGCATCCGGGGCCGAAGTTCGACTACAAGCTCGCCTGGAACGAGCGGCTGATCGCCCGAGCCGCGGAGCTGATCGGCCTCGGCGAGCCGGTGGTGCTGGCCGGAGACTATAACATCATCCCGACTCCGACCGCGATCGACGCCTACAAGCCCGAGCGCTGGATGGACGATGCCCTGATGCAGCCCGGGCCCCAGGAGCAGTATCGCCGCCTCGTCGCCCAGGGCTGGACCGATTCGCTCCGCCATTTCCATCCCGACGAGCCCGTCTTCACCTTCTGGGACTATTGGCGAAACGCCTTCGCCCGGAACGCCGGGATCAGGATCGACCACCTGCTCCTCAACCCGCCGGCGGCGAAGCGCCTCAAGGCGGCGGGAGTGGACCGCGAGGCGAGGTCGAAGGAAAAGGCCAGCGACCACGCGCCGACCTGGGTCGAGCTGAAATAGGCTCCCCTCCCTGGAAGGGAGGGGCCGGGGGTGGGTAGGCGAGCGAAGCGAGACTTCTTGCTGACCCGGAGATTCGGCCGCCTTCGGCGGACCCACCCCCAGCCCCTCCCTTGCAGGGAGGGGAGGAAGCGTCGCCGGCGTTTACACTCTCATCCCTGACAGCGCCCGAAAACCGCAGTTTTCCGCCACTGGCCCGCATCTTGCTGTTTACCGGATATGCTGAAGAAGGCCTTAAGACTTTTCGTGATCAAGACCCGGCTCGAGGCCTGGGCGATCATCTACGCGCTCGCCGTCGGGGGCGTGACCCGCGGCCTCAACTACACGGTTCAATATCCCGGGATCGGCGGCTGGCTGCTCTTCGCCTGCTGTACCGGCGCGGTCTTCATGGGCGGAGCCAAGATCCTCGATGCCACGCGGGCGCCCGCCCACCGGCGCGCTACCCTCCGGCGAGTGCTGGAGCGGGCCAGAGCCGCTTAGAGCAATCCCCGAAACCCGTTCGGCCTGAGCCTGTCGAAGGCCTTTCCTTGCCGGACCGTTGAGAAAGGGAAGGGCTTCGACAGGCTCAGCCCGAACGGATTCCCCATCTCCGGGACTAATGCCAACCGTTGGCGCGATTTCCCAATCCTAGGTGGCGCTGCGTCCCACCCTAGGCCGCCGTCAACCCCGTTTTTCGCAGTTTTCCGCCACTTTCCAGACTTGGCACGACCCTTGTAACCTTGTCGTCAACCGCTTCGGGCGGGGAGCAACAGGTTCAAGGAGCAGGCAGATGTTCAACTATCGCAAGATCGGCGAGACCGCGGCGGCAGCGACCCTGGCGGTCGTTCTTTCGGCATTGTCGGTTGGAGCCGCGGTCGGCCCGGCCCGCGCGGTCGAGGCCGGCCCGGCCCTCTATGCTTCGGCGCCGGTCGCCTCCGCCCGTGCCTGAGACCATCCACGTGCCCGCCGACAAGCTGGTCCGGATCCCGCCCCGGCCCGGCGGCCCCCGCCGCCACGAGGCGCCCCGCGGCCAGCACCGGCCCCGGCCCGCCTCCGGTTTCATGGAGTTCCTTCCGATGCACATCGTCTCCCGCACCCGTGAAATCGTCGCGGCCAACTTTTCGGACCTTCTCGACAAGGCCGAGGACCCGGCGAAGATGATCCGGATGATCATCCTCGAGATGGAGGAGACCCTTGTCGAAGTGCGCTCGAGCGCTGCCCGGACGGTTGCCGACCAGAAGGAGATGTTCCGGCAGATCGCCCGTCTCGACAGGCTCCAGGAGAGCTGGGCCGAGAAAGCGGAGCTGGCGCTCAGCAAGGGCCGCGAGGACCTGGCCCACGGCGCTCTCACCGAGAAGCTGAAGACCGCGGCTCTGGCCGAGAGCCTTCGAACCGAGATCGACCTGCTCGACGAGGCGATGCGCGCGTCGGAAGCGGACATCGCCAAGCTCCAGGGGAAGCTTCGCGAGGCCCGGATTCGGCAGACGGCGACCCAGAGCCGCCTCGAAAGCGCCAACCAGCGCGCCCGGCTTCGGGAAATGACGGCCGGCCCGAGGGTCGACGAGGCGTTCTCCCGTTTCGACGAGCTCGAGCGCCAGGTCGATCGTGCCGAAGGCCGCGCGGACGCCCTCATGCTCGGCGCTCCGCCGAGGAGCCTCGACGAAGAGATATCCGAGCTTCGCAATTCCGAGAAGATCGATGCCGAGCTGGAGGCCCTGAAGGCTCGGCTCGCTTTGGACCGGGAGGGATGAGGCCGTGGAGGACTGGATCTACCGGATCATGAATGCCCGCAATCCCAATTGGCGCACTCTCACGACAAGCCCGGCGGCGACCGGGAACGGGGAGCCCCGCCGCGAACTCGAGACCAACAGGAGGGAAAGATGAAGAAGAGTTTCTATCTCGACAAGGCCAATGGCAAGGTGCTCGGAGTCTGCTCCGGACTCGCCAGGCACATGAACTGGGACCCGACTTTCGTCCGGGTGGCGATGGTCGTCCTGATCCTGGCGACCTTTCCCTGGGCGCTGATCGGCTACGGCGCGGCGGCGATGATCGGCAAGAAGCGTCCTGTGGCCGGCCTTGGCGAGGAGCCGTCGGCCCCCGCGCTTCGAACCTCGACCTACGAAGTGAGCCGCTCGATGCGCGATATCGATCGCCGCATGGCCGAGGTGGAAACCTACGTCACCGCGCAGAACACCCCTCTCGCCCGCGAGATCGAGAGCCTGCGCTGACAAGACGACGAGAAGACGGGAGGACGTGATGAGCGAACCGATGACGATGATTGCGATGGCGGGCTTCGGCCTGGCCGCGCTGGGCATCCTGCTCTTCGCCGCTTCGAAGGGCTGGCAGGGCTGGCTGGACTTGAAGCGGCTGGAGCTGGCCGGAGGCGAGCCGAGGGGAGCGAGCCATGGCGGAATGGCCGAACGGATCGAGATGGCGGATCTCAAGGAGCGGATCCGCAAGCTGGAGAATATCGCGGCCTGCATCGATCTTTGACGGGACTTCCCCTCCCTGGAAGGGAGGGGCCAGGGGTGGGTAGGCGAGCGCAGCGAGACTTCCTGCTGACTCGGAGTTTCGGCCGCCTTCGGCGGACCCACCCCCACCCCCTCCCTTCCAGGGAGGGGAGGATTCAATAAGCCCTGAGCCGCTCCACCGTCCCGCCCCGCCGCACCCGGAAAATATCTCCATAATCCTTTTCCGCCAGATCCCCCGGCCGCGCCCCGCCGAGCTGGGCGACGATCTCCGGCACCGTGTTGCTGTGGCCGACCACGAGCACCGTCCCGGCCTCCGCCTTCACCCTCGCCACCAGCCCGGGCGTGTCGCGCGGATCATATTCCTTCACCGTCAGCCCCAGCCGGGCGGCGAGCGGGGCGGCGGTCTCGCGCGCCCGTCTCGTGGTGCTGGCGTAGATCGCCGTCGGCCGGTCGTCGCCGAACCACGAAGCGAGCCGCTCCGCGTTGCGCCCGCCTTCCGGGCTCAGCGCAGGATCCTGCCCTTCGGCCTTCTGCAGGTGGCGCATCACGTAGACGCTCGGCGACGGCGGCTCAGCCGGCGCGGTGGCGCAGGCGGAGGCTATCAGCAGCAGCAAAGCGGCGAGTGGACGGAACAAGGTCATGGTGTCGCTCCTTTCCCCTCAGCCTGCCGCGCCGGGCGCAGCTTCACAAGGGCGGCGACAGCGGGTACGGGCGCACGGAGCCGCAACGAACAGGGTAGAGGATGACCGAAAGAAGCGAGCGCCCCAACCGGCCGGCGCTCTCCCTATATGTCCCGGAGCCGCCCGCCCGGCCGGGCGACGAGGTCGATTTCAGCCATATCGAGATTCCCGCCGCCGGGAGCGTCCGCCGCCCCGACGTCGCCGCTCCCGCCGCCGAGACCCATGAGCTGGTCTACTCTCTCGTCCGAGTCCTCGACGAGGATGGCCGGGCGGTCGGCCCCTGGGATCCGAAGCTGGATCCGGACTCCCTGCGCCGGATCCTGCGCGACATGATGATGGTGCGGGCCTTCGACGACCGGATGTACCGCGCCCAGAGGCAGGGCAAGACCAGCTTTTACATGAAATGTACTGGCGAGGAGGCAATAGCGGTCGCCGGCGCCCACGCCCTCGACCGCGAAGACATGTGCTTCCCCACCTACCGCCAGCAGGGCCTCCTGGTGGCTCGCGACTATCCGCTCGTCCAGATGATGTGCCAGATCTACTCGAACCGCGGCGATCCCCTGAAGGGACGCCAGCTGCCCATCATGTACGCGTCCAACGCGCACGGCTTCTTCACCATCTCGGGCAACCTCGCGACCCAGTATCCGCAGGCGGTAGGCTGGGCGATGGCCTCGGCGATCAGCGGCGACAGCCGGATCGCCTCGGCCTATATCGGCGACGGCTCGACCGCCGAGGGGGACTTTCACGCCGCCTGCACCTTCGCCGGGGTCTATCGGGCTCCGGTCATCCTCAATGTCGTCAACAACCAGTGGGCGATCTCGACCTTCTCGGGGATCGCCGGGGGCGACCTAACCACTTTCGCGGCCAGGGCGGTGGGCTACGGAATCGCCGGCCTTCGGGTGGACGGCAACGACGCCCTCGCCGTCTACGCAGCCACCCGCTGGGCCGCGGACCGGGCCCGCTCGAACCTGGGGCCGACCCTGATCGAATTCTTCACCTACCGGGTCGAGGGCCATTCCACCTCGGACGACCCCTCCGTCTACCGCCCCCACAATGCCGGAGCCGGGTGGCCGCTCGGCGATCCCGTCGCCCGGCTGAGGCAGCACCTCGTCGCGCTGGGCGAATGGGACGACGAGCGCCACCAGGCGCAGCTCGACTCGCTCGACTCCGAGGTCCGCGCCGCCCAGAAGGAGGCCGAGAAGCTCGGCACCCTCCAGTCCGACCCCTATCTGAACATCGCCTCGATGTTCGAGGACGT
>DASQZF010000135.1:0-8998 GCA_035638835.1 Allosphingosinicella sp. | reverse complement strand
CCGTCATTGCGAGCCCTTCGACGCCGCCTGCGGCGGCGCTCAGGATAAACTGCCGCTGCACGGCAGCGAAGCAATCCAGTGCGGCGTTGGACGCCCGCTGGATTGCTTCGTCGCTTCGCTCCTCGCAATGACGGGCTATTTGCCCCTCAACACCCCGTCGACGCTGTGGACGACTCCATTCGAGGCGAGCTGCTCCGCCCCGGCGATCCGCGCCTGGCCGCCGGCCGAGTCCGTGACGACGATCGAGTCGCCGTCCTTGCCGAAGCTCAGATCGCTCCCGCCGACGGTGGCGAGCTGGGCCTTGCCCTTGCCGCGCTCGATCGCCCGGCCGAGATCTTGGGCGGTCACGAGGCCTGGGACGATGTGCCCGGTGAGGAGCGCGACCAGCTGGCCCTTGGCCTCCGGAGCGAGCAGGCCGTTCGCTGTGCCCGGCGCGAGCTTCCCGAACGCCGCCTCGTTGGGCGCGAACAAAGTGTAGGGCTGAGCCCCCGACAGGGTCTCGGTCAGGCCCGCCGCCTTAACCGCATTGGCCAAGGTCTTGTGGTCGGCGGAGGCGCCGAGAGCCTGAAGGAGGTGCGCCTTGGGCCGCTCACCCTTGGCGACCGCGTTGGGGGAGGCGGCCGACCCGTTCGCTTCCGACCTGTCGCCCTCGTCTCCCTGGCAGCCGGCCGCGAACAGGGCGGTGACGGCGAACAGCGCTTTCTTCATCCTCGGCTCCTTCAGGCCAGCATCTCGACGATGGCCTGGATCATCTGGGTCTTGGCGTCGACCTGATAGATGTTTCCGTCGGCGTAACGATAGAGGGATTCGTCGCTGTCCTGATATTCGTCGCGATAGTCCATCGGCAGGTTGTAGGCGTCATAGCCGTCGGGAAGCTCCTGGCCGACGTTGAGGTCGCCGCCGAGCAAAGCGACGATGCCCTCGATCAGGCCGGACTGGTTGTCGACCCGGTAGATGGCGTTGTCGCCGTAGCGATAGAGCGACTCGTCATTGTCGTAATAATCGTCGCGATACTGCATCGGCACGTTGTAGGCGTCATAGCCCGCCGGAAGCGGCTGGCCGACCCCGAACCCGCCTCCGAAGAGCGGGATGATGGCGCTGATCAGGTCGCTGCCGCGGTCGGCGCGGTAGATGTAGCCGCTGTCGTCGTAATTGTAATAATAATCCGGGCTGTCCTGATAGAAGCCCTGGTAGGCGACGGGGACCCTGTAGCCTTCGAACCATTCGCGATCGATCCGCTGCCCGCGGGCGAAATGCTTCTTGGCCTGGCCGGGCGGAAGGCAGCCATTGCCCTTCTTGGCGAGGCCCGGAGGGCAAGCGCGGTCATAGCCGGCGACGCGCGGCTCGCCGGAGCGGTAGTCGGGCATCCGGCGGTAATCCTCCCGGTCGCGGCCGATCCGTCGGAAATCGCGGCGCTCCTCGCCGGCGCGGCGAACGAAATGGTCCTGGCGGCGCTCGTCGCGAATCGCCCTGCGAACCTCCCGCTGAGGCCGCTCGGCCCGGAAGGCCTTGCGATCTTCCTTCCTTTCGGCGCGGAAAGCCTGCCGTTCCGCCTTGTGCGGCTTGGAGGCACGCATCGCATGGCCTCCGCCATGGCCGCCGCCGCGTTCCATCTTCGCGGGCTTGCCGCCGCCGTGGCCGCCTCCGCCATGGCCGCCGCCGCGCTCCACCTTGGCCGGCTTGCCGCCGCCTCCGCCATGGCCGCCGCCCTTGCCGCCTTTTTCGGCCGCGACGGGCACGGCGATGGCGAGCGCGGCGGTGCCGGCGAGCAGGATGAGGTTGCGCATGACGAGACTCCTTTGGTTCGGGTTAGGAACGGCTGGGTTCCCCGCCTCGTTCCGCCCGCGAAAGAACGTTTCGACCGGCCTTCGCACCCGGTCGTCCCGCCCAGATGAACCTCGCCTTTCAGCGCCTGAACGCCCGGTGAAGCGGGACCGATACATTCTTCTCACCTCTTGTCCGAAGCACCGGATCGTGAGACCAATGATGCGGGATTCGGGGGAGTCGCCAATGAGGAAAGCGTTGCGCTGGGCCGGCATCGGCCTCGGGGGCTGATCGCGCTTCTGATCGTCGCCGCGATCATCGTCTTCGCCTGGTCGGAGGTGATCCTGCGCCGGGACTATTCTGCGGTGCCCGAGACCCTGCCGGCGCTCGGTGCGGCGGAAAAGGCGGAAGCGCCGAGGCTTGCGCGGGTGCTCGGCTGCCTCAGCTGCCACGGCGAGGGACTCAAGGGAAAGCTCATGTTCGACGCCCCCGGAGTCGCCAAGGTGTTCGCCCCCAACCTCACCGAGGTCGCGGCCAAAGCGAGCGATCAGCAGCTCGCCGCCGGCATCCGCCAAGGTATCGGCCATGACGGCAGGGGCCTCTTCATAATGCCCTCGCCCATGTATTCGCGGCTTACCGACAAGGAGACGGCCACACTGGTCGCCTGGATCCGGACGCTGCCCCCCGTGCCGGGGCAGACCAGGGGCATGAGGGCGGGCCCGATCGGGCGCCTCGGTTTGGTGCTTGGCTCCTTCAGGCCCGGTCCCGAGGGTGTCGCCTTATTCCGCACCCAGGCGCCGATCGCTCTGGGTTCCGAGCACGAACCGGCCCGCCACATGGCCGCCACCAACTGCGCCGAGTGCCACGGGCCCGCGCTGATGGGCGGTTCGGCCGGCCCCGACGAGAAGGCGCCGGACCTGAACGTCGCCGCCGGCTACGGCTCCGCGCAGTTCAGGACTCTGATGAAGACCGGTCGGCCGCCGAGCGGAAAGGACCTCGGCCTGATGTCGGAAGTGGCGAGGAACGACTTCAGCCACCTCACCGATGGGGAGATCGACGCGCTGCATGCCTATCTGGTGGCGAGGGCGAAGCGGCTGGGCGGTTGAGCGCTGGAGCGGGTGAAGGGAATCGAACCCTCGTCGTAAGCTTGGAAGGCTTCTGCTCTACCATTGAGCTACACCCGCCTGCGCGATCTTGGCCCTTTAGGCCAAGCTTGCTTCGGCGGGCAAGCCCGCCTTTGACCCGACATTGGCCGGCTTGCCAGCCGAAGCCGCCGCGAAGCGGGAGCGAAGGCTGGTGGACAGGGCTGGATTCGAACCAGCGTACGGGAAACCCGGGCAGATTTACAGTCTGCTGCCTTTAACCACTCGGCCACCTGTCCAGGAGGCACCCAATCGGGGAGGGCGTCCCATTGGCGAAAGGGGCGGGGGCTGTCAACGTGGTGGAGCAGTCGAGCCGGTGGAAGTGCTTCGTCATCCCGACTTGATCCGGGATCCATGAACACCGGGCTTCGAGAGAATCGAAGGGCGTCCGTGTTCATGGGTTTCGGCTTTCGCGGGACCTTTGCATAAGTCGTCGGCTGTTAGCCCCTCCCCTGAAGGGGAGGGGCTTTGCCTCCGCACGCTTCGAAAGGGTAATGCAAAGCTCTCGCTTTCGCCGCAATGACGGCTCCTCAGCGCTTAGCCGCCCCGTCCGGCCTCAGCCATTCCATCAGCTCGTGGAACGGGATCAGATGGTTGAAGGCGATCCCGGCGAGGCCGTCCCGGCACCAGCGCACGACCCCCGCCACCGGCCGGAACTTCTCCATGGTGAGGACGATCTCGCGGCCAACCTCGAAGGGCTGGTCGGTCTCGATCTTCACTCCGCCCTGGCTGATGTCGCGGGTATTGACCCCGTAGAGGCGGGCGCCGCAGCGCAAGGTGGCGAGGCGGTCGACCTCGACCCGGGGCAGGCGCGGCCGCCATCCCGTCTCGAGAGCGGATTGGCTCGACAGCATCTCCTCGACGTCGATCGGCTCCTCGAACTCGATCCCGACGTTCGACTGGTCGGCCCAGACCACGATCCCGGGGACCGGCTGGTTGCTCTTCAGCTCGATCGTCACCGCCGATCCCAAAGCGTGGTTCGAATAGACGTGCGCCATGAGCCCGCCCGCCGAGATGTTGCGGATGAGGCAGAGCTCGCGGCCGTTGGGCCCGATCAGAGCGCCCACCCGAAGAATCGTAAGGTGCCGAGTCGCGCGCCGGCGCTCCGGCGGCTGCGGAGCCTGGCGTGAGAAGGAGAAGGTCGTCTCCTCATGGCATTCGTTCGACAGCATCGTCCCTCTCGCCCTTCGGCGGGCAGCCCCACTGCGCCGTCGCGAAAAAAGGCATAGCGGCCCAGACGTTTAAGAACTGCTTACGGTTGAGCGGGATTGAAGCCGTAATGGATCAATCCGTCATCCGAGGCGAAGCCGGAAGGTCGGGACGAGAAGTCTCGGCGGGTCTCCCACAGGCCCCGGCTTTCGCCGGGGTGACGAGGCGACCGGGGCGGCGGCTTCGAACGGCCCGCCTAAACGTTCACGGCTTGCTTACCATTCCGGACTAAGCCCGGTGACCATGAACGCCGAGGCAAAGATCGCCACAGAAACCCGGGCCGATCCCCGGCCCCGCTCCGCGGTCAGCACGGGCGTCGGCCTCGCCGGCCTCGCCGGGCTGTTCGCCTGGGTGGCAGCCGCCCGCACCTTCGGCCTTTCCGGGCAGGACGGAGCGCTGCTCGCGCTTCTCGCCTGCGGCATCCCGATGGTCCTCTGGTCGCTCCTCGTCGACAAGGTCCATCGCCGGCCCTCGACCGGGATCGACTGGACCGCCCCGCCAAGGCCGATTTCCCGGGCGCTCGACTTCAGCCTGGTCAAGATCGCAGGCCTGTGGGCGACCTGGGCGGCGATCGGCTTCCTCTATTGCGTCGGCCGCTGGTATTGGAGCGGCAATTATCTGTTCTCGATGGAGGTGATGGGCCTCGCCGCGGCCCCGCTCCTCGCTTTCTCCATACCCTATGTAATCTGGCTCGACCGCCGGCTCGTGGAGCCCCGCGACGGCGCCTGGCATTTCGGCCAGCTGCTGATCGGCAAATCGAGCCTGGTCGAGCGCGAGATGGTCTACGAGCACCTGCGCAGCTGGGCGGTCAAGGGCTTCTTCATGGCCTTCATGATCGCGATCGTGCCGGGCAACTGGTTCGGGACGGTGACCCCCTCGGGCGATGAGATCACCCAGAACCTGGTCAGCCTCACGCGCTGGCTGATCACGGCCATGTTCATGATCGACACGGTCTTCGCGACGGTCGGCTACGCTTTGACGATGAAGCCGCTCGACGCCCATATCCGCTCGGCCAACCCTTACGCGGCGGGGTGGACCGCCGCCCTGATCTGCTACCCGCCCTTCGTCCTGATGGGACCCGGCGGCCCGCTCGACTACCATCCCGGAACGATGGGCGAGGGCGGCTGGAACTATTGGCTCGACGGCTACCCGCTCCTCATGACCTTCGTCGCCTTCCTGCTCGTGACCCTGACGGCGATCTACGCCTGGGCTACGGTCGCCTTCGGGATCCGCTTCTCCAACCTCACCCATCGCGGGATCCTCACCCACGGCCCATACGCCTGGACCAAGCATCCGGCCTATGTGTCCAAGAACCTGTTCTGGTGGCTCGCGACCCTGCCTTTCTTCGCCACCACCGGCAACATGACCGACATGATCCGCAACAGCTTCGTCATGGCGCTGGTGGCCGGGGTCTATTACTGGCGAGCCCGGACCGAGGAGCGCCATCTGTCGGCCGATCCCGCCTATCGCGAATATGCCGAATGGATGGAGAGGAACGCTCCGCTGCCCAGGCTCGTCCGGCGGATCGCCGGCCGGCCCGGCCCCGCCGCGGCGGTCCCCGCCGAGTAGAAGAGCGGCCGTCGCCCTTGACCCGCGACCGGGCGGGTCCTATTTCGCGGCCCGTACTGCCCGATCGTCTAATGGTAAGACAGCGGACTCTGACTCCGTCAATCGAGGTTCGAGTCCTCGTCGGGCATCCATTTCCTTTCCTTGACCGGGCCTCGGCCGCGCAGGCTTGCCTGCTTCGCCGTGGGGCCTGTCGCGATGACGAGTTCGAGGCCGGTCTCGCGGCTCCATCGCGAGAGGAACAGCAACCTCGACGCGAGCGAGATTATGGGGGCCGGAACGCCCGTGGTGTTACGCTCCGGCCCCCGCCCCCGCCTCGCAGAGGAAGCCATTCTGCTGAGCGGCGGGGACAAGGGAATCCTAATGGGAGCCCCCGGACCAGATCCGGAGGCCCGCGACCAGCGTGAAGACGAACAAAGCCCAGGCGGTCCCGACAAGCAGGATCTCGCCCCGGCTGGGTCCGGCGAATTTCGGTTCTTGAACGGGTTCTTCAGCCTCGTCTTGCATACGGCTCCCCTGCGTCACGTCTCCGCTGCGCCCGACAAGCCGGGCGGTTGATCGCGCGTGAACACAGGGAACCGCGCCCTGCGTGTTCCCCGAAGGTCTTGTATTCCGCAGGCCACCCGACCGAAGCCGGTGCCTGTGTTCACCGCGAGTGCGGGCGCTCATCACGATCAAGATTAGAGCGCGAAACGGGACTACGCCGATGCTTGCCGCTCGGCAAGACCGCTGACTCGACTCACTGCTGCGGCCAGCAAATCAGCGTAGCCGGCAGAGGAGATAGCAAACTGGCAGCGTCTTACTGGTCGTCGTTTTGGTTGCACGACAGTGACGGCGCGAATCGGACCTAAAGTCGGCGGCTAAGCCATTTGAACGATGGGGTAAGAGCTTCCCCGCGGAAATCACGGGAACTGCCGATACGGAACAACATCGCCTTTTCGCTCCATTTCGGACAAGGTTTCCACCAAATCGCTGCGCATGTGGAACGGTTTATCCACAAGTGCCTAGATTAGGTGACCGCCGGAGTGGACGAGACCAAGGACAGATACGTCAGTGCCAACTGCAAAAGTCAGGATGTCTTGGGCAACTTCCCTCCTATGCGAATGCAGCATGAGGCGGAGACGCCCGTTGGATCGGGGCGAAGCGAGCAGTGCGACTGGCAAGCATCACGGCGCGTTTTCTCCGGGCGGGCCGCGAATCGGCGCCGCTTGGGAGACTAGAACAGAACGAGAACAAAAAGGGAATAGGGATTCTGGATATGGGTTGCGACGGGCTTGGTCCGACTCCCCTCCCTGGAAGGGAGGGGCCAGGGGTGGGTAGGCGAGCGTAGCGAGACTTCAGCGGAGTCGGAGTTTCGACCGCCTTCGGCGGACCCACCCCCGGCCCCTCCCTTCCAGGGAGGGGAGGACGAGAGGCGGCGTGGCACCCCCGGTCCCTCCCCTCCAGGGAGGGGAGGACGAGAGGCGGCGCGGCAGTGCCTTCTAGGCCAGGCCCTCGCGCTCTCCGCCGAGGGTGGAGAGCATCATCGCCGCGGCGAGGCCGAACAAGGCGAGGCCGCCGAGGCTGGTGGCCGCCGGGGCCAGCAGGCTTGCCGCCTGCTCTCCAATCCGGCCGAGCTGGGAGGCGGCGAAGAGCAAGGCGCCGCCGCCGCCGATCTCCACGATCAGCTGCTCGCGGCGGCTTCGCTCCGCCTCGCGGGCGAGGCCCGCCGCGCTTCGAGCGAGCCGGACCCGGGCGACGAAGGCCTCGTCGGGTTCGCGCTCGGGCAAGGCGAGGCGGCGGGCGAGCCGGGCGAGCTGGTCAGGATTCGGGGTCATCAGTGTCTCCAAGCAGCTCGATCAGCTTCGCGCTGCCCCTTGCGACCCGGGTCTTCAGGGTTCCGAGCGGCATGTCGAGTATCTGGGCGGCCTCGCCGTGCGAATGGCCGAGCACCAGGCACAGGACGACCGCGGCCCGGTCCTCGGGCTTGAGCCGCCCCAGCGCGTCCTCGACGATGAGGTCGCGCTCGGCGTCGCTCCGGTCGGCCTGCTCGGGAATCCCGCTTGTGCCCTTATGCTCGGGAAGCCGTCGGCCGCGGCCGCGCGAGTCCATCAGGAAGCTGCGCCAGGCGATTCGCATCAGCCAGCCCTTGTAGCGGCCCTCGCCGGTGAAGGCGGAGGCCTTGGTCCAGGCGGTGAGGAAGGTCTCCTGGGCGAGATCGTCCGCCCGGTTCGGGCCGGCGAGCCGGGCGAGGAAGCCCCTCACGACCCGCTCGTGGCGGCGAACGAGGCGCTCGAACGCGGCGCCGTCGCCGCGCGCGGCGGCCTCGGCGAGCGTCTCGTCCGCCTGATGGGCGAGCTCAGCCACCCGGCCTTTTCAGGAGCGAGCGCCAGTAGATGACGATCCCGATCAGCGCCGGGAACAGGGCGGCCGAGCCGGCGCTCCGGATATTCTGCTCGCCGCCCTGGATGAGGCCCGAGCCCATGATCGCGGCCGCGATCGCGATGAGGACGATTCCCGTCGTCTGGCTGCGCCGACGGGGCCGGTCCCGCATCTGCTCGAACAATATGGTGGCGATCGGGGAATCGGCCCTGATCGCCTCCTGAAGGGTCTTCTGGTCCTGATTGTCGTGGCGAAGGCGCATGAAATGGAAGGCCGCGATGAACAGGCCCGCCGCCATGAACGCCAGTAACAGTTCCTGATCCACTTGCAGTCTCTCCCCGCTTGCGTCCGGCACGAGTGAGGATGCCGGAGGGGAGCAGTTTGGATGAGGCGGGGAGGAGGGAGAAGCGAATTTTCTTCGAATTCCTCCCCCGGTTTTCCGGGGGAGGGGGACCAGCCGAAGGCTGGTGGAGGGGTTCTTCTGACTCAGAAAAGCCCCTCCACCATGCTTCGCATGGTCCCCCCCGCGAAATCGCGGGGAGGATCTCGAAGGCCGCGCTCATCAGTAGAGCTTCACCACGTCCTTCACCACGCCTTGGCGGAGAAGGCTGTGGGCCATGATCGTCTCGACTAGGCGGGCATGGCTCACACCGAGCGTCCGGGCCGAGCGCGAGATGGTCTTCTTCGACCACAAATTGCAGGAAAGGTTGACCTCCATGAACCGGATGTCGTCGGTCGCCGGATCGTAGCGGAACTCGAAGCGGCCATAGTCGAAAGGCCAGAGCTCGGGGAGCAGTGCCCGGACGGCCTCGTCCAGCCGGCCGGCCAGCGCCGGATCGTCGACGATCCGCAGGGGATCCTTGTCGGCCGACTGGACCAGGCCTCTTTTCTCCTCGTAGCTTCGGGGCATCCCGGGGACGTCGGGGAAATAGCCCATCGGCGGAAGCAGCCAGGGG
>DASQZF010000134.1:0-27863 GCA_035638835.1 Allosphingosinicella sp. | reverse complement strand
TCGAACCCCGTCCTCCTCCACCGCGGCCCTGACCCGGTGGGCGAACTGGCCCGGGGCGAGCTCGGCCGCGTCGACCTGCTCGACGGTCAGCCCGCCGCCGTCGACCAGCGCCTGAAGATCGATGCCAAGCCCCTTGGCGCGTTCGAAGAGAAGCCCGATCTCTTCGTCGAAAATGTACAGGGCCGCGCGCTCGCCGCGATTGACCGCGGCGACCGCGAATCCCAAAGTGAGCAGCGACTTGCCGGTGCCGGCGGGCCCGATCACCAAGGTGCTCGAGCCGCGCTGGATGCCGCCGCCGAGCAAGGCGTCGAGCTCGGGCGAGGCGCTCTTCAGGGTATCGCGCGTGAAGCTGGCCCTGTGCTCCGACGAAACCAGCCTGGGGAAGACCCGCACTCCGCCCGTGTCGATGACGAAATCGTGATAGCCGCCGCGGTAGCGCTGGCCGCGATATTTGTTCACCCTCAGCCGCCGCCTCTCGGCGCCATATTCGGGGGCCAGCTCCTCCAGCCTTATGACTCCGTGAGCGACGCTGTGGACGGTCTTGTCGAGCGTGTCGGTGGTGAGATCGTCCAGCATCACGACGGTGGTATCGTGGTGCGAGAAATAATGCTTCAGCGCCAGGATCTGCCGCCGGTAGCGGAGCGAGCTCTGGGCCAGCAGGCGAATCTCGGAAAGGCTGTCGAGGATGATCCGCTTGGGCTGGATCCGCTCGACGACTTCGAAGATCCGTTTGGTGGTCTCGCCCAGCTCCAGATCGGAGGAATAAAGAAGGCTCTGCTGCTGCTCGTCGTCGAGCAGGCTCTCCGGCGGCACGAGCTCGAATATCTCATTGGGCTCCGCGAAGTCCCAGCCGTGGGACACGGCGGTCTCGCGCAGCTCGTTCTCGGTTTCCGACAGGGTGATGTACAGCCCGCGCTCGCCGCACTTCGCCCCTTCGAGCAGGAACTGCATGGCGATCGTGGTCTTGCCGGTGCCCGGGCTGCCTTCGAGCAGATAGACCCGGTCGCGCCTCAGTCCACCCGCCAGGATGTCGTCCAGTCCGGTGACCCCGGTCGCTGCCTTGATCGCTGGCTCGTTCACATTACCCTCGCTCCGCGACTGGAAGCGCGGGTTAACATAAATTGGCCGTTTCGGAGGTCAAACCGTCGCGGGCCGCAGCGAAAAACCTCGAGAACCTGATTCAGGTTCCATCCGCTTGGCCGGCAAGGTCCATGAAATTCCGTGCCGCTTCCCGGTCGCGCTCGACGGGAAAGGCGACGTCGAGGTCGGGCGCGGAGCCGAGCATATGGAGCAAGGCCCACAGTGCGAAGCGATTGCCCCTGTCGGTCTCGAGGCCGAGATCGACCTTCATCCGCTCGATCCCCGCTTCGAGGGCGGACGGGGCGATAGCGGCGAAATCGGCGGTTCCAAAATAGCGGCGAAGCCGGTCGTCGAGATCCATTCAGGGCCGGCCCTCCCTGTCATTCTCACCCGTGACTTCGCGGGCGAAGGCGGCGACGTCGGCCAGGACCGGCGCCCGGCCGCGGAACGGGAGCGCCAGGGCGGTCAGGATCCCGGCATGGCCGATGCCCGGATAGAGCTTGAGCTCCGCATCGCTTCCCGCCGCCCGAAGCAGGTCCGCGAGCTTGCGGCTGTTGCGCGGCTTGACCCGGCTATCCAGATCGCCGTGCAGAAGCAGCGCGGGCGGAGCGCCTCGCACGGCATGGGTAATGGGCTGGGTCTCGGCGGGCCTCGGCCAGGCGCCGAAGGCCTCGATCGTCGAATCGTCGTCGAGCGGCAGGAAATCATAGGGTCCCGCGAGCCCGACCAGCCCGCGGACGGCCGACCTGTCCGGTCCGAGCAGGCTCGGATCCAGAGCGAGCATCGCTACATTGTAGGCGCCGGCGCTGTGGCCGGTCAGGACGATCCTCTCCCCATCCCCGCCATGTTCGGCGGAATGACGCCGGGCCCAGCGCACCGCCGCCGCGCAATCGCGAAGGAAGTCGGGATAGCGCACCTCGGGGACCAGCCGGTAATCGGGGACGATGACGACGAAGCCGCGTGCTGCAAGACCGCGCGCGGCGAAGGCGTAGCCCTCGCGTCGGCCGCTGTTCCAGGAGCCTCCGTAGAAGAAGAGGATCACCGGCCGGGGCCGGACCGAGGCGGCGCGGGGGGCGTAGACGTCGAGCTTGAGCCGCTCCCCGGGGCCGAAGACGATACCCTGCGCGACGCGGACCGAGGCGCGGTCCTTGGGCATGAGCGCATTGAAGCTTCCGAGCGGGTCGAGCGTCAGGGCCATGGCGGCCATGAATAGGCTGGCAAGCCCGGCCCACAAGGCGCGTTTGTACTTTCCTCCGCCGGCCATGCGGTGAGCCTACGCCATTCTGCCGGTAAAACCTCTCCCGCTTTTCGCGGGAGAGGAGGGAAGCGGGTCCGCTGAAAGTCGATTCAGCCTGGCGCTCAGGGCCTCCGCCAAGGGTAGTCAGGGCCCCCGCCAAGGGTAGAGCGCCGGGTCGGCGAGCTTGCGGCCGAGCGCGATCATCAGGTCGGCATCCTCGGCGGCTCCGTCGAGCATCAGGTCCGGACCGGGATTGTCGGCGACCGAATGATAGGCCCCGCCGAGGAAGGCGCCGAGCTTCTTCATGTCTGCGAACGATCCGCCGACCATGATCGAAGGGACGCCGGCGCGGGTGAAGGCCCAGCCGTCCTGGCGCTGGACGAAGGCGGCGGCCTCGTCGTCGCGATCGGCGATTCGGCCCGCTTCGGTGATCGTCCGGTCGATGAGCGTATCGAGATCGGCCCGGCCCCGGCCCATCACGGCTACCGACTCCCCCTTCGGAGTGATCGCCAGCGTGTCCATGTTGATCGCCGCGACGATCGAGCGAAGAGAAACGGTCGGGCGCGAGGCGAAATATTCGGCACCGAGCAGGCCCATCTCCTCGGCGGTGGTCGCCAGGAACAGGATGTCGCGCTTCGGCCGCTGGCCCCGGCCCAGCGCCCGCGCGATCTCGAGCAAGGCGGCGATGCCGCTCGCATTGTCGACCGCGCCATTGCAGATCCGATCCGGGCCTTCCTTGTCGCACAGGCCGAGATGGTCCCAGTGGGACAGAAAGAGCAGGCTCTCGCCACCACCGCCCGAGCCGCGGATCCGGCCCAGCACGTTACGGGTCTGGATCGGCTCGACCGAAGTGGCGACGACGAAGCTGGCCCGGAGCTTGAGCGGCACCGGCCTGAAGCTCGGCCCGGTAGTCGCGACCAGCGCGGCGAGCTCCCCCCCGGCGGCGCGCACCAGGGTCTCGGCCGCGGCCTGCGAAATGGCTCCGGCGAGCGGCGGCGGCTCGTGGATCGCGAGCCTTTTCTGGCCCGAATCGTAGATCCTCTGGACGACCGGCCAGGGCAGCTCCCTGCTCATGATCCCGATCACCGCAGCGGCGCCGGCGGCGGCGACCGAAGCGGCACGCTCGGGATAGCCCGGAAGGCCCGCTCCCTCGGGCGTGTCGTATAGGATGAGGACGACTGCGCCCTTGAGGTCGGCTCCGGCGAGCTGGTCGATGCCCTTCTCGGGGATCACCGCGCCATGGCCGGCGAAGACCACCGGCGCCTCCGACAGGGTTTCCCGGGCCGAGCGGCCGAGCAGGATGATTTCGTCGCGCCCCAGCTCGATACGCTCGCGCTTTCCGGTCCTCGCTTGCCAGACGCTGCTCTGGTCGCCGGGCTTGCGCCCCTTGACCTCGAGCGGCTGGTACCAGCCGTTGCGCGGTCCCCCCGGCTCGAGGCCGAACGATCGCATCTGCGCGGCAATATAGGCGATGGACTTGTTTTCGCCCTCGGTGCCGGGCTCGCGGCCTTCGAACGCATCGCTTGCGAGAATGTCGATATGGCCGCGAAGCGCCTGGGTCGAAACCGGCTCGGCGGCGGCTGGAAGGGCGAATAGGAGGAGCGCGACGGCGGCAAGCAGGCGAACGGGCATGCCGTGGCTTAAGGCGATGCAAGCGGGGCTTGCAAGAGGCACGCTTCGCGGCGCAGACGGTTCAGAATGGTCGTGAAGGGGCCGAAGCCGTGGACCTGATCAACTTGTTGTTGGACAACCTCTTCGACAAGCCCGCGAAGAAATACCCCATCCTGGCGGGGGTTCCCCTCATGCTCCTGCCGGTCTTCATCATGACCGGGATGGTCTATTTTCTCGCCCATATGTACTGAGGGGCCGGGACCCGCGCGCTCAGGGTATGAGCTCCAGCCGGGGCGTCATTCGGCCCGGGCCCTGGCCAGCACCCAGCGCGCCTGCTCGACATGCATGCGCTCGATCATCTCCCCCTCGAAGCGTTCCGCGCCTCCGGTCGCGGCGGCGATCAGCCGTCTCGCCGACTTCAGCTCCTGCGTGCTCGGGCCGAACAGCCGGTTGGCGGGCTCGATCTGGCTGGGATGGATAAGCGACTTGCCGTCGAAGCCGAAGCTTTTCCCCTCCTCGCATTGCGCGGCGAAGCCCTCCGCATCGTCGAGCCGGTTATGGACTCCGTCGAAGGCCGCGACCCCGGCCGCGCGGGCGGCGAGGAGGATGGTCTGCAGCGCCGTCGCCAGCGGGGCGCGATCGCCGCCGGGGCGGAGGCCGAGGTCTGCCGCCAGATCGTTGGTCCCGGCGATCAGTCCGGCTGTCTCCGGGGCGATGGCGGCGGCGTTGAGGACCCCCCGAGCGGTCTCGATCATTGCCAGGACCGGCTTGCCGGTGGCCCGCGCCGCCTCGCGGGGCGCTTCCGGGCCGGGCGTCATCGGGACGATCAGGTAATCGGCGCTGCTCGCCGCAACCGCCTCGAGGTCCGCGCGGTGCCAGGGCTTGAGCGAATTGATCCGGATCGCACACAGACCCGGGAAGCCTTCGGCCGAAGCCGCGACCGCCGCGGCCCGAGCCTCGTGTTTGTCCGCCGGCTTTACCGCATCCTCGAGGTCGAGGACAACCATATCGGCGCCCAGCCCCCTAGCCTTCTCCACCGCGCGCGGGTTCGAAGCGGGAAGGAAGAGCAAGGAGCGGCAGAGGCGCAGGTCGGCTTTCATGGTCCCGATTTCACTTGGAAGCCGCCCCACTTGCCTACATTATGAGGCCGTTCGCAAGGGGAGGCGCGGCTGTCATGACCATCTCTATCGTCTTTTTCTTCCTGCTCATCCTGGTAATCCTGTTCCTCTTTTCGGGGATCAAGATCGTCCGCCAAGGCTATCATTACACGATAGAATATTTCGGCCGCTTCACCGCCGTCGCCCACCCGGGGTTCAATTTTTACATGCCGTTTTTCTACCGGGTGGGCCGTCGCGTGAATATGATGGAGCAGGTGCTCGACATTCCGGGGCAGGAGATCATCACCAAGGACAACGCCATGGTGTCGACCGACGGAGTGGTCTTCTTCCAGGTGCTGGACGCCGCCAAGGCCGCCTACGAGGTCTCCGACCTCTATGTCGCGATCATGCAGCTCACCACCACCAACCTTCGCACCGTGATGGGCTCGATGGACCTCGACGAGACCCTCTCCAAGCGCGACGAGATCAACGCGCGGCTGCTCTCCGTGGTCGACCAGGCGACGGAGAGCTGGGGAGTCAAGATCACCCGGGTCGAGATCAAGGACATCCGCCCCCCCGCCGACATCGTCAACGCCATGGGCCGCCAGATGAAGGCCGAGCGCGAGAAGCGCGCAGTCATCCTCGAGGCCGAGGGCAGCCGGGCTTCCGCGATCCTGAGGGCCGAGGGCGAGAAGCAGGGCCAGATCCTCGAGGCCGAAGGCCGCCGCGAAGCCGCCTTCCGGGACGCCGAGGCGAGAGAGCGCGCCGCCGAGGCCGAGGCCAAGGCGACCCAGGTCGTCTCCGACGCGATCGCCGGAGGCAACACCCAGGCGATCAACTATTTCATCGCCCAGCGCTACGTCGACGCGATCGGCGGCTTCGCGACCTCCCCCAACGCCAAGACCATCCTCTTCCCGGTCGAGGCCACGGCCCTGATCGGAACCCTCGGCGGGATCGGCGAGCTCGCCAAGGACGCGCTCGGAGCGGCGGGCGGCAAAGGCGGCGGCGGCTCCGGCGGTCATTCGGGCGCGGCCCCGGCCGTGCGGCGCGGGCCGTTCGAGGGCCGCGGCGAGGTCCCAAGCCAATGAACGGCCTCGGGCTCGAGCCCCACTGGATGTGGATGCTCGCGGCGATCCTGCTCGGGATCGCCGAGCTGATCGTTCCGGGAGTCTTCCTGATCTGGCTCGCGGCCGCGGCCGCCGCGACCGGCCTCATCGCCCTGGCCTTCGGGATCGCCCTCCCCTTCCAGTTCGCAGCCTTCGCGCTCCTCGCCATCGCCGCCGTCTTCTTCGGCCGCCGCTGGTACGACAACAACCCGATGCCGAGCGCCGACCCCCTCCTCAACGACCGAGCCGCGCGCCTGACCGGCCGGACGGTCGTGGTCGCCCAGGCGATCGTCAACGGCGAGGGCCGGGTCAGGGTCGGCGACAGCGTCTGGTCCTGCCGAGGCCCGGACTGCGCGGAGGGCTCCCGGGTCCGGATCGCGGGGGCGGACGGGTCCTGCCTGAAGGTGGAGCCGGTGGGGGAGATAGAGGGGCCGGGTCCTTCCTGACCTCCTCTTGACCCTCGTCTCCGGCAGCAGGAATTGGGTTCGCGCAAAGGCCACGAAGGGCACGAAGGTACCGAGCGGCCTTGGAGGGTCGCGCCGGCCATCGGAGGATATGCTTTCCGCATAGTCATGGTGCCGATGTTGCGCTAAACACGCAATGTGGGAAGTCGGGGCGAGAAGCTGCTCGAGCGGATGCGGGCCAATCCGCGCGACTGGCGGATCGAGGACGTACGCACGGTCTGCGCGGCGTTCGGCGTCGCTTGCGCCGCGCCGCGCAAGGGATCACATTACAAAGTGAAGCATGAGAGCCAGGTGGAGATGCTCACGATGCCGGCACACAGGCCGATCAAGCCGTGGTATATCGAGGCCCTCGTGACATTGATCGACCGAGTGAGGGAAGCGCGAGCGTGAGGCCGCAGGATTACGAAATCGCCATTCGGCCGCTCGACGAGGCGGAGGGCGGAGGCTTCGGCGCCACGGTTCCGGAATTGCCCGGCTGCATGTCCGACGGGGAAACGCCGCAGGAAGCGCTGGAGAATGTCTACGACGCCATCGCCTGCTGGGTCGAGGCGGCACAGGAGATGGGGCGCCCGGTGCCCGAGCCGAAGCATGCGAAGGCGGCTTAGCAAGGAGCCCGAATGAAGCTGTGGCTGAAAGGGGACGCATACCTTTTCGTGGAAAGTACGTGTCCCCTCAGCAGGCTCGGTCTCACCCAAAGCACCAAAGGACCGAAGGCGCTGGAGCGCTTCGGCCGCCGTGCGCGCTTGGATGACCGGTAGTTTCTCAAAAGAGCGAATACGTCGCTCCAGTCGAGGATCGATCATCCGGCTCTTACGCTGCAACCGCCGCAGCCTCTTTGGCGCTTTGGTGCTTTGGGTGAGACCAGTTGCCTGGGCCGGTGCGGGGTGGGGCGCTGGAGATTGGGTTCACGCGAAGGTGCGAAGGCGCGAGGAGAAAGTGGTAATCACCCGCCGCGCCCGGCGAGGCTGTGCTTTGGCGGTGCGGGGCTACAGGGTCGGAGCATGCGGACCGATCTCGATCACCTTCCCACCGCCAAGAGGCGCGAGCTGGAGCGGGTCGTGCAGATATTGTTCGAGGCGTTCGGCGACGCGACGGCGCTCGCCACCTCCGACTGGAAGAAGCAGGGCCGGATCCTCAAGATCATCCTTTAGGGAAGCCATGCCCGAGGCGGCTGGGTCGACGAGCCTCACACCGCCAAGGGCTATCGCTGCGACTTCGACCTGCCGATCGTCGTCAACCATGCCAAGCTCACCGACCGTGTCGAATATTGGGCGGCCGCCGACGACCGTCTCGACCGGGCGCTGGCGATCGAGGGGAGCCTCAGGACTCCGGTCAATTTCATCGTCCACAGCCTTCACGAGGTGAATGACGGCCTCAGCCAGGGCCGCTATTTCTTCATCGACATCGCCCGCGAGGGGATCACGCTCTACCAGAGCGAAGAAAGCGACCTGCCGGAGCCCAGGCCGCGCACTCCGGTCGAGGCACTTGCGCTGGCGAGGGAATATTTCGAGGAGTGGCATTCGGGAGGGAACAGCTTCCTCAAGGGCTTTCGATTCTACGTCGAGGAGGGCGATCCAAAGAAGGCGGCGTTCCTGCTGCACCAGGCCGCTGAGAGCTTCTATCACTGCGTTCTGCTGGTCTGCACCTTCTACACGCCGCACGTTCACAATCTGGGCTTCCTGCGTACGCAGGCCGAGCGGATCGACATGCGTCTGTTCGAGGTTTGGCCGCGCGAGGCGAAGCGGGAACGCGCCATGTTCGAGAAGCTCAAGGCGGCCTACGTCAAGGCTCGCTACTCGAAGCATTTCCGAATCAGCGGGGACGAGCTGATCTGGCTTGGCGCCCGGGTCGAGGCGCTCGGCCGCGCCGTCGAGACGATCTGTGAGGAAAGGCTCGAAGCGCTGGAGACGGCCGCTGAGGGCAGGTAGCGATTTGGTGACGGATTGCTCGGGTCGCGCTAGGAGACCAGCTTGGAGAGGAAGTAATGGCTAGCACACCTAACTTGCGTGCCGCACTGGCGGGTATGATCGCCGACTATCGTGCAGGCGAGATACCAACGCCGGATGTCGCGCATGTTGATCGCTGGATAGCCCAATTCCCTGTTGCTGTGCGTGATCCTATACTCACGGAACTGTTGCACGTGTTCCGCTGGACCTATTTCACGCGCGCCAATGTTCAGACCTTCATCGACAGCATCGTCATTAACGGCAATTTCGCAGGCCCGGACCCCTGTCAATTCTGGCAGGGGGTCAAGGTTCTGAACCTGCAGACGGCGGGAAGCAGCCAGAAGGACATGATCGCAATTCTGGCGGAATCGCTTCAACGGCAGTGCGGGCTCGTACTGACATCGTGCGGGCTCACGCCTCATACGTACTTGTATTTGGACGATGCCCTTTTCTCGGGCGGTCGCATCCGATCGGACCTCGTAAAATGGGTTGCCGAAGCAGCCCCAGTTAAAGCTAAGATCGCGGTCTTGGTCATCGGTTTGCACCAGCTTGGGCAATGGTATTCGGGAAATAAGATTATGGAAGCGGCCAAAACGGCCAGCAAGACGATTGATCTAAGCTGGTGGCGAGCCGCCTCGTTCGAGAATCGCAAATCGGAGATCAAAAATTCCGACGTGTTGTGTCCCACAGCCATTCCGGCCGATCCCGCCACACAAGCTTATGTGGCGGGACTGAAGCAAGCGCCGGTCATCCGCCCCATAGGCGGCAAAAGCCCCATCGGCATTTTTTCCGGCGAGCCTGGCCGTCATCTGCTGGAGCAGGAGTTTCTCGTCGCCGGGGTTTGTGTGCGAAGCAGGTGCCCGCACCTCAATGAATTTATGCGACCACTGGGGAACATGCTCTTCGAATCCTTCGGCTTCGGATCCACAATTGTCACCTACCGGAACTGCCCGAACAACGCACCGCTGGTATTCTGGGCGGGCGATCCGTGGTATCCACTCTTTCCACGCAAGACGAATTGAGGCCCATGGGCGAGACGCAGATTCGAACCTACCAAACGAAGGACGTCGTTCGGTTCCGAAAGACAAACGAGGAGTTCGGCGGGCTTTCGAATATGGCTCCCGGCTTCCCTGTCGTCGTGCTCGGATATCGAATCCGGACCTCCGAGGCATTGTATCAGGCGTGCCGCTTTCCGCACATGTCAGAGGTTCAGCAGATGATCCTCACCGAGGGCAGCCCGATGACAGCCAAGATGCGATCCAAGCCTTACCGCAAGGATTCCCGGCCCGATTGGGATGACGTTCGTGTCAAAGTGATGAAATGGTGCCTGCGCGTAAAGCTAGTCTATAACTGGCGTAAATTTTCCGAATTGCTGCTGTCGACCGGCAACCGCGCCATTGTCGAGGACTCCCGAAAGGATAGCTATTGGGGCGCGATGCCACAGGAAGGTGATACGCTGAATGGGCAGAACGTGCTTGGGCGCCTACTCATGGATCTCCGCAACAAATTGCGGGAAAACCCGGAAGCGCTCCGCTGCGTTGCACCTCTTCAGATCCGAAATTTCTGCCTGCTCGGCGAGCCAATTCCCATGATCGTGTCACCGCGGCGGCAAGAAGGCGCCTTAGTGCGGGGCGATGATGAGGGACCGGCACAGCGCGTCTTTCTCTGAGCCTACCCCCGGCCGAGCCGAGCTGCACCTGATAGCGAAACGCCGCATCTAACCGCTCGCCCATGTCGTTCACCTGAAACACCGGTAGCTTTTCAGGAATGCCTGATCCGAACTTCATGGTCCGAAATGGCAACGCTGGAAGGGTTTGGCCGGACGGGTGCGTAGCGGGCACGTCGCGGCACTGGCAACGTGGTACCTGGCACGTGGTACCTGGCACGTACTAGCACCTACAGGCAGAGTTCTTGACCCCCCATTTGTTCTGGTTTAGCACTCTGGGTCAAAGAGTGCCAATGGCGTTGCAGGCAGGAGGTTGCCATGGGACAAGGCTATAACTTTGAACAACTTAAAACGGAAATGATTGAGCGAAGCCATGATAAGGATTGGCAGCAGGCGAAGCTCGAATGGGACCTAAAAGACGTATTTCGAGTGACAGATGAACAGGTTTGCCTCTGCGGGCACCACCCCATCTACCAGATATGCACGCTCGAAAATCACCTCACTCATCGAGAGGCAGAAGTGGGTAACGTCTGTGTCGAGCGTTTCCTCGGCATGCGGTCCCGCCGAATTTTCTCCGCGCTGAAGCGCATCCGGGCGGATTTGAAGCGATCCCTCAATAAGGAGGCGATTGAGATGTTCCGAAAGCTAAAGGTGGTTTCCTACCAAGAAGCCGAAGAGTATCTCCTCTTTTATAGGCGCCGGAAAAATGTGACTGACGAGCAGTGGGCGCTGAAGGAGGCGGTCAACCAAGCCGTCTTGGCTTATGTTGACCGGCGCGCGGCAAGTTCTGCTGCAGCTTTCCTCGCGCTCGGCGGCAGAGCAGCCACCAAAGGAGCGCCGCCCGCTACTGACCTGGCGGCAGAGTGATCATCGATTAGGGTGCAATCGTGTCAGGCACGTAGCTGGCACCGCACAATCCCGGCACGGCACATTCCCACGGACTTCAAATCCGAATTTTGGGTGGAGCTTCACCCAAGGTAGCACCTCGATCGACGTCCTGATTCCTCCCCGAGCTTGCTCGGGGAGGGGGACCGCGGCGCGAAGCGTCGTGGTGGAGGGGCAAGCGAGCGGAGGGCCGGAAGGAGTTGTTCAGGAACGCATCACCCAGGCCCGGCAAGGGCACCGTCGGTCAGTCGCGACGCCTGCGGCGCAGGATGAGCCTGCCCGAGGTCTTGCTGTGGCGGGAATTGCGAACCTCGCCGGGCGGCCTCAAATTCCGCCGCCAGCACCCGACCGGACCCTACAGCCTCGATTTCTACTGCGGCGACGCCCGCCTTGCGATCGAAGTCGACGGCGAAGCGCACGGCCGGGGAGATAGACCACAGCGGGACAGGGCACGGGATGCCTGGCTCGTACGTGCTGGCATAGAGACGACGCGGATTCCGGCTCGCGACGTTCTCCACGATCTGGAAGCCGTGCTCCGGGGAATAATGGCCCGGGCGTTCGCCCGCTTGCCCCTCCACCACCCTGCTGCGCCGAGCGGTCCCCCTCCCCTTGCCCCTCCACCACGCCGCTTCGCGTCGCGGTCCCCCTCCCCGGGCGAGCTCGGGGAGGATTTAAGACTTGGTCCGGAACGGAGCGGATAGGGTCTTTCCTATTTGTTCCTTGTGTGTTCTACTCTCTCCATGCCCCAGGATGATTCACCCAAGGCCCCTCCCCACCGCATCGACCTCGAGGCGAAGGTTCGGTTCCTGAAGGGGGTTCGGGCGGGGCAGGCGCGGATGGATGCCGCGGCGGGGAGCGGGTTCGGGTGGCAGGCTTTTTACCAGCTCCGGCGGCGGGATCCGATCTACGAGTTCGCATGGCTGGCGGCGATGGAGCTTTCGGCTCGGGACAAGGCCGACGCCCGGCGGGTTGCGGAGCAGCTGCGCGCGCTTGCGGAGGACGGGACGATCGAGGGGCAGAACCGGCGGCTGCTTCAGCTCAAGCCCAACCGGGGCTATCGGTTCGACGAGCGGAGGCAGCAGATCTTCCTCGATTATTTCGCGGGGACGGCGGACGAGCATGCGGCGGCGGAAGCGGCGGGGGTGGCCTATGTGACGGTTCGGGCGCTGATCCGGCGCGATCCGGGCTTTGCCGCCCTTCGCGACGAGGCGCTTCGGATGGCCTATGCGGTGCTGGAGGCGGAATCGGTCCGGCAGCGGCTGGCGGCGCAGGAAAGGCTTCGCGACAATCTCGAGCCCAAGGGCGAAATGGCCCAGGAGTTCGAGCGGGTGATGAAGCTGCTCGCCCGCTACGACCGCAAGGGCGGCGGGGTCGCGTCACGCGAGCATATGGCCTCGCCGTCCCGGGCCTGGAGCTTCGAGGACGCGATCAAGGCGCTGGACAAGGCGCTCGATTCGCTCGGCACGAGGCGGGCGCCGTTCCCGCCGGGCCTCGATGACGGTTCCGGGAACGGCCGCGACGGAAACGGCGGCGGGGACGGCGGCGGGGACGGATGACGGGCTTCGCCTTCGACTTCCAGCTCCCACTCTACGGTCCGGTCTACACCAAGTCGCTGCTCGGGCGGGCCGACGTGCCGAACCGAGGGCAGTGCCTCCATCTCCTCGCCGAGCTGGCGAAGCTCAGGCCGGAGCAGCGCCGGCTCGTCGTCGCCAGGATGCCGGAGCTCGCCGTCAGGGCGCTCGCCGAGGAATGGTGGTGGCAGGTCCATGGCGGGCAGGAGGAACCCCGAGCGGGGCCGGACGGGGCGCCGTGGCGGGTCTGGGCGATCGTCGCCGGCCGCGGCTTCGGGAAGACCCGGGCCGGGGCCGAATGGGTGTGGGCGCGGGCGCGCGAGGATCGTTCGGCCCGGATCGCGCTGGTCGGGTCGACGATCGACGAGGTGGAGCGGGTGATGGTGGCGGGAGAGAGCGGGCTTCTCGCCTGCGCTCGCGGGCACGAGCGGGCGCGGTGGATCGCCGCCAAGGGGATATTGCGCTTCCCGTCGGGGGCGGAGGCGCACGCTTTCTCGGCCGAGCGGCCCGAGAAATTGCGCGGGCCTCAGCATCATCATGCCTGGTGCGACGAGCTCGGTAAATGGCCTCCTTCGACCGGCTCAGGAGGAGCGAAGGCCGAGGCGACCTGGAACAATCTGATGCTGGGCCTGAGGCTCGGGGAGCGGCCCCGAATCCTGGTGACCACGACTCCGCGGCCGGGGAGTCTGCTGAAGCGGGTGCTCGCCGACCCGCGCTGCTCGACGACCGTGGGGCGGACGGACGAGAATCCGCATCTGCCGGCCGATTTCCGGAGTGCGATGGAAGCCATGTTCGGCGGCACCAGGCTTGGGCGGCAGGAGCTTCAGGGGATGCTGCTCGAGGAGTTCGAGGGAGCCTTGTGGAGCCGCGAGCTGATCGAGGCGGCGCGCGGACCGGCCTTCGGGCCGGAGGGGAACGGGCGCTGGCGGCGGGTGGTGATCGGGGTCGACCCGCCCGCTTCCAGCCACGGCGATGCGTGCGGGATCGTCGTCTGCGCATCGGACGGGGACGGAGTGGCCTGGGTGGTCGCCGACCTCTCCAAAAGCGGCCTTTCCCCCGAGGGCTGGGCGAGCCGGGTGGCGGGGGCCGCGGCTTCGTTCGGGGCCGGACGGATCGTCGCGGAGAAGAACATGGGCGGCGAGATGATCGAATCGATCCTTCGCGCCGTCGATGCCAACCTGCCGGTGAGGCTCGTCCACGCCGGATCGAGCAAGGCGGCGAGGGCGGAGCCGATCGCGCTTCGCTTCGAGACCGGCCGGGCCCGGCTTGCGGGGCATTTCCCCGAGCTGGAGGACCAGCTCTGCGCCTTTACCTGGGCGGGCTATCAGGGACCGGGCTCGCCCGACCGCGCCGACGCCATGATCTGGGCGCTGGACGAGCTGTTCGCGAAGGCGCGCGCGGAGCCTCGGATCCGGCGGCTTTAGGCCGTGTCGAGATTCACCGCTCGGCGAGGGCCCGGGTGAGTCGCCCCCTGGCCGCAGCGGGGACGTAGGTGAGCCTGATCACGTCCTCGCCGATCCGGTCCGCGGCCGTCAGGCGCAGCCGCGGGCGGGGTCCGGCGAAATAGGGTGTGCCGCGGCCGAGGACGACGGGGTGAAGGTAGATCCGATATTCGTCGATCAGGCCGAGATCGGTGAGGCTTCGGGCCAGGTCCGGGCCGGCGACCTCGATCTCGCCGTCACGTGTCGCCTTCAGGGCCCGGATCGCGCCCTCCAGGTCGTTACCGATCAGGCTGGCGTTGGGGCCGACAGGCTCCGCCGAGCGCGAGGCGACCCATTTCGGCTGGCTTCGCCACGCCTCGGCGAAGGCCTTTCGGTCCGGATCCCATTCGGGATGGTCATCGTCCCAATAGCGCATGATCTCGTACATCCGGCGGCCGTAGACGCTGCCCGCCTGCCCCCTTGCCTCCTCGATGAAGTGGCGGAAGAGCGTGGGGTCGGGCTCGAACTCCAGATGGTCGACATAGCCGTCCAGCGACTGGTTCATTCCGAAAACGAGCTTGGCCATGCTTTCGATTCTCCCTCCGGCCTTTCCGGAAATAGCCCGGGAAACGCAACGACGCAAAAGGGGCAAAGGGGCAACGAGGCCGAGCGGGTCGTCAGGGTTGCGGTTCCGCCGTCGCCCGGTCTTTAGTCTCGTGCTTCCGGAACCTGGCCGGCAGACCTCATCGGGAGCCCGAACCTTATGCCCCCACGCCGCGACGAGAAGAGGTTTTCGCTCGGCCGATATGTCCCGCTGGCCCTGTGCATGGCCGCGACGGTCGCGGCGGCGTTCGCCGTGCCCGGATCGCGCTGGGCCTGGGCCGTGCTGGTCGTGGCCGGAGCGCTGACCCTCCTCGGGCTGTACGACCTCGCCCAGCCTTACCATTCGGTGCGGCGCAACTATCCCGTCATCGGCAACCTCCGCTGGCTGTTCGAATCCGTCCGGCCGGAGATCCGGCAATATCTCCTCGAAGGCGACAACGAGCAGTCGCCCTTTTCGAGGAGCCAGCGCTCGCTGGTCTACGCCCGCTCCAAGAACGAGGGCAGCGAGCGGGCGTTCGGGACCCAGCTCGACGTCTATGAGAGCGGCTATGAGTTCATGGCCCATTCGACCCGCCCCGCCCCCGCCGCCGATCCCGCGGGATTCAGGATCCCGATCGGCAACGACCAGTGCGAGAGGCCCTATTCGGCCTCGATCTTCAACATCTCGGCGATGAGCTTCGGGTCGCTCAGCGCCAACGCGATCCTGGCGCTCAACAAGGGCGCGAAGATGGGAGGGTTCGCCCAGGATACGGGCGAGGGAAGCATCAGCCGCTACCATCGCGAGCATGGAGGCGACCTCATCTGGGAGCTCGGAAGCGGCTATTTCGGGTGCAGGACCGCCGACGGCCAGTTCGACCCGGCCGGCTTCGAGGAGAAGTCGCGCCTGGAGCAGGTCAGGATGATCGAGTTGAAGCTGAGCCAGGGCGCCAAGCCCGGCCATGGCGGGATCCTACCGGGCGCCAAGGTGACGGCCGAGATCTCGGCCGCCCGGGGCGTCCCGATGGGCGAGGATTGCAATTCGCCGGCGCGGCACCGGGCTTTCTCGACACCCATGGAGATGATGGAGTTCATCGCCCGGCTGAGGAAGCTTTCGGGAGGAAAGCCGGTGGGCTTCAAGCTCTGCCTCGGCCATCCCTGGGAGTTTACCGGGATGGTGAAGGCGATGCGCGAGACCGGGATCGTGCCCGACTTCATCGTGGTCGACGGGGCGGAGGGCGGAACCGGCGCTTCCCCGCTGGAATTCTCGAACCATATCGGGGTCCCGCTCCGCGAGGGCCTGCTGTTCGTCCACAACATCCTCGTCGGGGCCGGCCTTCGAGACCGGATCCGGGTCGGAGCGGCCGGCAAGGTGGTGAGCGCGTTCGACATCGCCAGCCTGCTCGCCCTGGGCGCGGACTGGACCAATGCGGGGCGCGGCTTCATGTTCGCGATCGGCTGCATCCAGTCGCTCACCTGCAACACCAACACCTGCCCGACCGGGGTGGCGACGCAGGACCCGATGCGCCAGCGCGCCCTGGTCGTCGGGGACAAGGCGGAGCGGGTCTTCAACTTCCACCGCAACACGCTTCGAGCCTTGTCCGAGATGATCGCCGCGGCTGGGCTGGAGCATCCCTCGCAGATCCGCCCCCACCATCTGGTGAGACGGGTCAGCGAGGCCGAGGTCCGACTGTTCTCGCAGCTGCACGTCTTCCTCGAGCCGGGCGAGCTTCTCGAGGGCAAGTGCGAGCGGGACTTCTACTGCCAGTCCTGGGAGCTCGGCCGGCCGGACAGCTTCGACCTGCCCGAATCGGTCGCGTGGCGGGGCTTCGGGAGCTGAGCCGTCATTGCGAGGAGTGTAGCGACGAAGCAATCCAGAGGTCTTCGAGGCCGCACTGGATTGCTTCGCTTCGCTCGCAATGACGGAAGATCCTTCCGGCCCTCCTGCTTGTCGCGGCCCTGATCCTCACCGTCCTCGCCGCGGTCCATCATGCGGAGCTCATCGCCCACCGCGTCGGCGAACCGTTCGGGACCTTCCTCCTGGCGGTTGCGGTGACGATCATCGAGCTCGGGCTGATCGTCACCCTGATGTCGGCCGGCGGGGAGGATTCGGCGACCCTGGCGCGCGACACGGTGTTCGCCGCCGTCATGATCATCCTCAACGGCCTGGTCGGAACCTGCATCCTGATCGGGGCCATCCGTCATCGCGAGCAGACCTTCCAGCAGACCGGGGTCAGCGCTTCGCTGGCCACGCTCTGCGCGCTCACGGTGCTGACCTGGTGCTTCCCAACTTCACGGTGAGCGAGCCGGGCCCGGTCTACGCGCCCTCGCAGCTGGCCTTCGTCGCGATCGTGTCGTTCGGGCTCTACGTCACCTTCGTCAGCGTCCAGACCGTCCGGCGCCGCGATTATTTCCTGCCGCCCAGGGCGCTCGCCGCGGACGTGGAGATCCACGCCGATCCGCCCTCGAACCGGCGGACCCTGAAAGCGTCGCGGCGGTCCGGGCGGCGCACGACGGTGGTTCCGTAAGCCGAGGTGAACAGGGCGGCGGCGGCGCCCCTTTCACCGCGGGATCGGGACCGATCGTCGGAGGGCGAAGCGCTCAGTCCTCGTCGCCATACCGGCTGCGGTAGAAGATCGCGCCCGCCGCCACCGCGACTCCCGCCGCGGCGGCGCCGAGGCCGATATTGCGCCAGCTGAAGATGCTCTGCTCGCCGAGCGGGTGGCCGTCGGCCTCCTCCTCGAGGAGTGCGGCATTGGCGGCATTGGCCGAGAGGCGCACCCGGTCACCCTCGACCGCGGCGACGATGCCGCCCGAAATGTAATGATGGTGATGCTTGTGCGAACCGCTGTCCTGCCTGGTCAGCTTGATCCGGTCGCCTTCGACCTTGTCGACCGTGCCGAGGCGGGCTCCGTCGGCTCCGAAAATCTCCATATGGGGCTGGATCCGGCTGAGATCGGCCATGTCACACGTCTCCTGCAGTGGGTGATGGGTCGGGGCTGTAACGAGGCGCCGGGGAATTGGATGCAAGTCGACCGGCGGCTTCGAGGGCCTTGCGCGGACCCGCAACGACCGGCACAGGTTGAAAGCCCTTGAAGGAGAATTGCCCATGCGCCTGATTTTCGCTCTTCCGCTGCTGGCGCTCGCCGGCTGCGACGTCGCCAACGATTCCGGCAACGACCAGGTCCGGCTGGAATATAACGAGCAGAGGATCAGGGACGCGGCCGCCGCCACCGCTCGAACGGCCGAAGAGGTGGGCTCGGGAATCGGCAACGTCGCGGTCAGCACCGGCCGGGCGGTGAAGAACGAGGTCGGCGACATCGACGTCGACGTCGACGTGACCCGCAACCGCTCGCAGGGCGCGGGCCAGGGAGACGGCGGCGCCAACGAGGCCGCGGCCAACTGAGCCTCCCCCCGGGACAGGTTGAAAAACCGGTCCCGCCGGTCCAGATGGAGCGCCCGGGGAGCGAGGGGCATATGCGCGGACAGGTACTCGGAGTCGACACCCGCACCGGAGACGGGATCGTCACCGGCGAGGACGGCCGCCGCTACAGCTTCAAGCCCCTGGACTGGGCCGCGAAGGGCGAGCCGGCGATCGGGATGAAGGTCGATTTCGAGACCCATGAGAGCCGGGCGCTCAGCATCTTCCCCGTGCCCGGGACCTCGCCGCCGCCGGCCGCGGCCCGGCCCGCGCTTGGGCCGCTCGACGACGACCGCAACAAATATATCGCCGCCCTCATCGCCTTCTTCATCGGCTGGCTCGGAATCCACCGCTTCTATCTCGGCCGCACCGGCTCGGGGATCGCGATGGTGATTTTGAGCTGCACCCTGGTCGGGTTGCTCGTCACTCTCCCCTGGGCCTTCGTCGACATGATCCGCTACCTGATCATGTCCGACCGGGAGTTCGCCGAGCGCTATGCCCGCAAGCCGGGCTGACCGACCGCAGCGGCGGCGGACTTACCGGCGCCGGATCGCGGTGAACCAGCCGATCCCTCCGCCGATGACGGCTCCGATCAGCGGCCCGACGAACGGCACCGGGATCGCGACCACCGCCCCGATCGCCGCCGCGACCGCCGCCCGCTTCGCTGCTGGATTCTCGAACATCTTCTCTGTCTCCGATAAGGAGGTGTATTATTCTCATAATACAGCCCTGCGAGTCCAGCCCGATCCGGCGGTCGGGCCGCTTCCGATCGGCGTCGGCTGCTATTTCGCCGCGGGAGGCGCCAGGCAAGGGACCGTGGCTGCGGTCCAGTCGATCTCGTAGGTGGCCGGGCTACGTGCCGTGCCAGCTACGTGCCTGTTACGTGCCTGGCACGGGGAGATATCCAAGTCCGCACCGTTTCGTCATGTCGGGCGCCAATGGGCACCGCTTCGCGGTGCCGGACTTGTCGGGGATGAAAATCCAGGTTTTGCTCCGATAACCGCTATAAGGCCCTGCGCGGCCTGAGGCTGGGGGCACGCCCGCGAACGATTGCTCTACGCGTTCGAAGGAGCCCTCCGGACCCGCGACCTCCTCGAAAAGGCCCGTTCCATTCCCCTCCCTGGAAGGGAGGGGTCGGGGGTGGGTAGGCGAGCGAAGCGAGACTTCCCTGCTGACCCCGAGTCTCGGCCGCCTGCGGCGGACCCACCCCCGGCCCCTCCCTTACAGGGAGGGGAGTTCAGGAGAATCGTCATCGGCCTCGACCCTCCCGCCTCCACCGGGGACGAGGAAGGCGCCGCCTGGGTCAGCGTCGCCGGTCCGCGGTGAACCAGCCGATCCCTCCGCCGATGACGGCGCCGATCAGCGGCCCGATGAACGGCACAGGGATTGCCACCACCGCTCCGATCGCTGCCGCGACCGCCGCTCGCTTCGCTGCCGGGTTCTCGAACATCGCGTTTCGCCTTCAATATTGAGGTGTATTATTATCATAATACAGAAGTTGCGTCCAGCCCGCTAAGGCGCGCCGGCTGGCCTGGGAGGCTGTCCCTCCCCTCGCGCGCCGGTTATGCTTCGCCGATGCCGAAGGCGTATCTTCTTGTCGCGGCGGCGGCCCTGTCGCTCTGCAGCAGCGCTGCGATCGCCTGCCGTGCGCATATCCCTGCGGAACGCCACCTGGACTCGGCTTATCGGGCGGGAACGATCTCCGCCGTCGCTCTCGTCCGGACCACCGGCTCCGCCTATATCCGCGCTGCGTTCGGCGACGCCCATCCCTGGCGGGCCTCGGCGGAGGTGAAGCGGCCGCTTCGCGGCTCCTATCGCGGCAGGCGGGTGAACTTCGATGGATGGTGGGGCAGCGCCGCGTGCGACGACGGCCGTCCGAGGCCGGCGGCGGGCGAACTCTGGGTTGTCTATTTCCGGAAGCTCGCGCGGGGCAATCAGGCGGTGTGGCGATCCTACCCCGCTGCGACCGCCTACGCCGCCGATCCGCGCCTTCGCGGCGGAGGGCGCTGACCCCCAAAGCCGCGCCTTGATGAAATGGGGACAGTTACAGTAACTGTCCCCGTGCTCCATGTCCGGCTTGACGGATACCCCCCGTCACCCCGGACTTGCTCCGGGGTCCAGCTTCCTTCCGATCGGTCACCGACTGAGGTGTGCCAGGACTTATCTTCGATACTCGGCCTGGCTGAGCTTAGGCTCCGACCGTCGGAGGGGCCGGTTCTTTTCGCTGCGGACGCCGTTCTTAGCCCTGCCTGCTGCTTCACCGCTTGTTTACGCGAGCCGCAGCCTAGGCGAGTCACCAGTAAGGAGTAACATCATGCGTAAAGTCTGCATCATGGCCGCCGCGCTCGTTCTCGGCGCCACCACGACCGCCGTCCCGGTCGCCGCCCAGGTTCAGGTGCCCGCCGGCCTCGTCAACGTCACCGTCGGCAACGTCATCCTTCAGGACATCCTGACCGGTGTCGAAATCAACGCCCTCAACAACCTCGACGTTCTCAACAACAATCAGATTCAGGTCCAGGTGCCGGTCGGCATCGCTGCGAATGTCTGCAATGTCAGCGCCGCCGTCCTCGGCCGCGCCGGAAGCGCCGGCACCTGCGAAGCGACGAGCGGCTCCCAGGCTCTCGCCCAGGCGATCCGCAAGCAATATCTCCGCAAGTAAGCGGAAACGGGCGCGGGGGCGGATATCTTGCCGCCCCCGCGCACTCCTATGCATTTCTTCAGGTACCGCCGACGGTCGGATGTCAGGTACCGCCGATGGTCGGGTGACTGTAGGACTGTCCCCCTTCCCTTCACCCATTGCATGAGGCGTCTCTCCCGAGCCTCAGCCGCGCTCCCCGCCAAGCTCCGGGAGGGGCGCCAGATCCGGCTCCACCCACTCCAGCCGAGCCTCGCTCGAGAACAGGGTCTTCGGGTCGTAGAAGCCCATCGGCCAGTCCCTCTTGCCCTCCTCGGAAGCGAGCAGACCGTTGACCTTCCCGACCAGCGGCAGCGCCGGATCGACGCGATCGAGATACACCCGCACCGCGCGGATGAAGCATTGGGTGATCGTCTCGTGATAGCCTTCGGAGTCGCTGTTCACGCCGCCAACGCTTTCGTTGAAGCGGCGGATCAGGTCGGGGAGGTCGCGCTCGGGACGGATGTCGGGGCGCTCGACCATCAGCCAGCAGCAGGCGGCGAGATGGGCCTCGTGGGTCCATTCCTCGCGGCGGAGCGCGCAGTCGAGGAGGCCTTCGCCGATATGGCGGATTGCGGCGTCGTCGCGGAAGAGGCGGGGTTCGTGCTCGTCGGTCATGGATCGAGTCCTTCGATGACCGTCATCCCGGACTTGATCCGGGATCCATCTTTTCCTTGTCTCCTGCGGGAACCAAGAAGGTGGATGCCGGATCAGGTCCGGCACGACGACAAATAGAAAAAGGGCGCGCCGGCCTCTCGCCGACGCGCCCCTTCGGGTTTCTCCCCGTTCGTCCCGAGCCTGTCGAAGGACTCTTCTTCACTTCCCTGGCCGAGGGAAAAGGGAAGGCTTCGACAAGCTCAGCCCGAACGGGGCGGAGTCATCAGGGTGCAGGTCAGGCGGCCGTCTGGGTGGGCTCCGTTTGCGCCTGAACTTGAGCCCGAGGCGCCGCGTCTCGGACGCCCGCATCGACATGCGCCTCGAACTTGGCGAAATTGTCGATGAAAAGCTTCACGAGCTTCGCCGCGGTGGAATCGTAATCGCCCTTGTCCGCCCAGGTGTCGCGCGGGTTGAGGATCGCGGTGTCGACGCCCGGAACCGAGACCGGGACCTCGAAGCCGAAATTCTCGTCGGTTCGGAACTCGACGTCGTTGAGCGAGCCGTCCAGAGCGGCGTTGAGGAGCGCTCGGGTGGCCTTGATCGGCATTCGCTTGCCGACCCCGTATTTGCCTCCGGTCCAGCCGGTATTGACCAGCCAGCAGGACACTCCGCCCTTGGCGATCCGAGCCTTGAGGAGGTTGCCGTAGACGCTCGGGTGGCGCGGCATGAAGGGCGCTCCGAAGCAGGTCGAGAAGGTCGCCTCGGGCTCGGTCACTCCGATTTCGGTCCCGGCGACCTTGGCGGTGTAGCCGGAAAGGAAATGGTACATGGCCTGGTCGGGCGTAAGCCGCGCGATCGGGGGAAGGACCCCGAAGGCGTCGGCGGTCAGCATGACGATGTTGCTCGGCACCGGGCCGAGATTGTCCTCGGAGCAATTGGGGATGAACTCGATCGGATAGGCGCCGCGGGTATTCTCCGCGTGCCTATTGTCGTCGAAGTCGATCTCCCGGGTCTCCTCGTCGATCACGACATTCTCGAGCACGGTTCCGAAGCGCTTCGTGGTCGCGAAGATCTCCGGCTCGGCCTCGGGCGAGAGTCGGATCATCTTGGCGTAGCAGCCGCCCTCGAAGTTGAAGACCGCCTCGTCCGACCAGCCATGCTCGTCGTCGCCGATCAGGGTGCGGCTGGCGTCGGCGCTGAGGGTCGTCTTGCCGGTTCCGGAAAGGCCGAAGAAGACGGCGGTGTCGCCGCTGGGGCCGATATTGGCCGAGCAGTGCATCGGCATCACGCCCTCGACGGGGAGCAGATAGTTCAGGATCCCGAACACCGACTTCTTCATCTCGCCGGCATAAGCGGTGCCGCCGATCAGGATCATCCGCTCGGTCAGGTTGACGGCGATCACCGTCTCGCCGCGGGTGCCATGGCGGGCCGGATCGGCCCGGAAGCTCGGCAGGTCGATGATCGTGAACTCGGGCTCGAAGCCTTCGAGCTCGGCGGATTCCGGGCGAACCAGAAGCGTTCGGATGAAGAGATTGTGCCAGGCCAGCTCGTTGATCACCCGCACCCGGACCCGGTGCTCGGGCTGCGAGCCTCCGAACAGGTCGGCGACGAACAGGCTCTCCTTCTCGGCGACCGCGGCGAGGAAGTCCGCCTTCAGAGCCGCGAAATGGTCGGAGGTCATCGACCTGTTATTGTCCCACCAGATGGTGGACTCGGTCTCGGCGTCGCGGACGATATACTTGTCCTGCGCGGAGCGGCCGGTATGCTTGCCGGTGCGGACGACCAGCGGACCGTCCTTGGCGAGCATCCCCTCGCCGCGGCGGAGCGCCTCCTCGACCAGCTGCGGGGTCTGGAGGTTCCAGTGAAGCTCGGCTCCGGTGGTCAAACCCAGCCCTTTTGCCGGCACGCGATTGGCCACGACATTCTCCTTGAAATTGTATGACAAACGGGCGGCTGGGCCGCCGCCCTTGATGTGGGGTGGCGCATATCCGAGCGGGGGGGGTTCGTCAAAGGGTGAGGGGCGCGAGGCCGTCAGCGCGAGGAGCTCAGCGACGAAGCAATCCAGCGACGGCGCGTCAGGACGCAGCACTGGATTGCTTCGCTTCGCTCGCAATGACGATACTCAGCGGCTAAGGAGGGCCTGCAAGCGGAGTGGGAGAGCGGATGCCGGTTACGATCGCCCTGGTCGACGATGACCGCAACATCCTCACCTCGGTGTCGATCGCGCTCCAGGCCGAGGGCTTCGCCACCCGGGTCTATTCGGACGGCGAGGCCGCTCTCAAGGCGCTGGTCGACAATCCGCCCGACCTCGCGGTGCTCGACGTCAAGATGCCCAGGATGGACGGGATGGAGCTGCTTCGCCGGCTTCGCGAGAAGCTGGACCTGCCGGTCATCTTCCTGACCTCGAAGGACGAGGAGATCGACGAGGCGCTGGGGCTGGCGCTCGGCGCGGACGATTACGTCACCAAGCCGTTTTCCCAGAGACTCCTGATCGCCCGAATCCGCGCCATCCTGAGGCGGGCGGAGGCTCGGGCGGCGGTGGCCGACGACACCCAGCCCGAGGCGGAAGTCCCTCAGATCGTTCGCGGGCGGCTGGCCATGGATCCGGCCCGGCACCGGGTGACCTGGGGCGGGCGGGACGTCACCCTGACCGTCACCGAGTTCATGATCCTCGAAGCGCTGGCCCAGCGGCCGGGCGTGGTCAAATCGCGCAACCAGCTGATGGACGTCGCCTATCAGGACGACATCTATGTCGACGACCGGACCATCGACAGCCACATCAAGCGGCTGAGGCGCAAGTTCCGGGCGGCGGATCCGGAGTTCAAGGCGATCGAGACGCTCTACGGCGTGGGCTACCGTTTTGGCGAGGAATGAGGAGAGGGACCTCGACCTCAAATGGTCGGGACGCTGGATGCTCCTCCACCGAATCCTCGCGGTCAACGTCTTCGCACTCGCCGTGCTCGCCGGAAGCATCTTCTACCTGGACAGCTTCCGGGGCCGGCTGACGACGGGCGCAGTGACCGGGGCCGAGACCCAGGTCGGGATCATGGCCGACTCGCTCGCCCTTGCGGAGCCCGGCGAGAAGACGGCGCTCCTGCACCGCCTCGGCACCCGCTCCCGGACCCGGCTCCGGGTGTTCGGCTCCGACGGCGCCCTTCGGATGGACAGCTGGAGCGGCGAGCGGCCGACCTACGAGCTTCGCGATCCGGCCAAGGAGCCGTGGCGCAAGAGCGCCGCTCGGCTGCTCGACAACCTGTTCGACGCGGTCGCCGGCAAGCCCCCCGCCTCCCCCCTGGTTCTGCCGGAACCGGGGCGGCTCGAGGGCTGGAGCGAGGCGGTCGCGGCGCTTCGGGCGCCGCGCGCGACCACCATGCTTCGAAGGGCCCCGGAAGGCACCTTGTTCATCTCCGCCGCGTCCAGGATCCCGGCCTCGGACGACGTCCTCCTGCTCACCCGCAACGCCCGAGACATCAGGGGAATCGTCCGCGACGAGCGGCGGACCCTGATGATCGTCATCTTCGTCACTCTCATCGTCTCGATCCTGCTGTCCCAGTTCCTGGCCCGGACGATCGCCCTTCCGCTTCGCCGCCTCGCGCGCGCCGCCCACCAGGTCCGGCTGGGGCGGGCCCGCGAGGTCTCGGTCCCCACCCTCCCCGCCCGCCGAGACGAGATCGGGCTGCTCGCCCGGGCGCTCAGCGACATGACCCAGTCGCTTCGCTACCGGATCGACGCCACCGAGGCCTTCGCCGCCGACGTCACCCACGAGCTCAAGAACCCGCTCGCGTCGCTCCGCTCCGCCGTCGACAGCCTCGACAGGGTCGGGGACCCGGCGCTTCGAAGCCAGCTTCTCGAGATCGTCCGGAGCGACGTGGTCCGGCTCGACCGGCTGATCGTCGACATCGCCGAAATCTCGCGGCTCGACGCCGAATTGAGCAGGGCCAGGTTCGAGCCCGTCGATCTCGGGCACCTGCTCGAATCCCTGCTCGGCCTTTGGCGACCGCGCGCGGCTGAGCGCCAGGTCCGAGTCGCCTTCGCCAGGCCGCGTGTCGGGAGCGCGGTCGTGCTCGGCGATGAAGCGCGGCTCGCCCGGGCGATCGACAATATCGTCGACAACGCCATCTCCTTCTCGCCGCCGGGGGGGCTGGTCGAGCTCGGAGCGGCGCGGTTCAAAGGCGAGGTGGTGATCGCGGTCGAGGACCAGGGGCCGGGCGTCCCCAAGGAAGCGCGGGCTTCGATCTTCCGCCGGTTCCACAGCGTCAGGCCGGAATCCGACGGTTTCGGCCGCCATTCCGGGCTCGGGCTCGCCATCGCCAAGGCGACGGTCGACGGCCATGACGGTCGGATCGAGGTCGAGAGCCGCCACGACGGACGGAGCGGCGCCCGCTTCGTCATGCATTTCCCGGAAGCGCCGCCCGAATGACCGCTCCGCCCGACGCGATCGTCCACGCCTCCTGCGTCGCGATTCGCGGCCGGGCGGTGCTTCTCGCCGGCCGGTCGGGCGCAGGCAAGTCGGACCTCGCACTGCGCCTGATCGACCGCGGGGCGGCGCTGGTCAGCGACGATTATACCGAGCTGCGCGGCGCCGGCGAAACGCTGCTGGCGCGGGCTCCAGCGACGATCGCGGGCAAGATCGAATTGCGGGGCGTGGGAATCGTGGAGATCGCACCGCAAGCGGACGTCCCGGTCTGCCTCTACGCCGACCTCGACACCGAACCGGAACGGCTTCCCGAACCGGCCGCCATCCGGCTGGCGGGACTCGAAATCCCGCGGGTCGCGCTCGCGGCGCTTGAGCCTTCGGCGCCGCTCAAGCTAGAATATGCGCTCGTGAAATTCGGATTGCCCCTTTGACCGCCGGCTCGGCACCTCAGCGGATCCTGCTCGTCACCGGCCTGTCCGGCGCCGGCAAGTCCACAGCTTTGAGGACTCTCGAGGATCTCGGCTGGGAGGTGGTCGACAACCTTCCGCTCTCGCTGCTCGAGGACCTGCTCGAAACCCCGCTCGGCAAGGGGACCAAGCGCCGCCGGCGGCCGCTCGCGATCGGGGTCGACAGCCGCACCCGCGACTTCGACGCCAGCCGGATCGTCCAGCAGATCGAAGCTCTGGCCAGCGGGCAGGAGGTGCCGGTCGAGACCCTCTATTTCGACTGCGCCGGAACCGAGCTCATCCGCCGCTATTCCGAGACCCGCCGCCGCCATCCGCTCGCCCCGGATAGGCCGGCAACCGACGGGATCGCCGCCGAACGCGCACTGATGGAACCGCTTCGCCGCTGGGCCGAGCATGTCATCGATACCACCGATACCGCTCCCAACGCGCTCCAGCAGCAGATCCGCCAGCGCTTCAGCTCGGGAACGCTCGCGCCCACCCTCTCGGTGATGTCGTTCGGCTTCGCCCGGGGCATTCCGCGCAACGCCGACAACGTCTTCGACCTGAGGTTCCTGAGGAACCCCTATTGGGTCGATTCCCTTCGCGACCTCACCGGCCTCGATCCCGAGGTGGGCGACTATATCGCCGGCGACGAAGCCTATCCGCAAGCGGTCGCGAGCATCGAGGACCTGCTCCTCGTCCTCCTTCCCCGCTACGGCGCGGAAGGAAAATCCTATGTCACGATCGCCTTCGGCTGTACCGGAGGAAGACATCGAAGCGTGCACGTCGCCGAGCGAGTCGCTGCCCGGTTGCGCGAGGCGGGATTTTCGCCCACGGTCGAGCATCGCGACCTCGCCTCGCCTCCGCGCGTGGGGGTCGAAGGCGGCGGCGGGGGAATAAGCCGCAGCATTGGGCCGCAAGATTGGGAAGTCTGATGATTGGTCTGGTTTTGGTGACCCACGGCCGGCTTGCGGCTGAGTTCGTTCGGGCGATGGAGCATGTCGTCGGGCCGCAGGAGCGGATCGAGGCCATCTGCATCGGCCCCGAGGACGACATGGAGGGCCGCCGCAACGACATCGCCGAGGCGATCGCCAAGGTCGACGACGGGAGCGGGGTCATCATCCTCACCGACCTGTTCGGGGGCACCCCGTCCAACCTCGCGATCTCGCTGATGAAATCGGAGAAGATCGAGGTCATCGCCGGGGTCAACCTTCCGATGCTGATCCGGCTGGAGGGCGCCCGCAAGCTGCTCGACGTCAGGGCCGCGGTCGCCGCCGCCCGCGAGGCCGGGCGCAAATATATCTCGGTCGCTTCGGAGATACTCGGGGAGACCGTCTGAGCGTGGCAAGCCGAACCGTCGAGATGAAGAACAAGCGCGGCCTCCATGCCCGGGCCAGCGCCCGCTTCGTGACCATGGCGGCGGGGCTTCCGGCCTCGGTCGAGGTCGAGAAGGACGGCAGCCGGGTGTGCGGCACCTCGATCATGGGCCTGATGATGCTCGGGGCGGCGTTCGGGGATTCAGTGACCATCCACACCGAGGGCGAAGGGGCGGACGAGGCGCTGGAGGCTTTGGTCGCCCTCGTCGAGGACCGCTTTGGGGAGGAATAGCCCCGTCATTGCGAGCGAAGCGAAGCAATCCAGCGCG
>DASQZF010000133.1:0-59859 GCA_035638835.1 Allosphingosinicella sp. | reverse complement strand
GTGCGGCCTCGAACGACACTGGATTGCTTCGTCGCTTCGCTCCTCGCAATGACGGATCAACATAAAGCCATCACGCTCTAACGATCGGGGGCGTGAAGCACGATTGCGGCGCGGCGCGGCTTGCGCCACATCTCGGGCCAGGGAGGCGGCCGATGGACTCGGATATCAATCATTTCAACCAGGCCGGCTTCGAGGTGCAGGCGACGAGCGCCGAGGCCATGGATCGGTCGGTCCGGCCTTATGCCGACCGATGCGTCCCCGAAGCTCTCGCGGGGGCCGAGCTCATCTGCCTCGTGCGGGATCCGTCGGGGGCGGAGCTGTGGATCGGCCTCAGGAAGCTTGGGAACGGGGAGCTCGAGCTGGCCAGCTTGAATCCGGCCTTCGCCGGCGAAGGCCGGGCCAGGGTCGAAATCGTCGGCGACGCCTCGGACCCGCTCTGGAAGCCCTTCGAGATCGCCGTCACCGCCCGCTTCGCGGGGGAGGAGGTCCCGCTCGTCTTCGATCTGGCCGATCCCCGCCAGGCCGCGCAGGCGAAGCCCGGCAAGGCGCTCGCCGTCTCGCTGGCCGGATTCAGCTTCGACGCCCGAATCTTCAAGGACGAGAAAGGCTATTACGCGGCGCAGAAGAAGAACGGCGTCAAAGTCGCCTTCGCCGCCAACCATTTCATCCCGAGCGGGATGTTCAACGCCGAATCCGGCGGCAAGGCGGACTCGGACGCGCCGACGGCTTATGCGGATCTGGCGGGAACGGTGCTGAAGTCGGAGTTTCGCTCCAACTCGATCGGCGGGGGCCGTTTCTGGTGGGCGCTCGTGCGCACTCATGGCGGCCACACGATCGACGTGGTCCTCCACCCGTCCCAGGTGAAGCTGAAACCCGCGCCCGGCGCGGTGGTCAGCGGCCGCTTCTGGCTGACGGGGAGGCTGGTCTCTCAGCCTTAGAACGTGATGGGGTCAGGCCGATTCACCTCGTCATTGCGAGCGAAGCGAAGCAATCCAGTGCGGCCTCGAACGACACTGGATTGCTTCGTCGCTTCGCTCCTCGCAATGACGGATCAACATAAAGCCATCACGCTCTATGGTGCGAACGGCTTCGCTTGATTCGTCATTGCGACGCGGCAATCAGCGGGCCTCCGAGTCCGCGCTGGATTGCTTCGCTTCGCTCGCAATGACGGGGGCAGCTACAGCCCGAACGGGTAGGTCTCGTCCTCGCCGCCCCGGGGCTCCTCGCCGAGCGGAGTCACCGCCTCGGTCTCGTCGAACCAGACCCAGGCGTCGAACTGATTGGGAAGGACCGATTCCGAATAGTGGCTCCAGCGTTCGGTTTCGGGCCGGTAGATGACTCCGATATAGCGCTCCAGCCGCGGCTCGATCAGCGCCTCGACCACGGCCTCGTTCGATTCCACGCCCTCGCGAAGATCGAGCAGGAATCGGGGCACTCCGCTGTCGTGGCAGAGCCGCTCGTAGCTTTCGGCAAGCGAGGGACGAACCGTCTTCACCTCCATCGGCTCGTCCCAGTCGGTCGCCGCGGCCACGGTGCCGGCATGGGTGCCGAAGCCGATCAGCCGGGCTTCATGGCCGAACCGCTCCTTGACCAGCTGGCCGATGTTGAGCTCCTCGCGCACCTGGCCCATCTCGGTATGGGCGGCGTTGCCGATATGGCTGTTATGAGCCCAGACCACCGCCTTCGATTCCGGCCCCTTCGCCTCGAGCAGCTGGCAGAGCGTCTCGAACATGTGGGTGTCGCGAAGATTCCAGCTCTCGGCCGAGCCGTAATACATGGCCCGGTAATAGGCTTCGGCATTCTTGATCAGCCGGGCGTTGGCGGCGGCGTCGAGCCAATCGTCGCATTCGGGCGAAAGGCAGTCCATCCGGCGCTGCATCAGGTCGCTCAGCATCCGCACCGCCCCGAGCTCGCAGAAGGCGAAGCCCTGGGTGACGGCCATGCGGCCGTAGGCGGCGGGATCGCGGCTCCAGGGCGCCAGGCATTCGTAGCGCTCGCGCGCAACCTTCGCCGTCTCCGGCTCCGCCTGCTCCAGGAAGTCGATCACGGCCCGGATCGAGGCCCCGAGATTGTAGAGATCGAGGCCGTAGAAGCCGGTCATCTCCTCATGGGCGAGGGTGCGATTATGGTCCCGAAGCCAGCCGACGAAGGCCTCGACGTCGGTGTTGCGCCACATCCAGGTCGGGAAGCGCTCGAAGGCGGCTTCCTCCCCTTCGCGGTGCGGCCGGTGACGGACATAGCGGTCGATTCCGGCGGCGTCGGGCCAGTCGGCCTCGGCCGCGACGATGGTGAAGCCGTGCTCCTCGACCAGCCGCCGGGTGATCGCGGCCCGGGCCCGGTAGAATTCCGACGTCCCGTGGCTCGACTCGCCGAGCAGGACGATCCGGGCGTCCGCGAAGCGGTCGAAAGCCTCGCCGAAAGCGGGGTCGTCCAGCTCGGGCAGGCTTTCCGCCGCGGCGGCGACAAGCTGTGGAACCGACATCTTCTTCTCTCCTTCGGGATCGGCCCAGCCATGGGCCCCGATCAGGGGCACGAACCGGACCGGCCCCAGATCCTCCTCGTCGAACTCCTCCCCGCCCCGGCGGACGACCCTGACCAGCTTCTGGACTGCGCCCGGCTCTCCCAGCGGCATCACCAGGGCGCCGCCGATCGAGAGCTGCCGGCGGAGCGTCTCGGGCACATGGCTTCCGCTGGCTGCGCACAGAATGGCCTCGAACGGAGCTTCGTCCGGGAGGCCGGCGGTGCCGTCGCCCTCGACGATCCGGACATTGCCGTAGCCGAGCCGGTCGAGCCGCTCCCGGGCCAGCCGGGCGAGCTCGGAATGGCGCTCCACCGCCACCACCTCCCCGGCGATGCGGCTCATCACCGCCGCGGCATATCCCGAGCCGGCGCCGACCTCGAGCACCCTGTCGCCTGGCCCGATCCCGGCGGCCGAGATCATCAAGGCCACGATATAAGGCTGCGAGATGGTCTGCCCGGCCTCGATCGGGAGAGGCCCGTCCTCATAGGCGAATTCGCGCGCCTCCTCGGGTATGAAGCATTCGCGCGGCACCGCCCGGAAAGCGTCGAGCAGCTGCCCTCCCTCGATCCCCCGGCCGGCGATCTGCTCCCGAACCATATGCTCGCGCTGGGCGGCGAAGTCGGCCATCCTGTCTCCAGTCGCTCCAATAACCGGTGCGATAAGCGGGCGTTCCGGACCAACTATCCTCCCTGCCGCGAAGCGGTGGGGAGGATCAGCGCCCCTCGCGCTTTCGGATGACCCGGATATAGGCGTCGACCAGCGCCTGGTTGACCTCGTCCCAGCCGTAGCGGCGGCTGGACTCGCAGCCGGCGAGGCCCGCCGCCCGGCGGAGGGCGGGATCGCGGCAATAGGCTTCGAGCGCCCCGGCAAAGCCTTCGATCGCTCCGGCCGGGATCAGCCGGCCGGTTACTTCGTCCTCGACCAGGCTCCGGCTTCCGGTGGCGATGGCCGCGACGACCGGAAGCCCGGCCGCCATCGCCTCCAGGGTCACGTTGCCGAATGTCTCGGTCACCGAAGGGTTGAACAGCATGTCCATCGACGCGACGGCTCGGCCAAGGTCGGCGCCCTGCTGGAAGCCCGCGAACGTCGCGTCGGGCATATATTGCTCGAACCACTCCTTCGCCGGCCCCTCGCCGACGACGAGCACCTTGTGGCGGACCTGGCGCTGGTGGAGGCGGTCGATCGTCTCGGCGAAGACGTCGAGGCCCTTCTCCATCACCAGCCGGCCGACGAAACCGATCACCGGCATTTCGTCGCCGATCCCGAGCCCGCGCCGCCATTCGAGGTCGCGGCGGCCGGAATTGAAGATCTCGCGGTCGATCCCGCGGGTCCAGATCCCGACATCGTCGCTCATCCGCTGCTCGCGGAGCAGCTGGGCCATCGAATCCGAAGGCGCGAAGATGGCGTCGCAGCGCCGGTAGAGGCGGCGCAATACCGACTCCATGACCGGCTCCAGGAAGGGAAGGCCGTAATAGCGGAAATAGGTCTCGAACCTCGTATGGACCGAGGCGACGACGGGGATGTCCATCCGCCGGGCGAGGGTCACCGCCCGATGGCCGAGCACGTCCGGGCTGGCGACATGGAAGACGTTCGGCCGGAACCCGGCGATGTCGCGCTTCACCCTTTGAGGAAGCAGGATCGGGAACTTGTATTCCGCGCGCCTCGGGATCGACAGGCTCGGTATGTGCACCACCTGGGCGTTGGGCGGAAAGGCGGGCTCCGCGACGGTCGGCGAGTAGACCCTGACGGCCGCGCCCTTGCGAAGCAGATATTCGACGAGCCGGTTGAGCGCCTGGTTCGCACCGTCGCGTATGTAATTGTAGTTGCCGCTGAACAGGGCGATACGAAGGCCGGTGGCATCCATTCGGGGGCGGTAGTCCCAGCGCAACCGAAGGGCAAACCTCCCCTCCCTGCGAGGGAGGGGCTGGGGGTGGGTCCGCCGAAGGCGGGCGACACTCGGAGGCAGCAAAAGTCTCGCTGCGCTCGCCTGCCCACCCCTAGCCCCTCCCTTTCAGGGAGGGGAATTCTTCCGCCTGTCCCTCTCCCTGAGCGCCCGCCTGTACCTGTAGCCCGCCACCGCCACCGCCGGCAGGATCATCAGGGCCACCAGCAGGAGGGCGAAGGCGTCCCTCGCATCCATCTATTCGCCTTTCGCGAGCCGCGCCCGGTAGGAATCCAGGCTGAGCGGACGGCCGAGGAAGTCCAGGACCAGGGCCGCGGTGAATTCCGCCGGGCTTCGAGGGTTGAGGTGGGCGGTCGCGAGGAAGGAGTCGGCCGAGCGGGTGGCCGGATCGGGGGCGGCCGGGGCGGAGGTTGCGAGGGCGATGAGTGCTGCGCCCGCCAGAAGCTTGAGCCCGATGCGACCGTTCATGTGGCACTCCCAATTTTCTCCGGGCTAGCCGCGACTCTTCGCCATCGCAAGCGCAGGCGGGGGCCGCGCTTCCGCCCTCTCCCGTTCTCACGGGAGAGGGTGTCGAATGAAAAAGCCCCGCCGGATGTTCTCCGACGGGGCGTTTTCGTTCCAGTCCGTCATTGCGAGGAGCGAAGCGACGAAGCAATCCAGTGGGCCTCCAAGGCAGTCTGGATTGCTTCGCTTCGCTCGCAATGACGAGCCTAGGCCTCAGCTCTGCAGATACTCGCCGGCGTCCGCGTCCGTGCCGTGCCCGCTCGGGGTCACCGCCGCGAGCGGATCGTCGCCGATCGCCGCTTCGGGGCCCTGGGCCAGCTCTGCCGCATGCTCTTCCGCGGCCGAATTCGCCGCGACCAGCGACTCCTGATTGGCCGCGACCAGCGTCTCCTGCAGCTTGCGGTGTTGGACTCGAAGGGCGACGTCGCGGCTGGTGGCCGCGATCCGCATCCGGCCCATGCCCGCGCCGGTACCCGCCGGGATGAGCCGGCCGACGATGACATTCTCCTTGAGCCCGTCGAGCGTGTCGATCTTGCCCTGGACCGAAGCTTCGGTGAGCACCCGGGTCGTCTCCTGGAAGGAGGCGGCCGAGATGAAGCTTCGGGTCTGGAGCGACGCCTTGGTGATCCCGAGAAGCACCGGCTTGCCTTCGGCGAGGCGCTTCTTGCCCCCCTTCAGCTTGGCGTTGATCTCGTTCATCTCCTGGAGATCGATCTGCTCGCCGGCGAGAAGGGTGGAATCCCCGCTCTCCGTGATCTCGACCTTCTGGAGCATCTGGCGAACGATCACCTCGATATGCTTGTCGTTGATCTTCACGCCCTGGAGCCGGTAGACTTCCTGGATCTCGCTGACGAGATATTCGGCGAGTGCGACCACTCCCAGCACTTCCAGGATGTCGTGCGGATCGGGTGAGCCGCCGATCAGATTGTCGCCGCGCTTCACGAAGTCGCCTTCCTGAACGTCGATGACCTTGGACTTGGGCACCAGATACTCGACCGGCTCGCCGCCATCGTCCGGGATGATCGCGATCTTGCGCTTGGCCTTATAGTCCTTGCCGAAAGCGACACGGCCGGAGACCTTGGCGATGATCGCATTCTCCTTGGGCTTCCTCGCCTCGAACAGCTCGGCCACCCGCGGCAGACCGCCGGTGATGTCGCGGGTCTTGGCGGCTTCGCGGGACACACGGGCGAGAACCTCGCCGCCCTCGACCCGCTGGCCTTCCTCGACCGAAAGCATCGCGCCCGGGGCAAGCATGTAGCGCGCCGCCTCGCCGCTCTGCTCGTCGAGGAGGGTGATGCGCGGGCGCAGATCCTCCTTGGTCCGGGCCGAGCCTCGATATTCGGTGACCACGCGCTGGGCGATCCCGGTCGCTTCGTCGGTCTGCTCGGTGAGCGTCTTGCCCTCCGTCAGATCCTGGAACTTCACGATTCCGCCCTTCTCGGTGATGACCGGCATCATGAACGGATCCCACTCGGCCAGCCGCTCGCCCTTGGAGGCGATATGGCCGTGATCGACCACCAGGTGCGCTCCGTAGGGGATCCGGTGCGAAGCGCGCTCGCGGCCGTCCATGTCGACGAGCGCGAGCTCGCCGCTGCGCGACATGGCGATTCGCCGGCCGCGCGGGTCGACGATCGTCGGGAGATCGCGGAGCTCGACCGTGCCGTCCACCGAAGCCTCGAGGCTCGAGGTTTCGTTGAGCTGAGCGGCGCCGCCGATGTGGAAGGTCCGCATGGTGAGCTGGGTGCCCGGCTCGCCGATCGACTGGGCCGCGATGACCCCGACCGCCTCGCCGATGTTGACGGGCGTGCCCCGGGCGAGATCGCGCCCGTAGCACTTGCCGCAAACGCCGTGCTCGCTCTCGCAGACCAGGGGCGAACGGATCCGGACCGCCTGGACCCCGATCTCGTCGATGCGCAGCGCCTGCGGCTCGTCGATCAGGAGGCCTTCCTTGGCGATCACGTCGCCGGACTTGCCGTCGACGATATCCTCCGCCGGGGTACGGCCGAGGATCCGGTCGCCGAGCGAGGCGATGACCGCTCCGCCCTGGACGATCGCGCGCATCTCGAGCGCATTCTCGGTTCCGCAATCCTCCTCGACGATGACGCAATCCTGCGACACGTCGACGAGCCGGCGGGTGAGGTAGCCCGAGTTGGCCGTCTTCAACGCCGTGTCCGCGAGGCCCTTGCGGGCGCCGTGGGTGGAGTTGAAATATTCGAGGACGGTGAGACCTTCCTTGAAGTTCGAGATGATCGGCGTTTCGATGATCTCGCCCGACGGCTTGGCCATCAGGCCGCGCATTCCGGCGAGCTGCTTCATTTGCGCCTGCGAACCGCGGGCGCCGCTATGGGCCATCATGTAGATCGAGTTGATCTGGGCCATCCGGCCGTTCTCGTCCTTCGGCTGGGCTTTCAGCTTGTCCATCATCGCGTTGGCGACCTTGTCGCCGCAGCTCGACCAGGCGTCGATGACCTTGTTGTACTTCTCCTGCTGGGTGATCAGGCCGTCCTGATATTGCTGCTCGTAATCCTTGACCGTGTTGCGGGCGTCCTCGACCAGTCCGATCTTCTCCTCGGGGATGATCATGTCGTCCTTGCCGAAGCTGATGCCGGCCTTGAACGCGTGGCGGAAGCCGAGGCCCATGATGGCGTCGGCGAACAGCACCGTCTCCTTCTGGCCGGTGTGGCGATAGACGACGTCGATGACGTCCCCGATCTCCTTCTTGGTCAGGAGGCGGTTGACCGTCTCGAACGGCACCTTGTGGCTCTTCGGGAGAGTCTCGCCGAGCAGCATCCGGCCCGGGGTCGTCTCGAAGCGCTTCATATACTGCTTGCCCTGCTCGTCGGTCTGCGGGACGCGGCTGACGATCCTGGTGTGCAGGGTGACGGCTCCGGCGTTGAGCGCCTGATGGACCTCCGACATGTCGGAGATCATCATGTTCTCGCCCGGCTCGCCTTCACGCTCCAGCGACAGATAATAGAGGCCGAGGACCATGTCCTGCGAAGGGACGATGATCGGCTTGCCGTTGGCGGGCGAGAGGATGTTGTTGGTCGACATCATCAGGACTCGCGCTTCCAGCTGGGCCTCGAGGCTCAGCGGGACGTGAACGGCCATCTGGTCGCCGTCGAAGTCGGCGTTGAACGCGGCGCAGACCAGCGGGTGAAGCTGAATCGCCTTGCCCTCGATGAGGACCGGCTCGAACGCCTGGATCCCGAGCCTGTGGAGAGTCGGGGCGCGGTTCAGGAGCACGGGATGCTCGCGGATCACCTCGTCGAGGATGTCCCAGACTTCCTTGCGCTCCTTCTCGACCCACTTCTTCGCCTGCTTCAGGGTCATGGAGAGACCCTTGGCGTCGAGGCGCGAGTAGATGAACGGCTTGAACAGCTCGAGCGCCATCTTCTTGGGCAGGCCGCACTGGTGGAGCTTCAGCTCCGGGCCGGTGACGATGACCGAGCGGCCCGAATAATCGACCCGCTTTCCGAGCAGGTTCTGGCGGAATCGGCCCTGCTTGCCCTTGAGCATGTCGGAGAGCGACTTCAGCGGACGCTTGTTGGCGCCGGTGATCGTCCGGCCGCGACGGCCGTTGTCGAACAGAGCGTCGACCGCCTCCTGGAGCATCCGCTTCTCGTTGCGGACGATGATGTCCGGAGCGCGCAGCTCCATCAGGCGCTTCAGGCGGTTGTTGCGGTTGATCACCCGGCGGTAGAGATCGTTCAGATCCGAGGTCGCGAAGCGGCCGCCGTCGAGCGGCACGAGCGGGCGAAGCTCGGGCGGGATGACGGGGACGACGTCGAGGATCATCCACTCCGGCCGGTTGCCCGACTCCAGGAAGCTCTCGACGACCTTCAGCCGCTTGATGATCTTCTTGGGCTTCAATTCGGACTTGGTCTCGGCCAGGTCCTTCAGAAGCACTTCGCGCTCGCCCTCGAGGTCGAGGTCGATCAGCATCTGCTTGACCGCCTCGGCGCCGATCCCGGCGGAGAAGGCGTCCTCGCCATATTCGTCCTGCGCCGAGAGAAGCTCGTCCTCGGTCAGCAGCTGGTACTTCTCAAGCGGGGTGAGGCCCGGCTCGACGACGACGTAGCTCTCGAAATAGAGGATCCGCTCGAGCTGCTTGAGCTGCATGTCGAGAAGCAGGCCGATGCGCGAGGGCAGCGACTTCAGGAACCAGATGTGGGCGACCGGAGCGGCGAGCTCGATATGGCCCATGCGCTCGCGGCGGACCTTCGAGACGGTGACCTCGACTCCGCACTTCTCGCAGACGATGCCCTTATACTTCATGCGCTTGTACTTGCCGCACAGGCACTCGTAATCCTTGATCGGACCGAAGATGCGCGCGCAGAACAGGCCGTCGCGCTCAGGCTTGAACGTGCGGTAGTTGATCGTCTCGGGCTTCTTGATCTCGCCGAACGACCAGGAGCGGATGCGCTCGGGGGAAGCGATTCCGATCTTGATCTGGTCGAACGTCTCCGGCTTGGCGACCGGATTGGCGAAGTTGGTCAGTTCGTTCATTTTCTGCTCCTTAGCCCCTCCCCTTCAGGGGAGGGGTTGGGGTGGGGAATGTCCGTTTTTCCGGACGCCCAACCCTGAAAATCTTGCACAAGCCCCACCCCAACCCCTCCCCTGAAGGGGAGGGGCTTAAGGTGCCTACTCCGCCGCGAGCGCGATGCCGTCGGCGTCTACTTCCGCACTGTTCAGCTCCACGTTGAGGCCAAGGCTGCGCATCTCCTTCACCAGCACGTTGAAGCTCTCCGGGATCCCTGCCTCGAACGTGTCGTCGCCCTTGACGATCGCTTCGTAGACCTTGGTCCGGCCGATGACGTCGTCCGATTTCACCGTCAGCATCTCCTGAAGGGTGTAGGCGGCGCCGTAGGCCTGGAGCGCCCAGACCTCCATCTCGCCGAACCTCTGGCCTCCGAACTGCGCCTTTCCGCCCAGCGGCTGCTGGGTGACGAGGCTGTACGGCCCGATCGAACGCGCGTGGATCTTGTCGTCCACGAGGTGGTGGAGCTTCAGCATGTAGATGTAGCCCACGGTCACCTTGCGGTCGAACGTGTCGCCGGTGCGGCCGTCGAACAGGGTGACCTGGCCCGACTGGTCGAGCCCGGCCTTCTCGAGCATCGCCGAGACGTCCGCCTCGCGGGCGCCGTCGAACACCGGAGTGCCCATCGGAACGCCTCCGACCAGGTTGGACGCGAGCTCGTGAAGCTCCTCGTCGCCCAGGGCATCGATCTGGCCGTCATAGTTCGGGCCGTAAATGTCCTTGAGCTTGTCGCGAACGCCCGTCGCATCCTTCCCTTGGAAGTCCGCGCCGCGGTCGCGAATGCCTTCGAGCATCGCCGAGATCTGCTTGCCCAGGCCGCGGGCGGCCCAGCCGAGATGGGTCTCGAAAATCTGTCCGACGTTCATCCGCGAGGGAACGCCGAGCGGATTGAGGACGATGTCGACCGGGGTCCCGTCCTCGAGGAACGGCATGTCCTCGTTGGGCAGGATCCGGCTGATGACGCCCTTGTTGCCGTGACGTCCGGCCATCTTGTCGCCCGGCTGAAGCTTGCGCTTCACCGCGACGAACACCTTGACCATCTTGAGGACGCCCGGGGGAAGCTCGTCGCCGCGCTCGAGCTTCTCGATACGGTCCTCGAGCCGGCGGCGGATGACCGACTCGGCATCGTCATACTGGGCCTTCACGGCTTCGAGATCGGCCTGGACCTTGTCGTCCTTGACCGCGAACTTCCACCATTCGAAACGCTCGACCTCCTCGAGGCCGGCGAGGTCGATGACGCTGCCCTTCTTGAAGCCCTTCGGAGCCGCCGTGGCGGTCTGGCCGACCAGCATCTCGCGGAGGCGCGAGAAGGTGGCGCGCTTCAGGATCGAGCGCTCGTCGTCGGCGTCCTTCCTGAGGCGGTCCTTCTCCTCGGCCTGGATGGCGCGGGTACGGTCGTCGATGTCGATTCCGTGGCGGTTGAACACCCGAACCTCGACCACCGTGCCGGACACGCCCGGCGGAAGCCGGAGCGAGGTGTCGCGCACGTCCGACGCCTTCTCGCCGAAGATGGCGCGAAGCAGCTTCTCCTCCGGGGTCATCGGGCTTTCGCCCTTGGGCGTGATCTTGCCGCACAGGATGTCGCCCGGCTCGACCTCGGCTCCGATATAGACGATCCCGGCCTCGTCGAGGTTGCGAAGCGCCTCCTCGCCGACGTTCGGGATGTCGCGGGTGATGTCCTCCGGCCCAAGCTTGGTGTCGCGGGCCATCACCTCGAACTCCTCGATGTGGATCGAGGTGAAGACGTCGTCCTTCACGATCCGCTCGGAGATCAGGATGCTGTCCTCGAAATTGTAGCCGTTCCAGGGCATGAACGCGACGAGCACGTTCCGGCCCAGGGCGAGCTCGCCCATGTCGGTCGAGGGACCGTCGGCGATGACGTCGCCCGCGTTGACCAGGTCGCCCACCTTCACCAGCGGACGCTGATTGATGCAGGTGTTCTGGTTCGAACGCTGGAACTTCATCAAAGTGTAGATGTCGACGCCCGACTTGCCGGCCTCGACGTCGCCCGTGGCCCGGACCACGATACGCGCCGCGTCGACCTGGTCGACCACGCCCGTCCGGCGGGCGGCGATGGCCGCTCCGGAATCGCGGGCGACCGTCTCCTCCATGCCGGTGCCGACGAGCGGCGCCTCGGCGCGGATGAGCGGCACCGCCTGGCGCTGCATGTTCGAGCCCATCAGGGCGCGGTTGGCGTCGTCGTTCTCGAGGAACGGGATGAGCGAGGCCGCGACCGAGACGAGCTGCTTGGGGCTAACGTCCATCAGGGTGATCTGGTCGCGCGGCGCCATCAGAAACTCGCCGGCGCGGCGGGACGAGACGATCTCCTCGCCGAAGCCCTTGTCCTCGAGCAGCTCCGCGTTCGCCTGGGCGATCGTGTGCTTGGCCTCCTCCATCGCCGACAGATAGACGACGTCGTCCGTCACCTTGTTGTCGACGACCTTGCGGTACGGGGTCTCGATGAAGCCGTATTTGTTGACCCGGCTGAAGCTGGCGAGCGAGTTGATCAGGCCGATATTCGGGCCTTCGGGAGTCTCGATCGGGCAGATCCGGCCGTAATGGGTCGGGTGGACGTCGCGCACCTCGAAGCCGGCGCGCTCACGGGTGAGACCGCCCGGCCCGAGCGCCGACACGCGGCGCTTGTGGGTGACTTCGGACAGCGGATTGGTCTGATCCATGAACTGCGACAGCTGCGAGGAGCCGAAGAATTCGCGCACCGCGGCCACCGCCGGCTTGGCGTTGATCAGGTCGTTGGGCATGACGGTCGACACGTCGACCGAGCTCATCCGCTCCTTCACGGCGCGCTCCATCCGGAGCAGCCCGACCCGGTACTGGTTCTCGAGAAGCTCGCCGACCGAACGGACGCGCCGGTTGCCGAGATTGTCGATGTCGTCGATCTCGCCCTTGCCGTCCTTGAGGCCGACGAGGGTCTTCACGACGGCGGTGATGTCCTCCTTGCGAAGGGTCGTCACCGTGTCCTCGACGTCGAGGTCGAGGCGCATGTTGAGCTTGACCCGGCCGACGGCCGAGAGGTCGTAGCGCTCGGGGTCGAAGAACAGGCCTCCGAACAGGGACTCGGCGGTCTCCTTGGTCGGCGGCTCGCCAGGGCGCATGACCCGATAGATGTCGGCGAGGGCCTGGTCGCGGTCCTCCGACTTGTCGGCCTTCAGGGTGTTGCGGATCCAGGCGCCGGTCGAGACATGGTCGATGTCGAGAAGCTCGATCCGGTCGATCCCGGCCTGGTCGAGACGCTCGAGATTCTCGGAGCTGATCTCGTCGCCCGCCTCGACGTAGATCTCGCCGGTCTTGTCGTTGACGAGGTCGTAGGCGGAATAGCGGCCGAAAATCTCCTCGGTCGGGATGACCAAATTCTTGAGGCCGTCCTTGGCCGCCTTGTTGGCGGCGCGCGGAGTGATCTTGGTGCCCGCGTTGAACACGACCTCGCCGCTGTCGCCGTCGACGACGTCGTAGCTGGGCTTCTGGCCGCGCCAGTTCTCCGGCACGAACGGGATCGCCCAGCCGTTCTTGCCTCGGACGAAGGTCACCCGGTCGTAGAAGGTGTTGAGAATCTCCTCGCTCGACATGTCGAGCGCGTGGAGGAGCGCCGTCACCGGCAGCTTGCGCTTGCGGTCGATCCTGACGTTGACGATGTCCTTGGCGTCGAACTCGAAGTCGAGCCAGGAGCCGCGATAGGGGATGACCCGGGCGGCGAAGAGATATTTGCCCGAGGCGTGGGTCTTGCCGCGGTCGTGGTCAAAGAGCACGCCCGGCGAACGGTGCATCTGCGAGACGATCACGCGCTCGGTGCCGTTGACGATGAACGTTCCGTTCTTCGTCATCAGCGGCATGTCGCCCATATAGACGTCCTGCTCCTTGATATCGAGGACCGAACGGGTCTCGGTATCGGGATCGACTTCGAACACGATAAGGCGAAGCGTGACGCGCATCGGCGCCGCATAGGTCATCCCGCGCTGGCGGCACTCGTCGGTGTCGTATTTGGGCTCTTCGAGCTCGTAATGGACGAAATCGAGCTCGGCGGTGCCGGCGAAATCGCGGATCGGGAAAACCGAGCGCAGGGTCTTCTCCAGGCCCGACACGTAGCTGTCCTGCGGGCGCGAGCGGAGGAACTGCTCGTAGCTCTCGCGCTGAACCTCGATGAGGTTCGGCATTTCGGAGACTTCGTGAATGTTGCCGAAGATCTTGCGGATGCGCTTGGATGCCATCGAGCGGTTTTCGCTGGCCCGGTCCGTCTTGGTCGCCATGGAGATGTGTCTCGCCTTCCTGTGCCCCGGAGACGGGGCTAGTTCGTCGTCCCGGACAGGGTTCCCATCAAAGTACTACTTTGATCGGGTCCCTTGATCCGGGATCCATACTGAGCCCGGCCATCTCGCTGGAAACGCGAGGGCGAAGCCCGATGCGGAACGCAGAAGACGCAAAAAGCCGCGAGTCCCCGTGCTTGGGACCGCAGCTTCAGCGTCTTGAAAACCCTTTATCGATCAATGCTTTGAACACGCTGCGCGACGGCGTGTCCTGTTCCGATACGATGGGGTGTGGGGGCTAGATAGGGCGGCGTACCTCGAATGTAAAGCGCGTCAAGGGCTTTTTCTGGTGCGTTCCAAGGGGATTTGCCGGCTATCCGCTTCGCTTCTTTACCAGGATGCTTTCGCTCACCGACTATTGGACTTGCTCCCCTCTCCCTCAGCGACGATCTCCCGTCTCAGGCGACCATCAGCACGGCGGAGCCGCCGGCGACGAGCTTCTCCAACCCCTCCCTGAGAGCGAACAGCTCCGCGGTCGCGAAGACCTGCCTCCTGCCGGCGCGGGTGACCTTGGCGCGAGCCACGAAGCGCTCGCCCACGGCCGGGGCGTAGCACATGACCTGATACTGGCTTGCCAGCACGTTGCCGGCGACGCTCGCCGCGGCGAAGCCGCAGGCCGTGTCGATGAGGCCGCCGATCAGGCCGGCGTGGAGGAAGCCGCCATGCTGGAGGAGATCGGGCCGGGCCTGGACCGCGACCTCCGCCACCCCGCCTTCCGCGGACAGGAGCTCGAAGCCGGCCCAGGCGTTGAAGGGAGACGCGGCATTCACCTGCTGGAGTATCTGCATCATTCCACCTCCCCAAAGGCCTGCGTGAGTTGCTCGCACCGGATCCTCCAGCGGCAATCGCCGAAAACCTGGGCGGTGCCAATCTCCCGAAAGCGCCGCGCATGTCAGCCCATCCGCGCATAAACGATCTTCGTATGAGCCGGTCGCGCGCGTTGCCTGCATCGGCGAATGGGCGTAAAATACAAACATGGACGACCATTCCGCATTGGACCCGCAGGACGAGGCCTTTATCGAGAAAGCGGTGAAATCCGGCCGTTACGCCTCGCGCGCCGAGATTCTTTGCAAAGGGCTTCCGGTGGTCCGTGAGCGAGAGGCCGCATGGAAGCGCCTGGAGGCGGAACTCCGAAAAGGAATCGACTCGCTCAAGGGCGGTAAGGGAATCCCGCTTGAAGAGGCGTTCGCGCAGGTCCGCGCAACAATTCGCGAGAAGAGGAACGGGCGGAAAGACGCTGCGTGATTGTTCGCCTGACGCCGGAGGCGCTCAAAGATCTCGTAGAGATCTGGTTCTGGATTGCACGCGAAGATGAAAACAGGGCCGATGCCTTCGTCGACGAACTTCAACGGGCCTGCGATTCGCTGTTCCCACGCCCCTGGCGCTTCCCGGTGGCCCTGGATCTGGATGGGGATCCGGTTCGCAAACGGCTCTATCGGGGACATCTCGTCTTCTACCGCGTGCTGCCGGAGGAGGTGGAGGTCGTCCGGGTTATTCACGCCGCCCGTGACTGGATGGCGCTGCTGCAAGTCCCCAGATCGAGAAAATGACGATGCAAATATTCGGCCCTCCAATCGGAGACTGGCCCGATCGCCGAGATTCGGGTCGCGGTGGCGCCAGGCAAGGCGGATGTCGAGGCGGGGCGTATCATAACGCGGCGGAGGCATTTGCCGATCTGGAAGCCTGTTTCCATGCGTCGGCCCGATGCAAGCACCTAACTCACCGATTTTGAATAATGTTTCAGCGATGGTAGGGCCGGCAAATGAACGACTGCCCCGATCTAGGTTCCGGCGACGACGATTCCTCCCCGGTCGAAAGCGAGAAGGAAACCCGCCTCCACGGGCTCCGCTCGGAGGTTGAGCGAGAGCTCGACGACATCAAGTCGGGCCGGGTCGCCGACATGGAGCAGGCGCTCGACCGGATCGAGGCGATGCTCGACGAGCTGGAAGCCGCCAAGCGGGTCTAGTGCCCCGATCCGGCATCAGGCCCGGCCACCGCGGAAGGCCGCGGTCCTCGCCACAATTGCGACAATGAAGTCGCCCGCGCGACATCGTCTCGACCCCGGCGCCCCGTAAATCCCTTCCAACGGCGACGGGCAACCGCCCGGCCGACCCGAGGAAGGAATTCGCCATGGCGTGGATTGCGGTGCTGGGCCTGATGATCGGGACCATGGTGACGCTCCAGGCATTCTGCGCCGAGCTCAGCTTCCGGCGCCGTCTCGAGCGCTGAAGAGGATTTGAACATGCATCCCGCCGCGTTTCTCGCCCTCCTGACGATCGCAATGCTCGCGTTCGGCGCGCTTCGTCTGGAGCTGGATTTCCGCCGCACCGCCGAGGCCGGACCGGGGCGCGACCCTCGCGGCAACGAGCCCGACGCTGCCGGCCGCGCGCCCCAGGCCCCCGGCCACAGGCCCGAGCTTCGAGCTCCGCCGGCGGGAGGCTATTGGCAGGCGCCTTTCTCGCGCGCCGCCTGAGCCTCGAGTTCCAACCCGGCCACGCTTCCCCTGTTATTCCAGCGAAAGCCACCCTCTAACCCTCTTCCGTCCTTACGGGAGAGGAGGGGCCCGCCGCGAAGCGGTGGGAGCTGAGGGTCTGTACTCCGGACTTAGCAAACCCGACCTCCCAAGCCTTCGGTTTGGGCCCCTCCTCTCCCGCGAAAACGGGAGAGGGGATTGCCCAGGTCCGGGCATACGCCTCGCTCGCGACTTCCATGGGTTCGTGCTATGTTCCGATTATGCCCGGGCCGACCATCCAGACCATCCATGGCGCGATCATACGTGCCTGCCGAGCCGCTGCCGGCCGCTCGCATCTGCCGGCTCGCTCCGGCGGCGCCCCGTCCCCGCGAAAGTTTTTTCGCTTCAAGGGAAGCCGAAACTTAGAAACTTCCGAACCTTCCGCCGGAACTTCCCAGCCCTCAGCCCCCGCGCGCCGGCTTCGCCTTGTAGCGCTTCTGGGGCGGCGGCCCGGCCTTGCGGTTCTGGCGCGCGGCCTCGCGGGGCTTGCCTTCGACCGGCTCGATCCGCACTCCGCCCTCGCCGTCCTCGTCCGTCGCCGTCCGCCGGACCGCGGCCATGAAGCGGCCCGCCGCCGCCCTCGGCACCTCGAACATGGTCTCGCCCGCGGCGATCCGGATCGCTCCGATCTCGGACTTGGTGATATGCCCGCGGCGGCAGAGCAAAGGCAGAAGCCAGCGCGGATCGGCATTGTGGCGGCGGCCGATGTCCATCCGGAACCAGATCGTGTCCTCGAAGCCGGCCCGCGGCCCCTGGGGCAGGCGAACGTCGCCCGCGCTCCCGCTGTCGACCATCTCCTCGGGGGCCGGCATCCGGGCCCGGTGAGCGCGCACCAGGGCCGCCGCGATCTCCTCGGGCGGCTTGGACTCCATCAGCCGACGGGCGAGGTCGCGATCCTCCTCCTCGATCTCTACCGGCTCGAGCAAGGCGGCGAGCAGCCGGTCATGGTCGCTCCGGCGGATATCCTCCGGGGTCGGCGGCTTGATCCACTCGACCTCGATCCGGGCTCCGCGCATCACCATCTCGACCCGCTTGCGGCGCGGATAGGGAACGACGAGGACGGCGATGCCCTTCTTCCCCGCCCGCCCGGTGCGGCCCGAGCGGTGCTGGAGGGTCTCGGCGTCCCGGGGCAGCTCGACATGGACGACGAGGCTGAGGTTGGGCAGGTCGATCCCGCGCGCGGCGACGTCGGTCGCGACGAGCACTCGGGCCCGGCCGTCGCGAAGGGCCTGGAGCGCCTGGTTGCGCTCGTTCTGGCTATGCTCGCCCGACAAGGCGACCGCGCTGAAGCCGCGCTCGACCAGCGAGCTGTGCAGCCGCCGGACATTCTCCCAGGTCGCGCAGAACAGCAGGGCGCTCTCCGCCTCGTGAAGCCGGAGCAGGTTGACGACCGAATGCTCGATGTCGGCCGGAGCGACCGTCATCGCCTGGTAGGAGATGTCGCCATGGCCGCGATCCTCGCCGACCGTCGAGATCCGGAGCGCGTCCTTCTGGTAGCGCTTCGCAAGGGCCACGATCGGCCTGGGCATCGTCGCCGAGAACAGCAGGGTCCGGCGCTCCGGCGGAGTCGCGTCGAGTATCTCCTCGAGATCCTCGCGAAAGCCCATGTCCAGCATCTCGTCCGCCTCGTCGAGGACGACGGCCCGGAGCTTGGACAGATCGAGCGCGCCCCGCTCCAGATGGTCGCGAAGGCGCCCGGGGGTGCCGACGACGATATGCGTGCCGTGCTGGAGCGCCCGGCGCTCCTTCGAAGCGTCCATCCCGCCGACGCAGGTCGCGATCCGGGCGCCGGCGGACGCATAGAGCCAGGCCAGCTCCCGACTGACCTGGAGCGCGAGCTCCCGGGTCGGGGCGATGATCAGTGCCAGCGGCTCCCGGGCGAACCCGGCGCCGCCGTCCTCGCCGAGCAGCTGGGGCGCCATCGCCAGGCCGAAAGCGACGGTCTTGCCGGAGCCGGTCTGGGCGGAGACGACGAGGTCCCGCCCCTCCGCCTCCGGCTCGAGCACCGCGGCCTGGACTGGGGTGGGCGTGGCGTAGCCGCGCTCGGACAGCGCGCCGGCGAGACGCGTGGGAAGGTTATCAAAGGGCATTGGGGCCATGTGGGCGGTAAAGGTGGCCGGGACAAGGCAGGGGCGTCCGGATCGTCATTCCGGCGAAAGCCGGACCTTTGCATAACGCCGGCCGTTAGCCCCTCCCCTTCAGGGGAGGGGTTGGGGTGGGGGCTGTCCGTTCGCTGCACCGGCGTCAGCGAACATTCTCGCCCACATTCCCCACCCCAACCCCTCCCCTGAAGGGGAGGGGCTTTACCTCCGTGCGCTTCGCACAGGTGATGCAAAGGTCCCGCGAAAGCCGGAATCCAGGAACACCGTCAGTGCGCAGTTCCGCCAACCATGTTCATGGATGCCGGGTCGAGCCCGGCATGACGAAGAAGCCCGACACAATTGACACACAAAACCCTGCCCCGCGGCATCCAGTCGTGACGCGCCCGGCCCAAACCGGCCCTCATCCGCTGGAGAAGTCCGATGAAGTCCATGATCGCCGGTTTCCTGACCACCGCCCTGCTGCTGGCACTGCACGTCGCGCCTGCGCCCGAAGCGCTCCAGGCCTATGCCAATCCCACCGAACAGGCTTTCGCCGAGCGCCACAAGCACGAGTCCAGGGAAGAAATCCGCGCCGAGCTCGGCCTCGACCATTAAGCCCGCCGTTCCGGCGAAGGCCGGAACGGCGGTCTCACGTCCCGGGCGGATCATCGGCCTCGTGCGGGCTTGACTGCCCCGGCCCCGAGGATAAGGCTCAGGGCATCCAGGAGAATTCACATGCGTATCAGACACGTCCTCGCCGCCCTCGCGGCCGCCTCGATGGCCGCGGCTCCCGTCGCGGCCGCGCCGAAGCCCGCGGCCGAGGTCGCGCCGCAGTCCGAGACGGTCGAGGGCGAGGAAATCCGCGGCGGCTTCCTCCTGCCGCTGGCGATCATCATCGCGATCATCATCGGGGTCATCTTCCTGACCAAGGACGAGGAAGACCCGGTCAGCCCGTAAACCGGCCTGCCCTCCACGTTTTCGCGGCGCTGGTCCTGAGCGCCGCCGCCGGAATTCGCACCCCGAGGTCAATCCTGGGGCACTCGCTTCGACGCTGCCGAGCCACGTCCCGACCCGCTTCCTGCGGCGGAACGAGCCCGAAGCGCCGCGAATTTCATTATGCCTCTGATATGAAAACGCACCCCGCACCCCTCGCCCGCGCCGCCGCGCTCCTTCTCGCCGCCGCCGCGCTCCCGCTCGCCCCCGCGATCGCCCAGGACACGGCCGACCCGGCCGCCGAAGCGCCGGCGCCCGACGCCACGACCTCGATCCCGCCGCCCGTAGCCACGACCCCGGTGCAGACGACCGAGACGGTCTCCCCGGCCCCCGCCACCGAAGCCGAGGCTGCTCGGGAGGCCGCTCCGGTGCGGACCACCACCCGGCGCACCACCACCCGCACCGCCGTGAGGCGCGCCCCCGCTAATGTGATCGCTCCGGTGGCCCCGGGCCCGGTGGCGGTCATCCCGGTGCCGATCGACACCCTGCCGGGCCCGGTGACGACCGCGCCTCTTCCACCGCCCATCGCCCAGACCCCGCCGCTGGAAGTGCTTCCCGAAATCCCGCCCGCCCCGGTTACGACGACCACGGTCGAGACCCGGGACAGCCGCGATTCCTTCCTTCCCTGGCTGCTCGGCGGGTTGGTGCTGCTCGGCGCCCTGGCTTTCTTCGGCCTCCGCCGCCGCCGCCCGACCCTCGTCCGTGACGAGCAGGTCTACGAGCCCGCGCCCGCTCCGGTCGTCGTTCCGGTCGCCAGCGCTCCCATCGTCGCTCCGGTCGAGAGGGCGGTTTCGGCCGGCCGGCCCGAGCTCGAGCTGGCGATGCGCCCGCGCCGTGCCGGGGTCAGCGGTCAGGACGCCCGGGTCGAGTTCGAGCTTACGGTGGGCAATACCGGCCCGGTCGCCGCCGAGAACGTCCGAATCTCGACCTGGATGCTCGCCGCGGGTTCGTCCGAGGCGGAGAGCGCCCTGATCGTTCCGCGCAATCACGCCGACACGACTCCGGTGACGATCGGCGCCGGCGAATCGCGCACCATGGAGGCTTCGGTCGCTCTCCCCATTGCGCAGGTCGACGGCGATGCCGTGCTGCCGGTGGTCGTCGCCGACGCCCGCTACCGCCTCCCCGACGGAAGCGAGGGCCGCACCTCCGCCTCGTTCGCGGTCGGGGTCCCGGACGGCGACGGGCTCGCCCATTTCGGGATCCACAATCCGTCGGGCCTCCACGAGGGCGTCGTCGCCAGGCCGCTCCGCGAACCCGAGCGGGTCTGAGCTTCGCGGCGCGAAAGAAAGGGGCGGCTTCCGCGAGGAAGCCGCCCCTTTCTTTTTACTCGTCATCCCGGCGAAGGCCGGGATCCCGGCGGGTGATAAGCGCCAACGCCTTCACCCCACGGGGCCCCAGCCTTCGCTGGGGCGACAGATTACTTCAACTCGACGGTGGCGCCGGCTTCCTCGAGGCGCTTCTTGAGCTCCTCGGCTTCGGCCTTGTTGACGCCTTCCTTGACCGGCTTGGGAGCGCCCTCGACCAGAGCCTTGGCTTCGCCGAGGCCGAGCTGGGTGATCGCGCGCACTTCCTTGATCACGTTGATCTTCTTGCCGCCGTCGTTGACGAGGATGACGTCGAACTCGGTCTTCTCTTCCTCGGCCGGAGCAGCGGCGGCGCCGCCGCCGGCAGGCGCCGCGACCGCGGCAGCGGCGGAAACGCCCCACTTCTCTTCGAGCGCCTTTGCGAGGTCGGCGGCTTCGAGAACGGTCAGCTCGCTGAGCTGGTCGACGAGGGAATTGATGTCAGCCATGTTGTATCTCCTGGTTCTGGTCTGGATCGTCACCCTGAACTTGTTTCAGGGTCCAGCTGGTCGCCTCTCGGGAGGCGGAGAACTGGATGCTGAAACAAGTTCAGCATGACGGTTGTGGTTGGTTCAGCTCACTAATTCAGTCTCACGCGTCTTCTTTGGCCGCATAGGCGCCGATCACCCGGGCCAGCATTCCGCCGGGCTCGTTGATCGTGCGTGCGATCTTGGTCGCCGGCGCCTGGATGAGGCCGATGATCTTCGCACGCAGCTCGTCGAGCGACGGCAATTCGGCCAGCGCCCTGATCCCGGAGGCGTCGAGGAGCGTATCGCCCATCGCTCCGCCGACGATCTCGAAACGGTCGGTGGTCTTGGCGAAATCCACCGCGACCTTGGCGGCCGCGATGGGATCGCTCGAGGTGGCAAGCGCCGTCGGGCCGGTCAGCATTTCGCCGATCGGTGCGTAGGTGCCGCCTTCGAGCGCGATCAGGGTGAGCGTATTCTTGGTCACCTTGTAGCTGGCGCCGGCATCGCGCATCCGGATCCGGAGCGCGGTGGACTGAGCCACCGTCATCCCGAGATTGCGGGTCACGACCACCACGCCCGTCTCCGCGAACGTCTGCTTCAGCTGGGCGACCTGCTCGGACTTCTGAGCTCGATCCATCTTACTCTCCAAATTCGCCCGGCGGACCATCCACCGGACGCAGTCGGGCGCCCGGCAAAGCCGAACGCCCCATGATCCCCGTCGAAGCAAGCTTCGACAGAAACATGTCCGTGATGGGGAGAGTGAACGTCCGAAACCCGAGGCTTCGGCCACGGCGCCCAGGGCGGCCGCAAATCTCTTTCCCCGTCTAGGCTGGGAATTAAGCCCCGGGGGGCGCCAGCTGTCTCGGACGGCGCCTGCCGGCAAGCCGGCGGGCGAAGGCGGGCCATTAGCCTTGCCGGCTTCGCAATTCAACCTTTTTCGGCCTCCGCCGCGGCGGTGCGGGCGTGACGGGGATCACGGTACGGCCTGCCCTACCCTGCCATGCTCGGTCCGAGGCGAGGAGATCGAGTCGTGGCCATTCATTTCGAGATCGTTCGTGACGGCAGGCAGTTCTCGGCCCGGGCCGATGGCGGGCCACCGGTGCCGATCGGCTCCAAGGTCCGCTATCGCAGCCGGTCGACCGGGGTGGAACGCTTTGGCCTTTCGAACGACTCGGGCCATTTCGGCTCGGCCGAAGCGAGGAGCCAGATTTACAAGGCGGCGGATTATGACGACGTCGTTCCCTACTGGGCGGATTTCATCGAACCGACGGCAATCTGCGAAGGCCAGAGCTTCATCTCCCTCAACACCTACGATCGGGCGCGATTCACGTTCGGCTTCGGACAATTCGCGGCCCACGTACCGGACGGGGACTTCATCCGCTGGTTCCGCGACATGCTCCAGCGGCCCGAAATGCTCGACTATTTCCCCAATCTCGAGATCCGCGGCGGCCGGATCGTCAAGGTCGAGGGGACGAGGGTCGTCCCCATGGAGGACGCAGCCTCGACCCAGCCCCTTCAATTGTACCTCAACCCCACCCTCGACGACGTCGAGGATGCCGAGGTCGTCGCGGCGGCCAAGCTGATCCACTGGACCAATGCGCATCCCGACGCGCGCCTGCTGCAGGTCCAGCACATGATCTCGACCGCCAGGCGGCTGGTCGAACAGGCCGACCGGAGGCTCGGGCTCGACGGCCGCAGCGGAGATATTTGCTGCGTCGTCATGGATGTCCGCCATCAGGGCCGGGGCGGCTTCGACGAGCTTCAGGCGGCGCTCGCCCGCCCAAGGCCGTTCGAGGCGCTGCTCGAGGTCGGAGCCGACGGCCAGCCGGGACGCGTGGCCAACCTCAAGGCCGCGCTCCGCGCCCGCCGCGCCGGGCTCGCAGCGAAGAAATGGTCGCGGGCCTCGGGCGATTTCGTTTGAAAGGAGCAAGCCGTGGCCTTCACCGATGACCTAATCGCCGTCGCCCGTCGAGAATGGACCCGCTGGGGCGGTGCAGTGGAACGGCTGGACGGATCCCTGGGCGGATTTTCCCATCCGAGGATGGAGGCCGAACCGCCTTTCTGGACCTATGTCGGCGAATATTGGCGGTCGGTGAACAGCGATCACGACGGACGCGACGCACCCGCATGGTCCGCGGCCTTCATCAGCTATTGCTTCGCCGAGGCGCAGGCGGGCAGTCGCTTCCCCTATCACGGCAACCATTCCCATTATGTTGCCCAGATCGACGGCGGAGCCTTTGCCGGTCTCTCGCTGCTCGATCCGGGAGCCTCCCCGCCCGCTCCCGGGGATATCGTCTGGGCGGGCCGAAGCGGCAGCGATTGCCGCAGGCCGCCGGCCGACTTTGCCTCGGCCAAGGCGGAGCTGCGCAGGATTCGGAGAGGCACTGCCGACACCTTCTGCAGCCATTGCGACATCGTCACCGCCATACGCCCCGGCGAGGCCGACGTGATCGGCGGCAACGTCAAGCAGGCGGTGACCCGGACCACCTACAAGCTCGATACCCGGGGCCGCATTCGCGACGGACGGCGCAACTTCATTGGAGTGATCCGCAATGCCCTCTAGCGCCTGGCTTGCCGCCGTCGCCGTCGCAGCGATCGCCGCCCCCGCCCAATCGCAAAACGTCCCATTCCGCTACCGCGGATTATGCGAGGCTTCGGCCGCCATGATCGTGGGCCCGAACCGTTTCGCCGTGGCGAGCGACGATTCCGAAATCATCCGGATTTACGAAAGAGGCAAAGCGGAACCGCTGGCGGGCCTCGACCTCCCGGTCGGCGAGGTCGGCGATTTCGAGGCGGCGGCGATAAGCGGCGACCGCCTGTACTGGACCACGTCGCACTCGCTGACCAAGGACGGCGAAGACAAGGCGAAGCGCAAGCAGCTGATCGAAACCTCGATGGCCGGCGGCAGGCTGGCCGTGGTCGGCCGCCGCGTGGATCTTCGCACCCGGATCTCGACCCTGCTCGCACCACCCGAATGGCCGCTGCGCGAACCGCCCGAATGGCCGCTCGAGGCTTCGCTCAATATCGAGGGAATGGCCGGGAGCCCTCGGGGCGACCTGCTGCTCGGGCTGCGCGCTCCGCTGAAGGGGGGAAAGGCTGCCGTCCTTCGCATAAGCGATCCACACCGGCTCACCAGCGGTTCTGCCACGGCCGCTGCCGCCGGCAACGGGATCAAATGGCTGAACTTGGGCCAGCGCGGCATCCGCAGCCTCGAGGGCGGCGGGATGGGAGCCCGGGCCTATCTGATCCTTGCCGGCGCCACCGGCGAGAGCAAACAGGAGCCAGCGCTCTTCTGGTGGGACGGAATGTCCAGCAACGTAACGGCGGGGCCGACGCTCGTCGCCAAGAATGCCCTGCCCGACGGCGAGGGTCTGCCGTCCAGGGACGTCGTCCCGGAAGCGGTCATTCGGTGGAAGGACGGCACGATCCAGGTCCTCGGGGACAACGAAGCCAATTGCACGGAGGGCGGGAATGCATGGTTCCCGTCGCTAGAAATCCGCCCCTGATCGTTATTCAGGTCAACGCGCCTGGATCTCCGCCAGGTTCAGCCGCCGCGCCTCGCGCTCGTAATGAGTAGCGAGCTGCTGCAGGCCGCGGCGGGCATGCTCGTTCTCCGCGGCGACCGCGGCGACGCGGCACTTTTCGGCCTGCTGGTGAAAAAAACGAACGTCATCCATGCCTCGGAAAAGCCCGACAAGGATCATGGTTCCTTTATTTGTCGGCGCTGGCGAGAGCCGCGGCCTCCTATCGCTTCCGTTTCGGGCGCCCCGGGGTTTTCGAATAAAGCTGGGCCGACCAGGCGCAGGCCGCGGACGCGCAATCGGTCATCGCCACTCGAAGCCTGTAGGCGCCGGTGGCGGCGGCCGTAACCTCGATCCTCGGCATTTCGACCAATGGCTTGGCCTCGCCGACCCGCGCCCCGGCGGGATCGAGCAGCTCCACCTCCCCGGCGCCGCAGCCCGGCTCGCACACGACGACGAAGCGGTAGGCCGAGCCCGCCGCGAGTGCGTATTCCAGCCGAGTCTCCGCGCCTCCGGCCAGCGACCCCGGCCGGGCCGCGGCGACCGGAGTCCAGCCTTCCTTCGCCTGTATCTCCTGCCACTCGACCAGGATCCGGTTCACCCAGGTCGCCGGCACGGTCTGGGCCGAAGCCGCGGCGGCCGCGAGGCCCGCGACGCAGGCGGCCAGAGTCAGACATAATTTCCGCATGTTATCTCCTCGAAGGCGCCCGTCTCCGGTCTCGGCCGCCCGGTGTCAACCATCCGACGTTCGTCGCTTCGTCGCAAACCGGTGGCGAAGGGGCTGGCGACCGGGGACGACGCCGCCGGTGCGGCCGTCGCGCCCGAGGGCTGCCACCGCAACATCATCGTCAGTTTCACCTCCGACGGCGCCTCCCTGGCAAGGGCCGTGGTCGAACGGGAGCCCTGGCGTGTCGCGAACCTCTCCCCTGCCGCAAAAAGGCCGTTCTAAGCGGCTCGGCGCCGATACGCTGGCTCTATTCGAGCGAGACCCGCCCCCGCCACGGCTCCGCCGCGACCACCGCCGGCGATTCCGGCAAATCGTACGGGCCGCCGGGCCCCGGCTATGGCGCAGGTTCGTCCATCGGTGGCGACAAGCCCACCTTGATGCATTACGAAAGCAGCATCCTCAGCACCCTGACCAACCGCGTCCTGACCAGCGCGATCGTCATCATCGATACGGACGAGGCGATGGGACGACGGCTCGACAGCCTGGCCGCCTTCGCCGCCCTGGTTGCGCTGGCCGAGATCCGGAACCCGGATGCGGCGCCGTCGGGGTCGATCCTCGCCCTGTTCGAATCCTCCGCTCCGCCGCGCGACGTCACGGCACAGGTTTTGGGCTTCCTGCGCGCGCTGTACCGGCTCCCGCTGGACCGCCAGGCGATGCATCATCGCGGCCAGCTGGTGCACGGCATCGCCGGGGCCCTGACCGCCCGGAACTAGGCGGGATCGGCGCCGACCCCGGCCGGCCAGCGGTAGCCGAGCAGTTCGTAAAGCTCGCGCACCGGCGCCGCGGAATCGACCGTGGCGGCAAGGTAGCCGCGTTTCGGATAAGTCTTGAGGGATACGCTGTCGCTCTGGTTGCCGCCGAGGACGAGCAGGCTGTCGCCGCGATCCTCGACGAAGAAGGACACATGGCCGGTGACCAGCGGCTCTTCCGCGAAGTCGCGGCCGCGCGCCCATACCGCGATCGCGCCCGGGCGCGGCGGATCGATCGGCTCGCCCCAATCGGCCCAGGAGCGCGCCCAACCCGAATTGGTCCCCTCGATCCCAGCCCGGGCAAGGCACCAATTGACGAAGGCCGAGCACCAGGGAGTCGAATCCCGCTCCGCCTCCCCCTCCTCGAGATCGCCGCAGGTCGCGAGATATTCGAGGATCCGCGGGTGATGATCCCCACCCCCGCGCTCGGCGACGCTGGCGGCAAGCTCCTGAAGCGCGATCTCGTACCAGGGGGGCGGGCGCTCTTGCATCGCCCCCCTTACCACGGTCCGCCCGGGAGACGAGGCGATAGCGACGAGTGGCGCGCCGGTCCCCTCCGAAGACGCGCGACAATCCGACTCGTTTCGGAATCGATACGGCTATTGCCGGGCCTGGCGAGGCGATGCTAGCTTTGCGACACGCTCGAAGACGAGGGATGCTTGTGACCGGCAAGCGGATGATCCAGGCACGAAAGCTTCCGAAGCGCTTTTCGAGCTTCGCCCGCCGCCCGACCGGAGGAGGTTAGGCGACCTCGAGCGCGCCCGCCCGGGACGGCTCGCCAAGATCCGGGTGCAGCCCGAACAGTTGATGGACCTGGACGCGCCCTGGCTGCGGCTGTCGCCGCTTCATGCGGCGGTCGACGGCAAGGGCCGCCTCGACTTCTGGGACCCTTCCTCGGTCGGGTTCAATTCGATCGAGCTGGCGGTCTTCGACGCCGCCTTTGAGAAGAAGATGCCGAACGAGTTCGCGATCGTTCGCGGAGCGGTCGGGCTCACCTTCGAGCCGGAGGCCGCCGGCAAGTCCTTGATCGAGCTTCCGGTCTTCGCCCATGTCGAAGGCGGCGCCAAGCCGGCGTTCGAGGTCTGGGCCGACAACGAAAAGCAGATCCACCAGGTGGAAGACGGCCAGGCCGACGTGATCACGGTGGTGGCTCACAGCTCGATATGGATGAGGCTCCAGGTGCCGGGCCAGACGGACGAAAATCTCGTCGGCGATGGCGGGGGCTGGGCCTTTTACGAAGTGAAGGTCACGCCGCTCGACTAGACTCGGGCCGGACACAAAAATGGGGCCGGCGGCTCACGCCCCCGGCCCCCTTTTCATCGTCCGGTCGATCCGATCAGACTGCCGCGACCTCGGTGACGTCGACCTTGAGGCCGGGGCCCATGGTCGAGCTCAGGGCGACCTTCTTGACATACTTGCCCTTGGCGCCCGCCGGCTTCGCCTTGACGATGGCGTCGACGAAGGCCTGGAAGTTGCGCTTCAGGTCCTCGGCGGGGAAGCTCGCCTTGCCGATGCCGGAATGGATGATCCCGGCCTTCTCGACCCGGAACTCGACCTGGCCGCCCTTGGCCGCCTTGACGGCTTCGGTGACGTTGGGCGTGACGGTGCCGAGCTTCGGGTTCGGCATCAGGCCCTTGGGACCGAGCACCTTGCCGAGCCGGCCGACGATGCCCATCATGTCGGGAGTCGCGATGACCCGGTCGAAATCGATCGTCCCGCCCTGGATGGTCTCCATCAGGTCCTCGGCCCCGACCACGTCGGCGCCGGCCGCGGTGGCCTCCTCGGCCTTGGCGCCGCGGGCGAACACCGCGACCCGGACGTCCTTGCCGGTGCCTGCCGGCAACGTCACGACTCCGCGGACCATTTGATCCGCATGGCGCGGGTCGACCCCGAGGTTGAGGGCGATCTCGATCGTCTCGTCGAACTTGGACCTGGCATTGGCCTTCAAGGTCTCGATCGCCTCGTCGACTCCGTAGAGCCGGGTGCGGTCGACCGCCTCGTCGATCGCCTTCTGGTTCTTGCTGATCTTCGCCATCGCCTTAGCTCCCCGTCACTTCGAGGCCCATGGCCCGGGCGCTGCCCTCGATGATCCGCGACGCCGCCTCGATATCGTTGGCGTTCAGATCCTTCATCTTCACCTCGGCGATCTCGCGAAGCTGGGCGCGGGTCACCTTGCCGGCGCTCTGCTTGCCCGGCTCCTTCGAGCCCGACTTGAGCCCCGCGGCCTTCTTCAGGAGGAAGGTCGCCGGCGGGGTCTTGGTCTCGAAGGAGAAGCTCCGGTCGGCGAAGACGGTGATGACGGTGGGGATGGGCATGCCCTTCTCCAGCTCGGTCGTCGCCGCGTTGAACGCCTTGCAGAATTCCATGATGTTCACGCCGCGCTGGCCCAAGGCGGGCCCGATCGGCGGCGACGGATTGGCGGCGCCCGCGGGCACCTGGAGCTTGATATAGCCCGTAATCTTCTTAGCCATGTGTCTCACTCTGTAGTCGGGCCGGACGCCAAGCGATCCGACCGGTTTCAAGTTTAGCGGTCCGGACGAGGCGCCGAAGCGTCTCTCCCGCATGTTTCCAGCTGATGCTTGGAAGCGCGCGCCCTTAGCGCAATCGGTTGAGGAGTGCAAATGCGCGAGGCCACTCAAATACGCCAGGCGGTTGCTCGCCCCGCGCCGCTGCCGCACAAGACCGAATGACTTCTCTGCGACTGACCCGCCTTCCCTGGCCGGCCGATTTCCCGGACGCAGTGATTCACGCCGACGTTCGCGCTCGGGACTCACATCCCGATTATGCGGCGGCGAAAGCCGGCGATCCAGACGCGGCCCTGGTCCTCGCAATCGATCTGGTCAGCCAGGAGGCGGCGCGCAGCCTCGAGCGGGTCGTCGGTCGCCGGGCGGCAATCCTCCTTCCGGTCGTGGCCGATGAAACCCTGGGCTTCAACGCCATTCCGGACGCGATGGCGCAAGTCCTGGCGCGCGAACTCGGCCTCGAAGCGGTCGCCGGCGAGATCATTCAGACCAACAAGGTAGGCCATACGAGGGCACCCGCCTTCCAGCGGATCGTCACTCCGGCCGCTTTCGGCGGACGGGTACGGGCCGACGCCGACTACGTCCTGATCGACGATCATGTCGGCCTCGGGGGGACCCTGGCCAACCTGCGGGGCTATGTCGAGGCACGAGGGGGCCGGGTCGTCGCGATCACCGCATTGACCGAAAGCCGGGAGGCCAGGCGAATTTCGCTACGTCCCGAAACGCTGGCCATGCTAAGGAATCGGCATGGGAAAGAGCTCGACATCTTCTGGAACGCCCAGTTCGGCTACGGGATCGACTGCCTCACCGAAATCGAGGCCCAAAACCTATGTCGTCAGCCATCCCTTGCCGCCATCGAGGATTTCCTGGCTCAAGCAGCAATCGAAGCGCGTGGCCGCGGCCTCGATCCGGCGGCTGGACGGCAAGACTGAAGGCTGAGGCCTGGGGCAAGGTCAGCGGTTCGGGCAGGGCCTGGTCATCGGCGCGTCGTCGCAGCGGCCGCAGGGCTCGCGCCAGACCACCCATTTGCGGGTGACAGCCCCGCAGGCCCAATATTCATAATTCGCCCGGGCGTCGCAGCAGCCGCACGACCAGGGCTCGGTGCCGGTGCGCCTTGCATTGCAGCCCATCGCTTCCTCGAATCCCTCCTTGCCGCCCGGCGACCTTAGCAGGTTCCGGCGGAAAGCGCGAAAACTGCACCGTTCCAATGTAGGCCTTCTTCAGGGAACATGGGAGGAACGCAGCGAATCGGAATATTCCAATGGCCCGACCCCTCACCCCGCTCCAGGCGCACGAGAACCGACTCTTCCTCGACGCCCTTGGCCGAACCGGCAACGCCCGGATGGCGGCCCGGGAGGTCGGGCGGCCGGCGAACAGCTTCCACTACCGGCGAAAGCGCCACCCCGGCTTCGCCCAGGACTGGGCTGCGACGGTGGCGGCGACCCATGCCCGGCTCCATCTCGCGGGCGGGAAAAGGGGGCCGGAATCTTCCGTCATTGCGAGCGAAGCGAAGCAATCCAGGAAAGCGCGCCGACGAGACGCCGCAGCTGGATTGCTTCCTCGCTCCGCTCCTCGCAATGACGGGTCGGAGGCATTTCGAACGAAGGGCGGGGAGCCGATCGTCGTCAGGACCCGGAACGGCAAGCTCCAGATCCGCCTCGCCCATCCGGGCAAGCTGACCAAGGCGTGCGAGCAGGCCTTCCTCTACGCCCTCTCCGCCACCGCCAACGTCCGGCTCGCCGCGGCGGCGGCCGGAGCCTCGGCCCGCGCCTTCTACCGTCGGCGCAAGGAAAATCCCGCCTTCGCGCGCGAGATGCGGATTGCCCTGAAGATGGGCTGGGAGCGGCTCGAGATCGCGGCGATGGAGGCGGCCAAGCCGGAGAGCCACTCCGACGATCGCTGGCGCAATTGCGAGCTCGCCCCGATGCCGCGATTCACCCCGACCCAGGCGGTCCAGCTCCTCTCGCTCCACGACAAGAGCGTCAACCAAAGCTGGGAAGCGCCCCACCGCCACCGACGCCGAGGCGAAAGCGACGAAATCTACAGCCAGCGGCTGCAGGCGATGTGGAGGGTGGAATGCAATCTGGAGGCGGAGCGGGAGGCCTTGCGCCGAGCCGCCCGGTACGAGGAGACGGGCGACTGGCGCCACGAGGACGAGCTGCCGCCGCCGGTGCTTCCGCCGCTCAGCCAAGTGACGGGGTGGTCGCGGGCGAGCGGCAGGCCGGCGCATCATGAGGGGGTGGCGTTGTTCGGGGGGTGGCGGATCGGGGATATGCGGAGGCGGCTGGGGGAAGGGTGAGCGGGGAACAGCACCGGAACGCGCGCGTTGATTCTTCGGGCATTCAGTTCACGGAGGCTACCCCATGGCGAAGAATGAGCAGACAGGGAAAAAGGCCGGCTCTGCCGCATCCAAGGTTCTCAAAAGCGGCAGCACGGGCAAGGATTCCAAGAGCGCCGCCGGGTCCGCGATGAGCCAGCGCCCGGACAAGAAGAAGAGTTAGCTCGACGGGGAGAGCCAGGGGCGTCAGGCCGCCCGCCTCTTGTCATAGTCCTCCGTCGCCAGCATCACCGTCTTGGGGACCGGCTGCTCGCCGCTGAGATAGTAAGCGACGGTCCGGCGGGAGAGGCCGAGGGCTTCGGCGGCGCGGTCGAGAGTGAGGCCGTAGCCCTCCATCCAGGCGCGGAACGCCTCCGCCGGCATGGCCTCGCCCGACTGCTCGTCCGCCCAGCGCCGCAGCTGCGCCGCCCCGAGGTCGACACCCACGGCGGGCCACTCGACCGACCAGCCATCCTCGGCGACCTGGATGCGGTGGAATGCTTCCGGATCGGCGAGCGGCGCAAGGACCTTGCGAGCGGCAATGATCGGCCCAAGGTCGATCTCGGCCCGGCGACCGTCGTCCCAGGTCGCGACCAGAACCGCCTCTCCGCGGGTGATCGCGCTTTCGATCCTGCCGATGCTCATTGGCCGTCTCCGCTATATTCCGCCCACTTCGCCTCGAGCCGGACCTCCGTGCCGATGCCAGCGCCTCCTCGGTGTAATCGTGGATCGACTGGAGTCAGGACAAGCAAAATGAGGGGCGTCGTACCGTGACCTGGCAACAGCCAGGTAGCAGACGGGCACTTACATTGCCCGTTAGCGCATATGAAAACCAGTTATCCACAGGTGAGAAAAGCGGTTATCCACAGGTTAGCTGTGGATGAATATTTAACGGTAGCAGCTTTCATTGCCGGACGACGATCCCCGCGAGTCGCGAGTGGTATTTCCGGTCAGATGACGCATATGGCCGTCGAGCATCGGCTTAGGCCCTGATTCTGCGGCCTTTTTTGAGCGCTCAATGACTTGGCCTAACCATCCGCCGCTCTGCTCAGCTTTTGGCATCGCCAAATCCTCCTTCCGTTCCTCCGAAACACGCTTGACATAGATGCGGGTCATTGGTCCACAAAAATTGAGAGTTTTCCACAAGGGATATTTGAGCGCTGTGGATAACGTTGACAACCGGCCGGAGGCATTTTTTGGTCTGATCGCACCCATCGGTGTCGATCTGGGACTGGTGCAAACTGAGCTCTCTAGCGCTCTTGAGCGGGTGTCGTTCAACCCGAAAATAATAAAATTAACCGACTTTTTGCGCGAGCATTCGGAATGGTTTGATCTGGGGCACACCTCCGAATTCCAGCGGTACGAGAAATTTATCGAGGCCGGAAATCGTTTCTGTCAGGTCTCCGGCAGGAGAGATGCACTTGCCGTGACAGGAATTGCCCAAATTTATCGCGATCAATCAGACAGGCCAAATTCTCTTTCCGGAGGAACTGCCTACATTTTTAGACAATTAAAGCGAGTAGAGGAGGTAAAAACTTTACGTGAGGTATATGGAAGCAATATCGTATTTTTAGGATGTTATTCTCCTAAAAGAGTTCGCGTCAGAAGTCTCGTTTCTTTACTTCTAAAGTCTGCCCGGGGATCAGATAGGAATACGTTAGAAGCGCAAGCTCTCCAAATAATTGGCGTAGATGAAAATCAGAAAGACGTCAGTGATGGTCAGAGATTTCTGGATGCTTACCCGCACTCCGACTTTATTATCGATTGCACGGATCCTACCTCTATAAGATCATCAATACAGAGATTAATCGAGTGCTTTTTCGGTTACCCCTTCGTCAGTCCCACTAGGGACGAGCACGGTATGTACCTTGCACAGTCCGCATCCCTACGCTCTACTGACCTTTCACGCCAAGTTGGAGCAGCGATATTTGGGGAAAATCGGGAGATTGTATCTCTTGGATGTAACGAAGTTCCCTCGTTTGGTGGGGGAACGTACTGGGTTGGTGACCGCCCTGATGGCCGCGACTTCCAATTGGGCTACGACTCTAATGCCAGAATTAGAGCCGATATGATCCGGGATTTGTTAGACCGCTTGCGTGCTAACTGGCTCAACGAAGTGCAAGGGCAGAAGACCCCAGATCAGCTTTCTAGAGAGGCCCTGTGGGACGATGGGGTAGACCAAGGTCCCTTAGCAAGGGCTATGATTGCAGATGTCATCGAGTATGGGCGTATGGTGCATGCTGAAATGAACGCGATAACAGATGCTGCTCGTTTCGGCCGAGCAACCCGGAATGGTACTTTGTATTGCACTACGCTCCCGTGCCATATGTGCACAAAACTGATCGTTGCCTCTGGCATAACAGAGGTAAAATATCTACAGCCATATTATAAGAGTCTCGTGAGCGAACTTTACGAAGACTCCGTAGCTATAGATGAGACGTTGCCCTTACACGTAAAATTCAATCCGTTCATCGGCGTAACTCCAAATGGTTTTAGAATGGTCTTTGAAAAGGGTCGAAGGAAGGACGAAGATGACCAAGCGGTCAGATGGAGTGCCTCCGAAGCTATGCCATTGTTTACCACTGGCTACCCCTCCTATCTAAATACAGAGGCAAACGTTCTTCGCTCCCTTGAAGAAATGGATTCAAGGATGAAGTCAGCGTTCAAATCTGCCTCTCCGGGCGAGCGCGACCAAGCTTCGCCATGAAGCAGAGCGTTGAGCATCTGCCAGAAGGCAAAAGACGCGAGCTGGAATTCGTCGTTGGCGTGATCCGGGAGGGGTTCGCCAAGGCGATCGCGCATCGAACACAGCCTCGGTTTCGGACGGGGAAGTTGCTCAAGATCATCCTGTTCGGAAGTCACGCCCGGGGGGATTGGGTGGACGACCCGGTGGGGCGGTATCATTCGGATTACGATCTGCTGGTGGTCGTCGATCATGAGGATCTGACGGATGTGCCGGAATTCTGGGCGAAGTCCGAGGATCGGCTGCTCAATGAGTTGTCGGATGGGAAGCGGCTTCGGAACCAGGCGAGCCTTATCTATCACAGCATCTACGACGTGAACGAGAAGCTGGAGCTTGGGCGATACTTCTTCATGGACATCGTGCGCGAAGGGATCGTGCTGCACGAGCAGGCCGGTTATCCGTTCGCTGAGCCTCGGCCCCTGTCTCCCGATGAGGCGTTGCGCGAGACGAGAGACTATTTTGAGGATTGGTTCGAAAGCGCCGCCAGCTTTCTGAAGATCGCGCGTTACGCGGCCGGGGAGGGCCGTCCCAAAGAGGCTGCGTTCCTGCTCCACCAAGGGACTGAGCGCTTCTACCATTGCTTCCTCCTGGTCCGCACTCTCTACAGCCCCCGCACCCACAGCCTGAACCGGCTTCGCAAGCTGGCCGAGGAGCTGGAGCCGCGGCTGCTCGAAATTTGGCCCAGGGATCGGAAGTTTGAACGGCGGTCCTACGAGCTGCTTCGCGCGGCTTATGTGAAGGCGCGCTACTCTCGGCAGTACCGGATCACGGCGGAGGAGCTGGAGTGGCTCGGGGCGCGGATCGATCGGCTTCAGGGGTTGATCCGGGTGTTGTGCGAAGAACGGATCGAGGCGCTCGCGGCGGCGGCCTGAGATTGCTCGCACGATCTGCCCTGGATCGTCATTCCGGACTTGATCCGGAATCCATGAACACCGTCGTGACTCATACTAGACCGACCGTGTCTATGGACCCCGGATCAAGTCCGGGGTGACGGTAGGGTGAGACGGCTTGAGCATAAGTGATAGTCGCTTGGGCCGTATACTATTGTCGCTTATCGCTTGAAAGCGATGAAGTTGCTCTTGTTCTTTTAGTTTTTGAGCGGTTAAGCTTGCCTTGCCCGCCGCCTTTGGTGGGCCGAGGCTTGATAACCTCGCGAGCATCACCGGGCTTCGGCCTTTGCGGGCCGGCCGGATGGCGGGCGCCATGTCCAAGCCGTGAGCGGTCCCCCCGCCCGGCCAAAAGCGTCCGCGCCTGTCACTCGCAGGTTATCAACGTCCGGTTGCCGCCGGCCCCGCCTCGAAGCTGCGCTCTATGCCGTGGAGAGAGGCCGTGTCCGTATTCAATCCGCCCCCGATCCCGGTGCCGCCCGTCGAAGAGCTTCGGGCCAGCGCCATTCGGCTGACCGCCGAGCTCGATCAGGCCCAGCTTCACCAATCCGCCGCCTACGTCTCGATGGCGGTGGAGGCGATGGCGAAGCAGCCGGACCCCGCGGTCAACGACAATGTGTACCGGAGCGACGTCGAGTGCGAGTTCGGGGTGGATGAATATGACCGCGTCTGGATGTACCGCGATGGCGACTGCCACATCATCGGACGCAAGGATTATATCCGGACGGAGATGTGGCGGTTCCTTCGGACGATGCTTTCGGAGCGGTTCTAGGGCTCCGTCGGAATATATGCCGCCACGCCCAACCGCTCCGCCGCCCCATGCAACCGCCGATCGCGAGTCAGCAATCTGGTGGCAGGCGTCAGCAGGCACGAGGCGAGCAGGTGAGCGTCGACGAAGCCAAGCCCGAGGCTGAACAGCATACGCTGCTCGACCAGCGTCAGAACCTCCGAATCCTCCGCCCGAACCGCCTGCGGCAGCTGCTGCAGCAGTGTCAGGACGGCTCGGCGATCGGCGAGGCTTCCCATCGCGACTTCTCCGGTGACGAGCGGATGGCCGACCACGCCTTGGGCGTCGAGTTGCATTTGCAGGTCGGCATCGGCGAGTCGCAGATGGTCGATCCAGACGGCGCTGTCGACGAGCAGCAAGGCAGTCAGGCGGAGCGGCGGCGCGGAGCCGCCGTCGCCGTCGGATCGCTTCCGCCGAGAAGCGCAAGCCGCCGCGCCGCCTCACGCTCGATCAAGGCCTTCAGTGCCTCGCGCACCAGGGCGGACTTCTCTTTGAGGCCCGTATAGGCCTGAGCCTGGGCGACGAGTTCGTCGTCGAGCGTCAAGGTAGTTCGCATATCGTGGCTCCGGACTGGAGCACGCATCATAGCATCATCCGGTGAAACTATCGATGCTTCCGACCGTCCCACAGCGAATCCTTCTACAGCAACATGCAGCAGCCGGCATACTACGCTTTCCAGGTAAAATCGACAAGCGTTTCACGCAAATCGTCGAGTACGGCTTCAAGCACCCTTGGAGACGATTATTTCACAAGCTCGACCTGCTCGAACTCCAGCTCGACCGGGGTGGCCCGGCCGAAGATGGAGACTCCGACCTTGACCCGGCCTCGGTCGAAATCGAGTTCTTCCACGACTCCGTTGAAGCTGGCGAACGGGCCGTCGAGGACCTTGACCTGGTCGCCTATCTCATAGTCGACGTTGATCTTGGTCTTGGGCGCGGCGGCGGCGGCCTCGTCCTTGGTGTTGAGGATCCGGGCGGCCTCGGCGTCGGTGATGGGCTGAGGCTTTCCGCTGGAGCCGAGGAAGCCGGTGACCTTGGGGGTGTTCTTGACGAGGTGGTAGACGTCGTCGTTCATCGCGAGCTTGGCGAGGACGTAGCCCGGGAAGAACTTGCGGTCGCTGGTCACCTTCTTGCCCCGGCGGACCTCGGTGACCTTTTCGGTCGGGACCTCGACCGCCTCGACCAATTGGGCGAGGCCGAGCCTGTTGGCCTCGGACTGGATGGCGTCGCGAACCTTATTCTCGAAACCCGAATAAGCGTGGATGATATACCAGCGGGACATGGATGTTTCTTACCTTGGCTGGAGCAGGCCGAGCAGGCTGCTGACGAGTGCGGCGAAGGCGCTGTCGACCGCGAAGAAGAAGATCCCGAGGACGGTGGTCATGATGAGGACCATGATCCCGGTCGTCACCGTTTCCTTGCGGGTCGGCCAGGAGACCTTGCCGGTCTCGGCTCGGACCTGACGGAGGAATTCGCCGGGATTGACTCTTGCCACTTCGCCTTAGTCCTTTGCTTGCCGGGCCTGGCCCGGGCAGCGCCTTTTCGGGCAGCCGCTCTCGACCGGGGGGCCGGTCAGCCGAGCTTTGCCGATGCATGCGAGGGTCGCGAGATAGCGAGGTAGCGGTCGGAAGACAAGGCCGTCACGGAACTGAATATCGTGACGTCGGTCGCGGCAGGCGGCGCCGGCCGGCGGCTTCGAATCGCCTTCGGCGACCGCGGTCAGCTTGCGCTGCCCGCTTGCTGCGGCTATCTGCGCCCTGGCCTTAGGAGTGTAGCTCAGTTTGGTTAGAGCATCGGTCTCCAAAACCGAGGGTCGTGGGTTCGAATCCCTCCACTCCTGCCAGGCCGGAGCGAGGCCCGCAGCGAAGCAGCGGGCCGGTCGGCGAAGCCGACGCGAAGCCGCCGGCCGGCCTGCGCGAGCACGGCGAAGCGACAGGTCCGACGTCACGGGATTTAGTCCCGTGACGGCTCTGCATATTCGAGAATGGCGGCGCCACTACCCCTCCACCACCCTTCGGGTGGTCCCCCTCCCCGTCTGCGACGGGGAGGCAAGCTAGGCGGCGATGTCGTAGGGCTGGATCTCGCCGGTGAGGTAGAGGCTGCGCGCCTTGGCTCGAGACAGCTTGCCCGAAGACGTCCGGGGCAAGGTCCTGGGCGGCACAAGCTCGATGACGCAGTTCATTCCGGTGATCGCCCTCACCCGCTCGCGGATGATCTCGCGCAGCCGGGTGCGTTCGCCGGCGTCGGAGGTGCGGCACTGGACGAGGACCGCGGGAGTCTCCTCCCCGCCCGGCGTGGTGATCGAGAAGGCGGCGATGTCGCCCGCCTTGAAGCCCGGCAATTGCTCCACCGCCCATTCGATGTCCTGGGGCCAGTGGTTCTTGCCGTTGATGATGATCATGTCCTTGGCGCGGCCGACGATGTAGAGATAGCCGTCCGACAGATAGCCCATGTCGCCGGTGTCCAGCCAACCGGCCGGATCGAGGCAGGCCGCGGTCGCTTCCTCGTCGCGGAAATAGCCGACCATCACCGAGGGGCCGCGGCAATGGACCTTGCCGATCTCGCGATTGCCGAGCGTGGCTCCGTCCTCGTCGCGAATCTCTATCGCCATGTCGCGAGCCGGCTTTCCGCAATTGACGATGGCGCGGTAGCGCTGAGGCCGGTCGCGGTGCATCTTGCCGTCGCCCGAGAGGGTGGTCTCCTCGACCAGCTCGACGACGATCCCCTCGCCCGGGGGCATGATCGTCACCGCCAGGGTCGCCTCGGCGAGGCCGTAGCTCGGGCAGAAGCTCTTGGCGCTGAAGCCGGCGGGCTCGAAGGCGTCGACGAAGGCCTGCATGACGTCGGGCCGGATCATGTCCGCGCCGTTGCCGGCGATCCTCCAGCGCGACAGGTCGAAGCGCTCGGCGACGTTGGTCAGGCTGGAGACGCGGCGGGCGCAGATGTCGTAGCCGAAGGTCGGCGAATAGCTTCCCGTCGTGCCCTCGTTGCGGGTGATGAGATCGAGCCAGGCGAGCGGGCGGCGGGCGAAATCCTCGGTCTTGAGGTAATCGGTCGAGATCTGGTTCGCCATCGGCGAGAGCAGGCAGCCGACCAGCCCCATGTCGTGATACCAGGGCAGCCAGGAGATGCAGCGGTCGGTCTCGATCACCTCCATCCCGTGGCTGTGCGCCGCGAGATTGTTGAGCAGGCCGCGGTGGGTGACCGCGACTCCGTGCGGGAAGCGGGTCGAGCCGCTCGAATATTGGAGATAGGCGATGTCGGCCGGCGCGGCCCGCGGAAGCTCGGCCTCGGGCCCTTCCCGTTCGCCGAAACTCTCCCAGGACAAGCCGGCGACTCCCGCCGAATCCGCCGCGGCCCCGGCCATCGAGGCAAGCTCGGCGGGGTAGAAGAGATGGGTCGGGTCGGCGCTTTCGAGCTGCACCTTGAGCTGGTCGATATAGGAATCGCGGCCGCCGAACGAGGTCGGCAGCGGAAGCGGCACCGGCCAGGCGCCGGCATAGACGGCGCCGAAGAAGAGGGCGGCGAATTCCGGGCTGGTCTCGGCGACGATCGCGATCCGGTCCTTCGGCTTCACGCCCGCCGCGACCAGCCGGTAGGCGGCCGCGAGCGAATCCTCGCGAAGCTCCCGATAGGGATAGGCCCGCACCAGCGCCCCGCGCGGATCGTGGAAGTTCAGGCCGCGCAGGCCCTGCGCCGCATAATCGAGCGCGTCCCCGAGCCTGTCGAAGTCGGCGAAACGGCGCGGCAAGATGTCCGCAGTCGGCGTCGGGACCAAAGTCTCGGGCACGGGTGTAGCGGATCCTCTCCGGTGGCTCAGCGCGATTTTCCTCTTCCGGGACGGGAGAGGTACGCGTTTATAATCGGGATCGACTGTGGCACAATCATGGCGCGTGAGAGACAGACCCGACAAAAGGCCCGCGCCGCCCCTCGATTCGGAAGCGCTCCAGCGGCTCGGGCTCTTCTATGCGGGCCGCTACGCCACCACCCGATCGAAGCTCGCCGCCTATCTTCGCCGAAAGCTCAGGGAGCGGGGCTGGAGCGGCTCCGGCCAGCCTGAGGTCGACCGGCTCGTCGAGCGCTTCGCGCAGCTCGGCTATGTCGACGACAAGGGCTTCGCTTCGGCCCGGACCGCCTCGCTGCTCCGGCGCGGCTTCGGCGAGCGGCGGGTGAAGGAAGCGCTTCGAGGCGCCGGGATCGCCGAGGAGGACAGCGCCGAGGCGAGGGACATTTCCGCAGAGGAGGCGCTCGCCGCGGCGCATCGCTTCGCCCGGCGCAAGCGGCTCGGACCTTATGCCGGGGCCGTCCCGGACCGGGCCGCCCGGGACAAGGCGGCGGCGGCGATGCTCCGCGCCGGCCATCCTTTCGATCTGGTCCGATCGGTGCTCGCCACGCGCCCCGAAGATCTGGCCGAAGACCTGCCCGAAGACCTGGCCGAAGACCTGGCCGAAGAACCCGCCGAAGAGCCGCCCGCAGAGCCGCCCGAACCCGATGTCCCATAAAAACAGCCGTAAACGGTTCACAAATCCTCGGAAGGCGTGATAGGCACGCGGGTTTAGAGGTGGATCGGCCGTTAATGACGTCGCGCCGTGGATTGACTGATGAGGACGGCGCGGCCGGGCCCGAAGGCGCGGACGATCCCCTGCGCCCCGAGGACGAGACCCTCATCAGGCTGACCGGCACGATGAAATGGTTCGACGCCACCCGAGGGTTCGGCTTCCTGGTCAGCGACGAGGCGCGAGGGGATATCCTCGTCCATTTCAGCGTCCTCAAGGAGCATGACCGCCGGAGCCTTCCCGAAGGCGCGGTGGTCGAATGCCTGGTCGCCGAGCAGGAGCGCGGACTCCAGGCGCGCAGGGTCCTGTCGATCGACCTCAGCCAGGCGGTGATGCCGGAGCCTCAGCGGGCGACCGGTGCAAGCTCCGGCGAGCGGATCGATCCTTCCGCGCTGCTCGACCTGGCCGGCGAGTTCGAGGCGGTCCGGGTGAAATGGTTCAACCGACTCAAGGGCTACGGCTTCCTGGTGCGCGAGGAGGAGGACGGCCAGGACATCTTCGTCCACATGGAAACGGTCCGGCGCGGCGGCCTGGCCGACCTCAGCCCCGACCAGCCCCTGCGCGCCCGAATCGCGGCGGGGCGGAAGGGACCATTGGCGGTGGAAGTGGAGCCGAACTGAGGCCTCCCCTCCCTGGAAGGGAGGGGTCGGGGGTGGGTAGGCGAGCGCAGCGAGACTTCTTGCTGACTGGGAGTTTCGGCCGCCTTCGGCGGACCCACCCCCGGCCCCTCCCTTGCAGGGAGGGGAGGCGAGCGCGTCCCCCGCAGCTGACTATCCGAATTTTGGGTCCGGCCCACGCTCGGATACAATTCCCCTATGCCCGGCCGCCGAGTCCCCCGCCGTCTCACCGATCGAGCCCGCGACTTGCGCACCCGTGCGACGAAGCAGGAGCGTATCCTGTGGCGCATTCTTTCTCGCTACCGCCCCAAATTCACCCGCCAGCTCCCCATTGAGCCCTACATCGCCGACCTCGCCTGCCGTCAGGCCAGGCTCGTCGTCGAGATCGACGGAAGCCAGCACATCGGGTCGCCCAAAGACGAAACCCGCACGCGCGACCTGCAATCCGACGGCTGGACCGTGATTCGATTCTGGAACAGCGAGGTGAACGGCAATCCCGAAGGCGTGGCCGAGGCGATCCTTCAGAAGGCCGCCGAATGCCTGGGCGGTATCCACCCTCAACCCCTCCCATCCAAAGAAGGGAGGCAAAGACGCCGGCGCTTCGAGTGATCTCCCCTCCCTGGAAGGGAGGGGCTGGGGGTGGGTAGCGAGCGTAGCGAGACTTCTTGCTGACTGGGAGTTTCGGCCGCCTTCGGCGGACCCACCCCCGGCCCCTCCCTTGCAGGGAGGGGAGAAGATCAACCCGGAGTCAGCGCGGCGTCCCTCAGGCCTCGCCACACCTTGAGCGCCTGGACCGTCTCGGGCACGTCGTGGACGCGCAGGAGCTGGGCGCCCTGGTCGGCGGCCTTCAGGGCAAGAGCGAGGGAGCCGGGGAGCCGGGCGTCGGCCGGGGCCTCTCCCGAGAGCGCTCCGATCATCCGCTTTCGGCTCGCCCCGAGCATGATCGGGCAACCCAGGCCGTGGAGCAGAGCGAGGCCGTTCATCAGGTCGAGATTGTGCTGGACGTTCTTGCCGAAGCCGATGCCGGGATCGACGACGATCCGGGCGCGCTCGATCCCGGCAGCCTCGGCCGCGGCGATCCGGGCCTCGAGCCAGTCATAGACTTCGAACGGGACCGGCCGGTCGTAGGCCGGCGACCGCTGCATCGTCTCGGGCGAGCCCTTATGGTGCATCAGCACGACCGGACAGCCCGCGGCGGCCACCCGCTCGGCCGATTTCTCGTCATGGGCCAGCGCGGAGACGTCGTTGACCATCGCGGCGCCGGCGCCGAGGGCGGCGTCCATCACCGCCGACTTGCGGGTGTCGATCGAGACGGCCGTCCCGCCGGCGGCGAGCCGGGTGACCGCCGGAAGCACCCGTTCGATCTCGTCGCCTTCCCAGACCGGCTTGGCTCCGGGCCGGGTCGATTCGCCGCCGACATCGACGATCGCGGCTCCGGCTTCGGCCATTGCGAACCCCGCCTGGGCCGCCGCATCGCCGCCGTCGAACCGGCCGCCGTCCGAGAAGCTGTCGGGAGTGACGTTCAGGATTCCGACGACCTGGGGCTGGTCGAGCCGGACCAACCGCTCGCGAAGCCTCAGCGGCGGACGCGGCGAGGTCAGGTTGCCCCAGGCCTGCTCCGCCGTCTCGCCCAGGGCGAGCAGAGCCTCCACGCGCTCCACCGGAACCAGCTCCGAGGAGATTCGGCGATTCCCGTCCATCGTCACCCGCTCCACGGCGGCAAACCAGAGCATCCCGCCGGCGAGGCGAGCCACCTTGCCGTCATGGCCGAAGGGCGCGTCGACGAAAGCGGTGGGCCGCAGATAATGGCGAAGGGTCATCGAAAGGGCGCTAAAGCTTATTGCAGCCGGTTTGAAGCCCGTGCTCCCGGCGAGGTTGGACCGCGGCCTTCTAGCCGCCCGTCATCCCGGGCCCGACCCGGGATCCATGAACACGGGCCCCTGGCAAAGTTTCGCTCGACCATGTTCATGGATTCCGGCTTTCGCGAGAGCTTTGCATAACCCTTTCGAAGCGCGCGGAGGCAAAGCCCCTCCCCTTCAGGGGAGGGGTTGGGGTGGGGAATGTGGGGGAGAAAGTTTGCGGACGCCGGTGAGGCGAGCGGACAGCCCCCACCCCAACCCCTCCCCTGAAGGGGAGGGGCTAGCGGCCGACGACTTATGCAAAGGTCCGGCTTTCGCCGGAATGACGGGAAGACAATCGTTGCGAAAGGATTCCCCGCCGACGGGGACTAAGGTGACGACCGCCGCTTACGAAGATCAGTAGGGTAACCGAAATCCGAGGCCCAGACCACCATGTGGGGCATGGTATTGGTCCAGGCCCGTCAGCACTCAAAGGGGCTCCCGCGCGTCTCCCGTGGTCAAAGGCGTGCGGGCGTTGAGCATGACGGGACGGCCGTCAGTCACAATGTGCCTTTGTTTCACGCTCGTGTCGAGTGGCAGGGTGCAACCTTTTTTGCGCGAATCGGGTCAGTCGATACTGAGCAGGTAGCGCTGCCTGAGGGAGTCCAGCGGGGCGAGCGCTCCATTCTCCTCGAAATGCCAGAAAGCCCAGCCGTTGCAGGCGGGCGCCCCCTGAGCGAGGGCGCCTATGCGGTGGATCGAGCCGGCCTCGCCGTTCAACTCGATCGAGGCGTCGGCGCGCACCTGCGCATGCCAGCGTCGCTTCGAATCGGTCAGCACTGTCCCAGGTTGGATCATTCCGATCTCGAGCAGGGTCCCGAACGGAACGCGCGGCGCCGAGCGCTTCGAGGCCATCGTCTTCATCGCGCTTTCGTCGAGCTCGAGGGTCGAATCGATCCGCTCGCGGGCGACCCGGACGTAGCGCTTCTCGCGCTCGATCCCGATCCAGTTGCGGCCCAACCGGCGCGCGACGGCGCCTGTCGTTCCGGTGCCGAAGAAGGGGTCGAGGACGACGTCGCCCTTGTTGGTGCAGGCCAGCATCACCCGGTAGAGCAGGCTCTCCGGCTTCTGGGTGGGGTGGGCCTTGGTCCCGCCGTCCTTCACCCGCTCGCCGCCCGAGCAGATCGGGAGAAGCCAGTCGGAGCGCATCTGAAGCTCGTCGTTCAGAGCCTTCATCGCGCGATAATTGAACGTGTAGCGGCTGTCCTCGCTCCGGCTCGCCCAAATGAGGGTCTCGTGGGCGTTGGTGAATCGGGTGCCTCGGAAATTGGGCATCGGGTTCGACTTGCGCCAGATGATGTCGTTCAGGATCCAGTAGCCGGCATCCTGGAGCGCTGCTCCGACCCGGTAGATGTTGTGATAGCTTCCGATCACCCAGAGGGTGCCGTTGGGCTTCAGGATCCGCCGCGCCTCCTTGAGCCAGGCCCGGGTGAATTCGTCATAGGCGGCGAAGGTGGCGAACTTGTCCCAATCGTCGTCGACCGCGTCGACCAGGCCGCCTTCGGGGCGGAACAGGTCGCCGCCGAGCTGCAGATTGTAGGGCGGATCGGCGAAGACCATGTCGACGCTTCCTTCCGGAAGCCGGGCCATCGCCGCGATGCAATCTTCCTGAAGGATCTGATTCAGCGGAAGCGCGGGATCCGGGGCGGGCGCCGGCGCCATCTTCCCCCTCGAGCCCAAGCGCACATGTGCAGTCATTCGATACCGCCCCCCGGTTCGTCCAGACCTCCAGCCTGAGTCAGCGGGAGTCCGTGGTCAACAACAAGGGCTTACGGCGCACCCCTCACAATCCGATTAACGTGCCGGGAACGGAACGAGTCTGCGCTACTAATGGAGTCGGCCATCGGCCTACACCCGCAACATGATGTGGTGTGACCGAAAGGACTCAGCCGGGGCTGGAAGTGCTTGGACTGCCCCTCCCTGGAAGGGAGGGGTTCGGGGTGGGTCCGCCGAAGGCGGTCGAAACTCCGAATCAGCAAAGAAGTCTCGCTACGCTCGCCTACCCACCCCCGGCCCCTCCCTTCCAGGGAGGGGAGTCAGACGTCGATCAGCTGCTGCGGTCCCACCGTCGAGGCGCCCTCCCGGATCGCCAGATAGTGGCGCACCGGGGCGAAGCTCCGGCGGTGGAGCGGGGTGGGCCCGAGGGAATCGAGGCCTCGATGATGTTCGGGCGTGCCGTAGCCCTTGTTGGTCTCCCAGCCGTAGCCGGGATGCTCCCTTGCATAGTCCTTCATGATCCGGTCGCGGGTCACCTTGGCGACGATCGAAGCGGCGGCGATCGAGCGGCACTTGGTGTCGCCGGCGATGACCCAGACCGAGGGGCGCTCCCATTTCGGGCAGCGATTGCCGTCGACCATGACCATCGCCGGATCGACGCCCAGAGCGTCGACCGCCCGGGTCATGGCCAGCATCCGCGCCCAGTAGATGTTGATCCGGTCGATCTCCTCGACCGTGGCGAGGCCGACCCCGACCCGGGCGACCTTGTAGAGCTTGGCGCAGATCGCCTCCCGGGTGGCGGCGGGAAGCGCCTTCGAATCGTCGATCCCGCGCGGGAATTTGTCCCGGTCGAGGATCACGGCGGCGGCGACCACGGGCCCGGCGAGCGGAGCGCAGCCCGCTTCGTCGACTCCCGCGACGGGATCGGGATAGACTTTCTCGAGCTTGAAGCAGGGGCGGGGCATCGGGGCGGAAGCTAGAGGCGTCCGGAGCCAACCGCCAGAGGGGATTGGAGAAATTTTCGAGGATAGGTCAGTCAGTCGCGCTCGCCATATTGGAAGTCGGTGACGAATTGCTGGCCGAGCGGGCCGTGGCCCTGGCCGAGGCCCGGCGCTTCCAGGATCGCGATCCGGACGAAGCTGACCGCCTGCTCGAAGGCCTTCTCGATCGGGAAGCCCGCGCCGAGCCCGCAGGCCAGCGCGCTTGCGAGGGTGCAGCCGGTGCCGTGGGTGTCGTCGGTGTCGAAGCGCTTGCCGCGAAGCTCGCGAAGCGGCCCCGTCGGGGCGATCAGCCGGTCGACGATCTCCTCTCCCCCACCGTGGCCGCCCTTGGCGAGCAGGTGGCAGCCGAAGCCGAGCACCGCGGCCTCGCCGCCCAGCGCCTCGAGCTCGGGCAGGTTGGGAGTGACGACCGAAGCGATCCGCATCAGCCGGTGGAACGCCTCGATCGTCGCCGCATCGGCCAGCACCGCTCCGCTGGTCGCGACCATCACCGGATCGAACACGATGGGCACCGCAAGCGCCTCGAGCCGGCCGGCGACGGCATTGGCGGTTTCGGCGGAGCCGATCATTCCGATCTTCACCGCATCGACTCCGATGTCGCCCACCACCGAATCGATCTGGGCGACGACCATCTCGGCCGGAACCGGCATCACGGCCTGGACCCCGAGCGTATTCTGGGCGGTGATCGCGGTGATCGCGGTCATGGCGTGGCCGCCGAGCATCGTCACCGTCTTGATGTCCGCCTGGATCCCGGCGCCGCCGCCGCTGTCGGAGCCGGCAATGATCAGGATTCGCGGGACCGTCATTGCGAAGAGTGCAACGACGAAGCAATCCAGCTTCGGGCGTCCGAGCGGCTGGATTGCTTCGCTTCGCTCGCAATGACGGATGGGGGCTTCACTTGGGCCCCTTGCGGATCGTGGAAGGCGGATTGCGTTCGAGCATGTGCGCCGGACGGATCGGCCTGGACACGAAATTGCCGCCGCAATTGGGGCAGATTCCCGCCAGAGGCCCGTCCACGCACTCGACGCAGAAGGTGCATTCGTAGGTGCAGATGCGCGCGTCGGGGCTCTCCGGCGGAAGGTCGCGCCCGCAGCGCTCGCAATCGGGCCTCAGCTCGAGCATTCGCTACCGCTCCCCGTCATTGCGAGGCGCGAAGCGACGAAGCAATCCAGCTCTGCGCCGGCGTCGAACGCCGGGCTGGATTGCTTCGCTTCGCTCGCAATGACGGGCTTCGCTTCGCTCGCAATGACGGGCCTCACGCCGCCTTCACCGCTTCGCAGATGCTGTCGACGACCTCCTCGACCATCTTCTCGTCCTCGCCCTCCGCCATCACCCGGATCAGCGGCTCGGTCCCGGACTTGCGGATGACCAGCCGCCCGACGCCCTGAAGGCGCTGCTCGGCCGAGGCGATCGCGGACTTGACCCCGTCCGTCTCGAGCGGGGCCCCGCCTTCGAACCGGACGTTCTTCAATAGCTGCGGAAGCGGATCGAACTGGTGAAGCATCTCGCTCGCCGGGCGGCCGTCCTCGACCAGGCAGGCGAGCACCTGGAGCGCCGCGACCAATCCGTCGCCGGTGGTCGAATGGTCCGACAGGATGATGTGACCGGACTGCTCGCCGCCGACGTTGAAGCCGCGCTCCCGCATCGCTTCCAGCACATAGCGGTCGCCGACCTGAGTCCGCACCAGCTCGAGCCCGTTGGCGGCGAGGAAGCGCTCGAGGCCGAGGTTCGACATCACCGTCGCGACCACCCCGTCGCCTTCGAGCAGCCCGCGCTTGGCGAAGAAGACGGCGATCAGCGCCATGAGCTGGTCGCCGTCCACGATCCGGCCGGCCTCGTCGACGATGATCAGCCGGTCGGCGTCCCCGTCCAGGGCGATTCCGATATGCGCCCCTTCCTCGACCACCCGGGCCTGGAGCGCCGCCGGGGCGGTCGAGCCGCAGCCGTCGTTGATGTTGAGGCCGTTGGGGGTGACCCCCATCGCGATCACCTCCGCGCCCAGCTCCCACAAGGCGGACGGAGCCACCTGGTAGGCGGCCCCGTTGGCGCAATCGACGACGATCTTGAGCCCGTCGAGCCTTAGCTCCTCCGGGAAGGTCGACTTGGCGAAATGGATGTAGCGGCCGCGCGCATCCTCGATCTTGCGCGACCGGCCGATCAGAGGAGCGTCGACCAGATTGGGCGCCTGCTCCAGCAGGCGCTCGATCGCCGATTCGTCCTCGTCGGACAGCTTGTAGCCGTCCGGGCCGAACAGCTTGATCCCGTTGTCGGTATAGGGATTGTGGCTGGCGGAGATCATGACGCCCAGATCGGCGCGCATCGAACGGGTCAGCATCGCCACCGCCGGGGTCGGCACCGGCCCGACCATCACGACGTCCATCCCGACGCTGGTGAAGCCGGAGATGAGCGCGGTCTCCATCATGTAGCCGGAAAGCCGGGTGTCCTTCCCGATCACGACCCGGTGGCGATGGTCGCCGCGCTGGAAATGGGCGCCCGCGGCCTGCCCGACGCGCTGCGCCATCTCCGCAGTCATCGGATTGCGGTTGGTGCGGCCCCTGATCCCGTCGGTGCCGAAGAATTTGCGAGTCATGGTGATCCTTCGCGGTTTTCCGCTGAATAGCGCGGCAACCGCTTCTTGTCCTCCCCATCGCGCTTGCCTCCCCTCCTTCGAAGGGAGGGGTTGGGGGTGGGTAGCGAGCGAAGCGAGCTTTCCTCCGACTCCGAGCTTCGGCCGCCTTCGGCGGACCCACCCCCGGCCCCTCCCTTGCAGGGAGGGGAGGCAGGCGCGGATGGAGGACTATTCGGGGCCCCTCCCCCCCGCTAAGCATCGACCATGTCGCAAGCCACCCGCATCCTCGCCGCGCTCGCCGCCGGGCTCCTGATCGGAATCCTCACTGCCGATTTCGCCTGGGCGCCGAGGGCCGCCGAGCTGGTCGAGCCGATCGGACAGATCTGGCTCCGAGGGCTCCAGATGACGATCGTCCCGCTGGTCGTGGCACTTCTCGTCACCGGGATCGCGGAGAGCGCCGCGGCAGCGCGCGGAAGCCGGGTGGCCGGGCGCTCGTTCGTCCTGATGGTCGTCATCCTCTGGCTTTCCGCCATCTTCGCGGCCCTGTTCGTTCCGCTGCTACTGAGCCTGTTCCCGATGGGCGCCGAGGCGGCCAAGGCGCTGAGCTCCGCCCTCACCACGGCAACGCCGGTCGAATCGGTCCCGGGCTTCGGCGATTTCCTGAGGTCGATCGTTCCGTCCAACCCCGTCGCGGCGGCGGCGGGCGACCAGATCCTGCCGCTCGTCGTCTTCGCGACCGTCTTCGCCTTCGCCCTGACCCGGATCCCGGCCGACGGCCGGTCCCAGGTGGTGGCCCTCTTCCGGGCGATCGCCGAAGCGATGATCGTAATCGTCAACTGGCTGCTCTGGCTCGGTCCGATCGGAGTGTTCGCGCTCGCTTATGTCGTGGGCGTCCGGGCGGGCGACGACGCCTTCGCCGCTTTGCTCCACTATATCGCGATCGTCTCCTCGGTGGGGATCGTCATCCTTGCGCTCGCCTATCCGCTGGCGATGGCCGGAGCGCGCCTTTCGCTCAGCCGGTTCGCGCGCGACGTCGCGCCGGCCCAGGCGGTCGGATTCAGCACCCAGTCGTCGCTGGCCAGCCTCCCCGCCATGCTGAAATCCTCCGAGCGCCTCGGAGTGCCCGTCGCCGCCTCGGGGGTCAGCCTTCCGCTCGCGGTCGCCTTGTTCCGAGCGACCGGACCGGGGATGAACATGGCCGTCGTCCTCTACATCGCCCACTGGTACGGGATGAGCCTCAGCCCGGCGCAGATCGCGATGGGAGTCATCGTCGCGGCCATCACGACGTTCAGCGCGATCAGCCTTCCGGGCCAGGTGAGCTTCGTCACCAACACGGCGCCGATCGCCCTCGCCATGGGGGTCCCGCTCGAGCCGCTCGCGCTCCTGATCGCCGTGGAGACCGTCCCGGACCTTTTCCGAACCGTGGGCAACGTGACGATGGACGTCGCCGTCACCGCCACCGTCGCCCACCGGACCGGCTTCGACGAGGCCGGGATGACCGAGGAGGACCGGCTGCTTCAGGAAGGCGAGCCGCCAGAGGTCCCGCTTCCCCCGTCATCCCGGACCTGATCCCGTCATTGCGAGCGTAGCGAAGCAATCCAGTGGGCCTCCGAGGCCGCTGGATTGCCGCGTCGCTTCGCTCCTCGCAATGACGGGTTAGGCTCTAACGCGTCAAAGCCGCGATCGGCGAGACCTCCGGCGCGTGGAGCCAGGTTACCGCCAGCCACAGCGCCAGGCCGATCAGCACGGCCGGCCAGGCCTTGCCCAGGGCGCTCCACTTCGCCCGCCCGGTCAGCAGGGCAGCGAAGGGCAGGAACGACGTCCGCCCCATCCAGGCCCGCCACGGCTCGCCGATCACGTTGAGCTTCTTATGGTCCTGGCCGATCGATCCGACCCAGGCGAGCACCAGGATCCCGACCGCGACGATCAGGTTGGGAAGAGCGCCCCACAAGGCGATATGGACCAGGGCCCAGAGGATGAAGGCCATGTTCATCGGATGCCGGGTCACCGCGAAGATCCCGTTGGCCGCGCTCGGGATATTCGGTTTCGCGCCGGGATTCGGGAAGGCCGGGTTGCGGAAGAACGATCCGGCCAGGAGGATGCAGGCGATCAGGGTCACCCCCGCCGCCACCGGCTTGACCCAGTCCGGCGCCATCCACAGGAAATAGCTGTTCTCGGTCGCCCGGTAGGCGAGGATCATCCACCCCAAGGTGACGAAGGAGACCGCCGAATAAAGGACGGCGAACCACTGGTCCCCCAGATTCTGGACCAGCCGGGTCCGAAGCGGATGCGACATCGCAAGATGCGTACCGACGAAGGCGAGGGTCGCCAGCGCCAGGCTGACCGTCGCGATCACCTCTCATAGGCTTTCGGAAGATCGCCTTCGCCGGCCGTCCGGTAGCGATCGCGAAGCTTGGTCTGGCGGTTGTCGAGCGGCTGCCGCACCCCGTCGATCAGGACGATCTCGGCGGTGCTTGCATTCTCCAGCGGATCGCCCGACCAGACGACCACGTCGGCGCGCCGTCCGGGCCGAAGCGAGCCGATCTCGCCGCCCATCCCGACCGCTTCCGCCGGTCCCGAGGTGATCGTCGCGAGCGCTTCGCCCCAGCTCAGCCCCGACGCTCCGGGCACCCGACCGACCGCGACCATGTTGCCGGCCTGCTGCCTGGCCAGCCGGACCTGCCGGGCCTCGTCGTCGTTGATCATTCCGAGCCCGACCGGGATTCCCGCCGCCCGCATCCGGGCGACGTTGGACTGGGTCGCCGCAAGCTGCTCGAAGGTCGAGGGAAGGTCGTTGAGGGCGTTGGCGATGACCGGCACCCGCGCCGCCGCGATCCGGTCGGCCACCGTCCAGCCTTCGGTGGCCCCGACCAGGACCAGCCTCAGCCGCGGGAATTCCTTCGTCAGTCCGAGCACCTGGAGGATATCGCTGGCCCGCTCGACATGGACGAGAAGCAATTGCCGCCCCTGGAGCACCGGCACCAGAGCGGCGGCGTCGAAGCGGGTGAGGAGGACGTCCTGGGACCGGTTGGCGCCGGCCGAGAGGAGCCTGTTGTCCGGCACCTCCTCGAGCTGGAAATCGCGCTGGTCGTTGGCCCGGGGCTCGCGGCTGCCGCCCCCGCCGGAGATCGGGCTCGGGAAGCGGGCGCCGAGGTCGCGGGCCTCCCTCAGCGCATTGCGGAACAGCACGTAGGCCGCGGCCCGGCTTCCGCCGGCCTCGTCCGCGCCGGTCTCGCCAAGCTCGACGAACTGGAAGGCGCGGGCCCGGGTGATCGGCTCCATGTCGTCGCCGAGATCGATGACCGCCCCCTGGCCTGCGAAGATGCTCTTCGCGGCGCCCGGAGCGACGATGGCGCGGGTGATCCCGCCGGCGCGGCTGACCTGGATCGCCGACGCCCGCGGGTTGATCGCCGGGACGATGTCGATTGCCGCGCTGAACGGCGAGTTGGCGGCGGAAACGTCGTTGCTTCCGCCTGCCGCGTCCACCTCGAGCAGCCCGACCCGCGAGAAGCCGGCGACGAGGCCCGGGGTGACCCATTTGCCGGTCGCGTCGACCCTCTGGGCGTCCGCGGGGATGGAGACGTTGCGGCCGGCCCCGACGATCCGGCCGTTCCGGACCACGACCGTGCCGCCTTCGATCGGCTCCGAGCCGTCGCCGAGCGCGACGGTGCCGCCGGTGATCGCGATGGTCTGGGCGGCGGCGGGGGCGGCGAGGAAGGACGAAGCGGCGAGCAGGACGGACTTGAGCAGACGGATCACGGGGGAACTCCGCCCCTCCCTGGAAGGGAGGGGATTGAGGGGTGGGTTCGCGCGAGCCGGCTCGATGCCGGCGAGGGCGAGTTCGGAGGCACCGGCGCCGGAAGCGAGGCTGCGCCTCGCTACCCACCCCCGGCCCCTCCCTTCCAGGGAGGGGAGATAGGCTGCCCCCTTCACTTCACATCCCCTTCGCCCGGCTGGCCGAGCTCGAAATCGCTGACCGGCCTGCGCCTCGGATCGCTCGAATCGTACAGCAGTGCGCCGTCCACCCAGACCCGCTCGGGCCTCGTATAGACGCTGAACGGATGGCCGTTCCAAAGCACCACGTCGGCCATCTTGCCGGTGCGGAGGCTTCCGGTCCTGTCGCCGATCCCGAGCGCCCTGGCCGGGTTGATGGCGAGCCAGGTCCAGGCGGTCTCGTCGGAGATCCTGATCCCCATCCGGCGCCCGTTGGCGAGCGCCTTGGCGGCCTCCTGGTAGAGCCGCTGGATCCCGTTGGCGTCGTCGGAATGGACGATCGCGCAGGCGCCGGCATTGTGGACCAGCGGGATATTCTCCTGGATGCCGTCATAGGCTTCCATCTTGAAGCCGTACCAATCGGCCCACATCGCCGAGCAGGCGCCGTGCGCCTTCAGGAGATCGGCGATCTTGTAGCTCTCGACGGCGTGATGGAAGGCCGTGACCTTGTAGCCGAACTCCCTGGCCATATCCATGATATTGGCCATCTCGTCCGCGCGGTAGCAATGGTTCTGGACCGTGATCTCGCCGGCGAGCACTCCGCGCAGCGTGTCCATGGCGAGGTCGCGACCGGGCATCTCGCCGCCGTTGCGCTCGTAATTGTCCCATTTGCGGCGATATTCCTGGGCCCGCGCCCAGGTCTGCCGCATCACGGCGACGTTCGCCATCCGGCTCGCCGGCATCTGGTTGCGGCCGCCATAGACCCGCTTCGGATTCTCGCCGCAGGCCATCTTCAGCGAATAAGGCGCGCCCGGGAACTTCATCTGCTGCATCGTCCGGCCGTAGACGTTCTTCAGGGTGACCCCGCGGCCGCCGAACAGATTGGCCGAGCCCGGAAGGACGTGGAGGCTGGTCACCCCGCCGTTGACGAGCGCCCGGCTGAAGCCCGGATCCTGCGGCCAGATGCTGTGCTCCGCCCAGACTTCGGGCCGGACCGGTCCGGTCACCTCGTTGCCGTCCTGGTGCGCCTCGACCGAGGGGCTGGGATAGTCGCCGAGATGGCTGTGGATGTCGATGATCCCGGGGGTCACCCATTTGCCGGCGGCGTCGATCCGGGTCGCGCCCTCGGGAATGGCCGTGTCCGCGCCGCCGACCGCCTGGACGAGGCCGTCGGCGAGAACCACCACGCCATTGTCGATCCGACCGCCCTCGCCGTCGAACACCGTCGCCCCGGTGATCGCGGTCACCGCGCCGGGAAAGCGCTTGTAGGTCGAGGGGAAGGGATCCCTCGAATAGGTCTTCGGCGGAGTCCGGGGCGCCGAAGCGGACGCGGTCTGAGGCTTGTCGTTCTGGGCGCAGGCGGAAAGCATGGCGGCCGAGAGAAGGGCCGCCCCGGAGATGAGGCGCATCGAGATCCTTTTCGTCAAGTCTCTTTGGTTTCGGGCTTCGTTTCGCGGTTCGGGAACATGCCGGCGTCCTGGCCGCGATCGCCTCCGACCTCCTTGTAGCCGGCGAGCTCGCGGTCCCCGTCTTCGGTGCGGTCCTCGAGCGTGTCGAGGTGCATCCAGCGCTTCACGATCGGCGAGACCAGCAACACCAGGACCGCGGCCCCGATGCTGATGTAGCCGAACAGCTCGTAGATATCGAGCAGGCCCTGCTTGGACATCTCGCCGTCATGGCCGCCGGTCGCCTCGCCGATCTTGCCGGCGACGAAATTGCCCACCGCCGTCATGTAGAACCAGGCGCCCATGATCAGCGACGCGAGATAGTGCGGAGCGAGCCGGTTCATCGCCGAAAGCCCGACCGGAGAGAGGCAGAGCTCGGCCGTCGTGGCAAACAGGTAATACATGAAGACGAGCAGGACGGGGGTCATGGCCGCCATGCCATAGGCTTCGGCGCCCCAGACCAGCACCAGGTTCGCGAGGCCCATCTGGGCGAGCGCGAGGCCGAACTTGGCCGGCGCGGAAGGCTCGCGTCCGGCCTTGGCGAGCCCCTGCCACAACAGGGCGAAGAGCGGCGCGAGCAGGATGATGTAGATGGGGTTGATCGACTGGAAGATTCCGGCCGGAACCCCGCTTCGATCGACGAAACGGTCGGTGAACAGGTTCATCGAACCGCCCGCCTGCTCGAACAGGCCCCAGAACAGGGGATTGAGGGCGATCAGGAACAGGATCGCGAACATCCGCTCGCGCGGTTCCTTGGGCAGCTTGAAGCTTTCGTAGAGGACGTAGCCCAGGAGCGAGACGCCCGAGACGATGAGCAGCCACTGGATGACGTCCTGATACTGGACCAGGGCCCAGATCACCGCGACCGCGGCGAGGCCGATCGCATAGATGATCATCTCCTTGCTGCGGGCCAGAACCTTCGGAGCTTCGCCGGCGCCCTTCAGAGCGCCCTTGCCGAGCACGAAGACGACGAGGCCGGCGAGCATCCCGATCCCGGCGAGGCCGAAGCCGTAGCCCCAGCCGACCGTCTGGCCGAGATAGGCGACCAGGATGGTGCCGATCGCCGCGCCGACGTTAATGCCCATGTAGAAGATGGTGTAGGCGCCGTCGCGCCGGACGTCGGTCAGCTTGTAGAGCTGGCCGACCATCACCGAGATGTTGGCCTTGAGGAAGCCCGAGCCCACGATGATGAAGGCGAGCGCCATCCAGAAGACGTTGATGGTGGGATCGTCCTGGCCGCCGACGCCCTCTACCGCCATCAGGCTGTGCCCGGCGGCAAGCAGGACTCCGCCGAACAGGACGGCCTTGCGCTGGCCCAGATAGCGGTCGGCGAGATAGCCGCCGAGCACCGGGGTGATGTAGACCAGGCTGGTATAGGCGCCGTAGATCAGGCTCGATTTGCTGTCGGAGAACAGCCAGTGCTGGGTGAGGTAGAAAATCAGGATCGCCCGCATGCCGTAATAGGAGAATCGCTCCCACATCTCGGCGAAGAAGAGCATGTAGAGGCCCTTGGGGTGGCCGAGGAATTCCGGCTTCCGGTTCGTCGCGACGATCGCTCCGACTGTGAGGAAGAATGCGAGGACCGCGAGCGCGATCGCTGCGATCCAATCCCCTTCGGCCCACAGCGACATGTCCTTCATACCCGTCATGCCTCACCCTCTCTTCGATCACACGCGGCTGTCCCGCCGCTTCGAGCCGCGGACACTAGCGGGGAAATCGCCGATGTGAAGCCGATTGTTGCACTTGCGCGACGCTGCTAGCGCCTCGCTCATGTTCAACGACCGCTCCTCGCTTCTCTCCTACCTCGCGACTCGCCGCTCCTGCCGCCCGCGCGACCTCGTCGAGCCCGGCCCGGATCCGGACCAGCTTCGAGCGATCCTGGAGATCGCCGCCCGGACGCCCGACCATGGCAAGCTCTTCCCCTGGCGCTTCGTCCATGTCGCGAGGGACCGGCGCGCCGCCTTCGCCGAGATGCTTCATTCGGCCTGGCGGGCCGGGAGGACGGAGGCTCCGGCCCGGCTGGAGATCGAAGCGGTGCAGCGCTTCGCGACCCAGGCGCCGGAGCTGATCGTCCTGCTCTCGAGCCCGATCCAGGGCCACAAGATCCCGGTCTTCGAGCAGGAGCTGTCGACCGGCGCGGTCGCGATGAACCTGCTCCACGCAGCCTCCGCGCTCGGCTTCGGCGGCGGCTGGGTGACCGGCTGGGCGGCCTATTCGCCGGCGGTCCTGGAGTCGCTCGGCGCAAGCCCGCCGCAGCGGGTCGCCGGCTTCTTCTTCCTCGGCACCGGAAGCGTCGCGCTGGAGGAACGGCCGAGGCCCGTGCTCGAGCAGGTGATGCGGGAGTGGTGAGGGATATTCCTCCCCATCGCCAGATGGGGAGGGGGACCATGCGAAGCATGGTGGAGGGGTAACTGGCGCCGGCATCGGCGGATCCAGCGCGAGACGGCTGCAGCCTGCGCCATTACCCCTCCACCACACTTCGTGTGGTCCCCCTCCCCACCGGCTCCGCCGGCAGGGAGGCAAGGCGCACCCTTGACTGCCACACTGTATTAGCTCACTATAGCGCTGTGTCCGAAGAACGCCCCGTCTATCTCCGCCTGCGCGACAATATCGCCGCGATGATCCTCGAAGGACGGGTCGCCGACGGCGATCCGCTCCCGTCGGTTCGAAGCCTCGCCGCCGAGTTCGGAGCCAACCCGCTCACCGTCGCCAAGGCCTATCAGACCTTCCAGGACGAAGGCCTGGTGCTGGTCAGGCGCGGAGTCGGGATGTTCGTCGCCGCCGGCGCCACCGACCGGCTGCGCAAGTCCGGCCGGGACGATTTCCTCAACCACCGCTGGCCCGAAATCACCGCCCAGATCCGCCGGCTCGGCCTCAGCGTCGAAGAGCTGCTGGAGCGGATCGAGGCGTAGCTCGTCATTCCGGCGAAGTTCGTCATTCCGGGATGACGACCCGCGTCGCCCATGACCCACTGACACAATTGACACCAACTTCCCCCGTCCGCGGCATCGCCCGGACACGCGCCGCGGCCAGAAAGGCGATGCGGCTCCGGTCGGCGGCGTATTGCCCCCTCCGCTCAAGCCGGCCGGAGCCGCATCCGACCAAGACCTTTCAAGGGACGACGAACATGCAACCGGTCCGCGCCTTCTTCGCCTCGCTTTCGATGAGCCTGCTGGTGCTGACCCTGAGCTACCAGGCGACCGCGATCCCCGCCGCGATGACCCCGCCCGTCCCCGGCCCCAGGAGCGACGCCTGGATGGACCACATGGCGGTCAAGAAGGTGAAGAAGGGCGAGGATAAGGACGACATGTCCGAGCTGGTCCCGCTTCTCAGCGTTTCTTGATTTGACCCAAGCCGTCATTGCGGGCGAAGCGAAGCAATCCAGTGCAGCCTTGGAGGCCCGCTGGATTGCTTCGTCGCTGCCGCGTAGCGGCAGTTTATCCTGAGCGCCGCCGCAGGCGGCGTCGAAGGGCTCCTCGCAATGACGACTGCGTCTGCTACCCCCGCGCCGCCGCGGTCTGCTCCCTTGTCCGCCGCTCCAAAATGGTGAGCGGCATCGCCCCGTCCTTCAGCACCTGGGGAAACTGCTTCAGGTCCAAGCGGCGGCCGAGAGTGCGCTTCGACTCCGCAATCTCCGTTTTCAACCAGCGAACGGCCAATGCCTCGCATTTCAACGGGTAGGATAGTGGCTTCCTTGATTTGCGCGCGTTGGAGCGATGCTGGTGGGGAAAGACGTGGCTTGAATGGCGCCCCCCTCCCTGGAAGGGAGGGGTAAGGGGTGGGTAGGGCGAAGCGGGCCCGATGCCCGCTTCGCCCTTCACGCAGTCCGGAGCAGGCCCGCCTTCGGCGGACCCACCCCCATCCCCTCCCTTCCAGGGAGGGGAGCATGCTTACCAGATGCTGACTCGCTGCTCGGGCGGCAGGTACATCTTGTCGCCCGGCTTCACGTTGAACGCCTTGTACCAGGCGTCGACGTTGCGGACGATTCCGTTGACCCGGAATTCGGGCGGGCTGTGCGGATCGGTCAGGAGCCGCTCGCGCATCGCGCCTTCGCGCACCTTGCCGCGCCAGCTCTGGCCGTAGGCGAGGAAGAAGCGCTGGTCGCCGGTCAGCCCGTTGATGACCTTGGGCTCGCCATGCTTGGCGACGTAGGCGCGATAGGCGGCATAGGCCATTTCGAGCCCGCCGAGATCGCCGATATTCTCGCCCATGGTGAGCTTGCCGTTGATCTTGGTGCCCGGCAGCGGCTCATATTGATCGAACTGCTTGCCCAGCTTCTCGGCGCGCTTGGTGAACTCGGTGCCCGAGCTCGCCGACCACCAGTCGCGGATCCGGCCGGTGGCGTCGAACTGCCGTCCCTGATCGTCGAAGCCGTGGCCGATCTCGTGGCCGATGATCGCTCCGATCGATCCGTAATTGATCGCCGGGTCCGCCTTCGGGTCGAAATAAGGCGGCTGAAGGATCGCCGCCGGGAAGGTGATCTGGTTCATCAGCGGGTTGTAATAAGCGTTCACCGTCTGCGGGGTCATGTCCCACAAAGCCCGGTCGACCGGCTTGCCGAGCCTGGAGAGCTGAAGCTCGTGGCCGAACTTCTCGGTCCTCACGATGTTGCCGAGCACGTCGCCCCGCTTCACCTCGAGGCTCGAATAATCGATCCACTTGTTCGGGTGGCCGATTCGCGGATCGAAGGCGGCGAGCTTCGCGCGCGCCTGCTCCTTGGTCGCCGCATCCATCCAGGTCGAGGCGGCGAGGCGAGTCTCGAGGCCGGAGCGCAGATTGGCGATCAGCTCCGACATCTGGCGGTTGCTCTCCGCGGGATAATGGCGCTCGACATAGACCCGGCCGACGGCTTCGCCGAGCGAGCCGTTGATGATCTGGACTCCGCGCTTCCAGCGCTCGCGCTGCTGGGGCACTCCGCGCAGGGTCTTCGAGAAGAAGTCGAAATTCGCCTGGTCGAAGGCCTTGGGCAGGAAGGCCGCGTGGCTGCTGACGAAGTGGAAGGCGAGATAGTCCTTCCAGGTCGACAACGGAACGGACTCGAGCATCTTGCCGGTCTCGGTGATCGCGCTCTTCTCGGCGGCGATCACGGTGGGAACGGTGGCGAGGCCGGCGGCTTCGAGGAACAGCGGCCAATCGACCTGCGGCGCCAGCTCGGCGAGCTGGGTCCGGTTCATGGGATTGTAGATCTGCTTGATGTCGCGCTGGCGGGCGGGCTCCCAATGGACCTTGGCGAGCGCGGTCTCGAGCGCGACGATCCGATCGGCCTTGGCCTCGGCGTCGGCGATGCCGGCGAGCTGCTGCATCTTTACGACATAGGCGCGATAGGCCTTGCGGATCGTGTCGTACTTCTCGCCCTCGAGCAGATAATAATCGCGGTTGGGAAGGCCGAGGCCGCCCTGGCCGGCGGCGGCGATATAGCGGGTCGGATCGGCCGGATCGGGAAGGATCCCGACTCCGAGCGGGCTCATGATGCCGGGCTGGGCGAAGGCGCGGAGCAGGTCGGCGCGGTTCGAGATCGACGAGATCCGGGCGAGATGCGGCTTGAGCGGAGCCGTGCCCGCGGCCTCGATCCCGGCCTCGTCCATCCAGCTGGCGTAGAAGTCGCCGACCTGCTGGCCGACCTTGCCCGACTTGGTCGGGTTCCTCGCGAGATCCTCGACGATCGCCTTCACCTGGGCTTCGGCCTCGTCGGCGAGGAGCACGCCCGGACCGGCGCCGGTCCGGTCGGCGGCGATCTGCGTATTCTTGTCCCAATTGCCGTTGACGAAGTGCCAGAAGCTGTCGCCCGGCTTCACCGACCGGTCCATCGCGGTGAGGTCGATCCCGAAATCCCCGTAGCGCGCCTTCCCGGCGGGAGCGGCGGAGTGGCCTGCATGGCCGCCCTGGGCGAGGACCGGCGCCGCAGCGGTGCCGAGCAAAAGGGCCGCCGCGAAGGCGAGATTGAGATTGCGCATATTCAGATTCCCTCCCGAGCCGAGATTCGGCCGTCGCTCCACGACTACCAAGCCGCGCCTCCGCCCGCAATCTTCCGCAACATGCCGGGATGAATGCGCAATTCGCGCTCCACGCAATTCCTCCCCGCGATTTCGTGGAGAGGCAAAGCCCCTCCCCTTCAGGGGAGGGGTTGGGGTGGGGAATGTGGGGGAGAATGTTCGCTGACGCCGGTGAAATGAGCAGACAGCCCCCACCCTCAGCGACCCGCAGGCGGGTCGCTCACCCCTGAAGGGGAGGGGCTAAGGCCCGGCGACTTATGCAAAGGTCCCGCGATTGCAGGGGAGGAATGTCTACGCCCCGCCCCGCCCCGCCGCCGCCGCGTCTCGGCGCTCGCTGCTGGACGGCGCGCGCTCTCGAGGGTAAGGGCGCGGACGGGAAGGGTTTTCGTCTCGATGTCGCCGATCCGCCGCCGCCTCCGGGCCGCCGCCTTCATCCTTTTCGGGCTCGCCGCCGCGGGCGCGCCGGCGCTCGCCCAGAACGAGACGTCGAACACGATCGGCCCTCCGCAGCTCAAGGACTTCTCGCTTCCGGGCCAGCGCACCACGCCTCCGGCGACTTCCCCGCCCGCGACCCGGCCTCCCGTCGCCGAGCCGCGCACTCCGCCCGCGACCGTCCCGGCGGCCCGCCAGCCGCCCGCCGCGGCGCCGAGCGCCGATCCGCCGCCCCGCCGGCCCGAGACGGCCCCGGCTGCG
>DASQZF010000132.1:0-1704 GCA_035638835.1 Allosphingosinicella sp. | reverse complement strand
CATCGACGAGGAGCCGTTGCTCTCGGTGATGTCGGAGAGAACCCGGATCGTGTAGGGGAATTCCTCGTGGCTTGGGAGCACCGGATGGAGGGCCCGCCAGGCGAGTTTGCCGTGGCCGGTTTCGCGCCTCGACGGGGCTCCGAAGCGCCCGACCTCGCCGACGCTGTAGGGCGGGAAGTTATAGTGGAGCATGAAGCGGGTGTAGGAGAGGCCCTCCAGCCCATCGATCATCTGCTCGGCGTCCTTGGTTCCGAGCGTGGTCGTGCAGATCGCCTGGGTCTCGCCCCGGGTGAAGAGCGCCGAGCCGTGGGTGCGGGGGAGGAAGCCGACCATCGCCTCGATCGGCCGGACCGTCTTGGTGTCGCGGCCGTCGATCCGGATTCCTTCCTTGAGGATTGCGCCGCGGACGATCTCGGCCTCGAGCTTCTTGACGAGCTTGAGGGCGCCGAGATAGCCGGCCGGGTCGCTGGCTTCCATGTCGGCCAGGCCTAAGCGGGCCTTGGCGCGGGCTTCGTTGACCGCGGTCTGGCGCTGCTGCTTGTCGGTGAGCTTGTAGGCGCTCGCGAGGTCCTCGCCGATGATCCCGCGAAGCTTCTCCTTGATCGCCTTGGTGTCGGCGGGAGCCTCGAGCTCCCACGGATCCTTGGCGGCCTTTTCGGCGAGGCTGATGATGCCCTGGATGACCGGCTGAAGCGAGCGGTGGGCGAACATGACTCCGCCGAGCATGACGTCCTCGGAAAGCTCCTTGGCCTCCGATTCGACCATCATCACCGCATTGTGGGTTCCGGCGACGACGAGGTCGAGCTCGCCTTCCTTGATCTGGTCCTGGGTCGGGTTGAGGATATACTCGCCCTCGGCATAGCCGACTCGGGCGGCGGCGATCGGGCCCATGAAGGGGATGCCCGAAAGCGTCAGGGCGGCGGAGGCCGCGACCATCGCCAGCACGTCCGGCTCGTTCTCGCCGTCATAGCTCATCACATGAGCGATAACCAAAACTTCGTTGTAGAAACCCTCCGGAAACAGGGGACGAATCGGCCGGTCGATGAGGCGGCTGGTGAGGGTCTCCTTCTCGGTGGCGCCGCGCTCGCGCTTGAAGAAGCCGCCGGGGATCCGGCCCGCGGCCGAGAATTTTTCCTGATAGTGCACGGTCAGCGGGAAGAAATCCTGCCCCGGCTTGACGTTCTTCGCAGCGGTCACCGCGCAAAGGACTACGGTCTCGCCAAGGGTCGCGAGAACCGCGCCGTCGGCCTGGCGGGCGACTCGGCCCGTTTCGAGAGTGAGCGTCTTGCCGCCCCACTCGATTTCAACTTTCTTCATGTCGAACATAATGTTTCCTTCAACGCCCAGGGCCAAATGCGCTGGGGGCCTGTGTGGGTCGGTATTGACCCGCGGCTCGCCCGAACCGTTCGGGCTGAGCCTGTCGAAGCCCTCTCCTTTGTTTTCCTCCCGGAAAGGAAGGAAAGCCCTTCGACAAGCTCGGGGCGAACGGCTGAGGGGGCGGAGCCGTAAACTGGATCCCGGCCTTCGCCGGGATGACGCAATACGTAATCGGCCCGCCGAAGCGGGCCGAACGATTGCGTTACTTGCGAAGCCCGAGCTTCGCGATGAGTGCGGTGTAGCGCTCGTGATCTTCCTTGCGGATATAGTCCAGCAGGGAGCGGCGCTTGTTGACCATCATCAGGAGTCCGCGGCGGGAATGGTTGT
>DASQZF010000131.1:0-23464 GCA_035638835.1 Allosphingosinicella sp. | reverse complement strand
GGGCCTGGTCATCCTCGCCACCGCGGCCTTCTTCGTGCCGCTTCAGATCCTCCATCCGGTGTGGATGATCGGGTTCCTCGTCCTGATCGCAACCACGTTCAGCCTGTTCGGATTCATCATCGGGATCTGGGGCAAGAATTTCGAGCAGATCCAGTTCGTCCCGATGCTGATCGTCACGCCCCTCACCTTCCTCGGCGGCGCCTTCTATTCGGTCGACATGCTGCCCGAGCCGTGGCGCACCGCGACCCTCTTCAACCCGATCGTCTATCTGATCAGCGGCTTCCGCTGGAGCTTCTACGGCGTCGGGGACGTGCCCGTGGCGACCAGCCTCGCGGCGACTCTCGGCTTCCTGCTCCTGTGCCTCGCGGTCGTGGCCTGGATCTTCAAGACGGGCTACCGGCTGAAGAGCTGATTTCCTCCCCATCGGAGATGGGGAGGGGGACCAGGCAAAGCCTGGTGGAGGGGTATGGCGAGGCCTCGTCAGCTACCCCTCCACCACCCTTCGGGTGGTCCCCCTCCCCGCCGCTTCGCAACAGGGAGGATAATCAGTCAATTCAGCTTGAACCGGGCCAGCTCGAGCTTCGGCTGGCGCCATTTCGGATCGATCTGGCTGGCCTGGCGATAGTCGCTGTAGGCGGCCCGGACCTGGCCGCTCAGCTCATGGGCGACCGCCCGGCCGTAATAAGCGAGCTCCGGCCGGCGGGTCTTCTTCGCCAGCGCGGAGTCGAACAGCGGCTTGGCCTCCTGTCCCGTGTCCGAAACCTGGAGCAATGCGAAGCCCTTGTTGAGATAGGCTTCGGGCTCATTGGGATTGCGGCTGAGCGCTGCGTCATAATCCGAAATCGCCTCGTCGTGATCGCCGAGCCGGGCCTTGAGGATTCCGCGGTTCACCAAGGTCGCGACCAGCTCGTCTTCGCTCAGCGCCTCGCGCCGGAGCGCGTCGTCGCAGAATCTGAGCACGTCCCCGGCTATGGCGCCGCGCGATTCGGCGGCGAGGAAGCAGCTTCGGGCAGCCGAATTGCCGACCACGCTGACGGCTCCTAAGGCGGGTGTCGCCACCATCAGGGCGGCGGCGGCGAAGAGGAAATTACTGCGCATGGGCGAGTCCTCCCGTTCAAGGTGGACGCACCATAGCACAAATTACGCCCGCGATATATTCGGCCTCGTCGCCCCGCGTTGCGGTTTGGTCGATCAGCCGCCCTGGAGCTGGTGGCGCTTCATCGCGTGGCGGAGCTGATCGTAGCTGAGGCTGAGCGCGGCGGCTGCGGCGCGCTGGTTCCAGCGGCATTTCTCAAGCGCCGCGGCGAGGATCGCCTTCTCATATTCGGCGATTGCGAGCCGGAAGTCGGCGCAGCCTTCAGGATCCCAGGAAGCGACCGGCGGCATGCCCGGAGCGGCGGCCTCGGGCGGAAGGATCTCGACGGTCGCGGACCGGTCCCTGGGCTGCGGCCGCCAGGGGGATTCGAACGGATCGAACTGGATCCGGTCGATCGGCCGCTCATGGTCTTCCCAGCGGTAGACGGCACGCTCGACGACGTTCCGAAGCTCGCGGACGTTGCCCGGCCAATTGTAGTTCAGCAGCCTGTCCAGGGCGCCGTTGCTGAACCCGGGCCAGCTCGGCCATTCGAGCTCGAGCGCCATGCGCCGGGCGAAATGGTCGGTGAGGACCGGGATGTCGCTGCTCCGGTGGCGGAGCGGGGGCAAGGTGACGACCTCGAACGAGAGCCGGTCGAGAAGGTCGGCGCGGAATCGATTGCGCTCCGCCAGGCGGGGCAGGTCCTCGTTGGTGGCGGCGACGATCCGGACGTCGACGGTGACCGGCCGGGAGGCGCCGATCCGGGTCACCTCGCCATATTCTACGACCCTCAGGAGGCGCTCCTGGGCGGCCTGGGACAGGGTGGCGAGCTCGTCGAGGAACAGGGTGCCGCCGTCCGCCTCCTCGAACCGGCCGGCCCGGGCCTTGGTGGCTCCGGTGAAGGCGCCGGATTCGTGGCCGAACAATTCGGCCTCGATCAGCGTCTCGGGCAAAGCGGCGCAGTTCATCGCCACAAGGGGACCGTCCCATCGCGAGGAGAGATGGTGGAGGCGTTCGGCGATCAGCTCCTTGCCGGTGCCGCGCTCACCGATCACCAGGACCGGCCGGTCGAGCGGAGCGGCCCGGCTCGCCCGCTCGACGGCGTCGAGGAAGGAGGAGGACTGGCCGACCAATTGCGTATTGCGTTCCACCACCAAAGATTGGGACGGATTCCCATGCTTTGGCAAGAACAAAGAAGTGGCCAGATGTGGTCGAAGGTGGAGGAATCGCAGTTTTTCGCCACTTTTCGCGATTGGCACGCCCCTTGTATGACTTGAGCCATAAGGCCTCAGGGCGAAACGGATTTCAGGGAGGAAATGATGGTCGACATGGGCAAATTGGGGCAGACGGTGCTTGCGACGATCGGGGCGATGGTCCTGACCGCGACGGCGGTGGGCGCGGCGGTTGGACCGGCCCGGGCCATCGAGACCGCTCCGATCAGCCTTGTCGCCGCTCAGGTTTCGGGCCAGGCTCTCGCCTGACCCGCGGTCGGCGGCGCGGGAGGGTTCACCCCTCTTTCCTTCCCGGGCCGCGGCCTCGATCCAATTGCGTAAGGAGTGATTGAATGGGTATTTTCTCCCGAACCCGCGACATCGTCGCCGCCAATTTCGCCGACCTTCTCGACAAGGCGGAGGACCCGGCCAAGATGATCCGGATGATCATCCTCGAGATGGAGGAGACCCTGGTCGAGGTCCGGGCGAGCGCCGCGCGCACCATCGCCGACCAGAAGGAGATGCGCCGGCAGATCACCCGCCTCGACAAGCTCCAGGAAAGCTGGACCGAGAAGGCCGAGCTGGCGCTGAGCAAGGACCGCGAGGACCTCGCCAAGGCGGCCCTGGTCGAGAAGCAGAAGGCGGCCGACATGGGCGACAGCCTGAGGACCGAGATCGAGGTGCTCGACGACGGCCTTCGCGCCGCCGAGGCGGACATCGCCAAGCTCCAGGGCAAGCTTCGCGAGGCCCGCACCCGCCAGAACGCCATCCAGAGCCGGCTCGAAAGCGCCAACCAGCGCGCCCGGCTTCGCGAGATGTATGCGGGCCCCAAGGTCGACGAGGCCTTTTCGCGCTTCGACGTGCTCGAGCGCCGGGCCGACGATGCCGAAGGCCGGGCCGACGCGCTCGCGCTCGGCGCTCCCAAGACCCTCGACGAGGAGATCGCCGAATTGCGCAATTCCGAGAAAGTGGACGCCGAGCTCGAAGCGCTCAAGGCCCGAATGAGCAAGAAGGAGGGCTGAGGCCATGGACGACATGTTCCCGATCGTCATCGTGGCGATGCTTTTCATCGGCCTGCCCTGGCTGATCTTCCACTACGTCACGCGCTGGAAGACGGCCGCGACCCTCACCAACGAGGACGAGAAGCTGATGGAGGAGCTTTACGACCTCGCCCGCCGGCTCGACGACCGGATGTGCTCGATCGAGCGGATCATGACGGCCGAGAACCCGAACTGGAGGCAGATCGCCTGCGACCCCGCCGCCACCGGGATCGAGGACCGCAGCCCCGAGCCCGTCCGCAAGAGGATCGGACTATGAGCGCCCGCCACACCAAATTCTACGTCGACAGGGAAAATCGGAAGTTCAAGGGCGTCTGCGCCGGGATCGCCGACTATACCGGGATCGACGTCACCGTGATCCGGATCGGCCTCGTCATCCTGACCCTGGTGGGAGGCGGCCCCTGGACGATCATCGCCTACATGGCCGCCGCCTGGATGGCGCCGGTCAAGCCGCACTCGATCGCCAACGAGACGGCCGAGCAGACGAAGTTCTGGCAGGGCGTCCGCGCCTCTCCGGCGCGCACCGTCCGCGACGTCCGCTCCCGCTTCCGCGAGATCGACCGACGGCTGGCCGAGGTCGAGACCTACGTGACCAGCTCCAACAGCCGTCTCGCCCGCGAGATCGACCAGCTGCGCTAGATCATATTCAAGGGGGAATGCGACCATGTCCTGGCAAGGACCCGAATTCGTCATCGCAATCATCGCGATCAGCACTTTTGGATGGATCGTCTCCAGTTGGATCAGGGCGAAACACGGCTATCCGCTCGAGGACGAGTGGAACGGCAAGACCTACAAGGAGGACCCGCAAGCCGCCCGCCGGCTCGAAGCGCTCGACGGCGAGAACGCCGCTCTCAAGCGCCATCTCGGCCGGCTCGAGGAGCGGATGGCCGTGCTCGAGCGGATCGCCACCGATCCGGCCGAGCGGACCGCACGCGAGATCGAGAGCCTGCGCTGAGATCGCAAGAACCAAGCAAACCGGGGGAGTGAAGGAATGGACATATATTTCAGCCAGCTGGCGCCCTTGATCGGGATCCTGGGGGTCCTCGCCATCGGCGGCTGGATCCTGACGACCTGGCTCCGGATCAAGCACGGCTATCCGCTCGACGGGGCCTGGGGCCAGGCGATCTACCCCAAGACCGGGGACGAGGCGCTGGAGCGGATCAAGCTCATCTCCTCGGAGAATGCGCAGCTTCGGGCCGAGCTCGGTTCGGTCAAGGACCGGCTGGCGACGGTCGAGCGGATTGTCACCGACGACGGCCACCGGCTGACCCAGGAGATCGAAGCCCTGCGCCTGCCCAGGAACTGAACGCGCCTGAAAATCGAGGGGCGAAATGGAAGGGATGAGGAAGTGGTAGGAGCCTGGATCTGGGTGTTGATCCCGCTGGCGGCGATCTTCGCCGGGGTGATGAAGCGCTGGCTGGACGTCAAGGAGCGGCAGATGGAGTCGATCAGCCGGACCGCGGTCGAGCGGGCCGAGCGCTACGCGGCCCAGACCGAGCGGCTGGAGGAACGGGTCCGGGTCCTTGAGCGGATCGTCACTTCGAAGGGCATCGGGCTCGCCGAGGAGATCGAGCAGCTTCGCGACCAGCGGCCGGTGAGCTGAAGCGCCCGGCGCAAGGAGGAAGTCCGATGGGTGCGTATGAGATGGTGGTCCTGATCGTCCTGATCGTGATGATCGCGAGCCTATTGAAGGCCCGGATAAGCGGGGGCCGGCGCGCGAGCCTGGTCGGGGAGGCGCCGCACCGCGCCGACGAGAATGCCCGTCTCAGGTCGGAGGTCCGGGCCCTTCACGAGCGGATCGCCGTGCTCGAGCGGATCACCGTCGAGAAGGAGAGCAGCCTCGAGCGCGAGATAGCGAAGCTTCGCGACCGTTGAAAGGAGAGCCAGGATGACGGACTCCGCAAGCCTCGCCGCACTGACCGGTTCCGGATTGCTCGCCGTGGGGCTGGCCAGCGCGGCGCTGCTCAAGGGCTGGTATGGCTGGCTCGAGCTCAGGCGGATCGAGCTTGAAGCGCGCGGCGGCGGCAAGGGATCGAAGGCGCGCCCGGATCTCGCCGAGCTTCGGGCCCGGGTCCGGCGGCTGGAGGCGATCGCGAGCGGGGGGGAAGGCTAGGCGTCTCCCCTCCCTGGAAGGGAGGGGCCAGGGGGTGGGTAGGCGAGCGCAGCGAGACTTCCTGCCGGCTCGGAGTTTCGGCCGCCTCCGGCGGACCCACCCCCAGCCCCTCCCTTTCAGGGAGGGGAGTCTCTGTCGCTCACTCTTTGCCCCGCCGTCGCTGCTCTGATACCGCGCCCCGATGCCCGCCCTTTCCCTCGCCGACGTCCAGGCCGATCACGCGCTGCTCGAGCCCGACGACCGCTACCGGCTCATGATCGATCTCGGCCGGGCGCTCGAGCCGATGCCCGACGCGCTCAAGACGGACTCGACCTTGGTGCGGGGCTGCTCCGCCTCGGTCTGGCTCTACCCCGTCCCCGGGGCGGACGGGCGGCTCCATTTCCTCGCCGACAGCAACGCCGCGATCACCAAGGGGATCGTCGCGCTCGTCCTTCTCGCAGTCCAGGACCGAAGCCCGAAGGAGATACTCGCGACCGACATCGAGGCTGCGCTCGAGCCGTTCGACCTCAGGAACCAGCTCAGCTCCAACCGCACCCAGGGCATCCCGAACATGATCGCCCTCGTCCGCGAGACCGCGGCGCGATTGGCCCGATGAGCCTGTTCGGCGGCGGCGACGGCGGCTTCGACCCGGAGCTGTTCACCAAGTTCGCCCGAAAGGTCGGCCATGGCGGGGCGCTCGGAATCCTCTACGTCGGCCACGGCCCGGACTGGGTCGAGCTCGGCCTCGACTGGCAGGAGAAGCTGGTCGGAGTGCCGGAAACGGGAGTGCTCGCCTCGGGTCCGATCGTCAGCCTGATGGACATGGCGACGAGCATGGCGATCTGGGTCAAGCTCGGCCGCTTCCGGCCCCAGGCGACGCTCGACATGCGGGTGGATTATCTGCGCCCCGCCACCCCAGGCAAGCGCATCGTCGGCCGCGGCGAATGCTACGGCACGACGAAGAGCGTGGGCTTCGTCCGAGGGCTGGCGCATGACGGGGATTCGGCGGACCCGGTGGCGCATGTGACCGGGACCTTCATGTTCACCGATTGAGCTCCCCTCCCTGGAAGGGAGGGGCTGGGGGTGGGTCCGCCGAGGGCGGCCGAAACTCCGAGTCGGAAGAGAAGTCTCGCTTCGCTCGCCTACCCACCCCTGGCCCCTCCCTTCCAGGGAGGGGAAGAGGTCACTCCATCGAGTTAATTGGTGTCGAGTTAATTGGTGCCTGGCACCATTTTCTCGCTGACGAATGCTATGGGACGAGGAAGAGCGTCGGCTTCGTCCGAGGGCTGGCGCATGACGGGGATTCGGCGGACCCGGTGGCACATGTGACCGGGACGTTCATGTTCACGGATTGAACCCCCCTCCCTGGAAGGGAGGGGCTGGGGGTGGGTCCGCCGAAGGCGGCCGAAACTCCGAATCAGAAGGAAGTCTCGCTTCGCTCGCCTACCCACCCCTCGCCCCTCCCTTCCAGGGAGGGGAAGAGGTCACTCCACCCGGAAGTCCGTGACGATCAGCCTCGCCGGTCCCGTCGCGAAGATGCCGTGGCCGAAGCCGTCGCCGCCGCCCAGGACGAAGCCGACCTGGTCGGTATCGGCGAGGGCGGCGCGGAAGGCGGCCGGGTTGGTGGTCGCCTTGCTGGTCTCGATCGCCGTCCACGGACCGTCCAGCGGAGCGACCATGACGTGGTTGCCCGGAGTGAGCGGCGTCTGGGTGGCGAAGGTCGCGTACCAGCGATAGGTCTCGAAGCGCCCGCGCCCGGACCAATTGTCGCCCCGGCGCTGGAAATAAAGGGTGATCATCGACGGCGACTTGCCGTCGCTCGCCGCGAGGATCCGGGTGCCCCGCGCGGCCTCGACCCGGTATCGCATGACGATCCGGCGCTTGCCGGCGAGCGGGCCGTGATGGAACGTAAGGGCATGCACGCTTCCGGGAGCGCCCGGAAGGTCGACCTGCCAGCCGCCGCCGCGGCGAGCGGTGGGATGGAGCGGCACGCCACTGGAATAATTGCGGCCGCGGACGAACGGACCGATCGTCCAGGATTCGGGATCGGAAGCGCCGGCCGGGGCGGGCTGGGCATTGGCCTGCGAGCCGTTGCCGCAGGCGGCGAGGCTGGCGAAGGCGGCGAGGATTGCGGTTCGGAGGATCATGGGAGGCATATTGGGGGGTTCTTCATGTCCGATTGCTGAATTCCTCCCCTCCCTGGAAGGGAGGGGCCGGGGGTGGGTCCGCCGAAGGCGGCCGAAACTCCAAGCCAGTAAGAAAGGCTCGCTGCGCTCGCCTACCCACCCCCAGCCCCTCCCTTCCAAGGAGGGGAGTCAGGCGCGTCTTTCTTCCGATTTCCTCAGTACCTCATAGGCGGCCTGAACCGCCTGGAACCGTTTCGCGGCATCGGCGTCGCCCGGGGCGGCGTCGGGGTGGTTGGCCTTGGCGAGGCGGCGCCAGGCGGCCTTGATCGTGTCGAACGGAGCGTCGACCTCTACGTCCAAGGTCTCGAGCGCGCGCATCTCGTCGCGGCTCCGGGTTCCGTCGCCGGGGCCGCCCCAGCCATAATGATTGGCCTGCCTGTAGCCCTCGGCGCCTCGCTTCTCCTCCGCCTCGCGCGCGGCGGCGTCCTCGGCGGTGAGGCCCTCGAAATAATTCCAGTTGCGATTATATTCGGCGGCATGGGTTTCGCAGAAATACCAGCGGTCGGGGCTGTGCGGGGATTTGGGCGCGGGACGATCGCCGGGCTCGCTGCAGCCCTCCCGGTCGCACAGGCGAACGCGAACCGCCTCGCGCTCGGCTCCATAAGCGCGCCAGCGGGGAAATCCCCAGTCGTTGGAGCGTGTCGATCGAGCCATTGTCGCTTCTAATCCAAATCGGAGGAAAAAGTGCCAGAGGATCTATAAGCCGGGTTCTGTCCGCCCGCCTACGCCAAACGGCTTCGGCGGGCTGTGCGGCCATTCATCTGGGAGACGGATCGCTCCGCCCCTCAAGCAATCAACCCGGACCGCATGGGGCGGAACGAGCCCGCGCGGTCCCTATTCGATCTTGCTCCCGGTGGGGTTTGCCTTGCCGGCCGCCGTTGCCGGGACCGCGGTGGGCTCTTACCCCACCCTTTCACTGTCACGCCTCCGAAGACTTGGGCCGAAGCCGGCGCGACCTGCTTTCTGTGGCACTTTCCCTGAGGTCACCCTCGCCGGACGTTATCCGGCACCGTCGTTCCGTGGAGCCCGGACTTTCCTCGGCCCGCTTGCGCGGGACGCGGCCGCCCGATCCTCTGACCGGGGCTAGATAATGGATCGAGCGACGAAGTCCATCCGATCCCGTCATTGCGAGGAGTGAAGCGACGATGCAATCCAGCTTCGGGCGCGGAGCCACTGGATTGCTTCGCTTCGCTCGCAATGACGGAGTGAGGCCGAAGCGATCATGCTTTGGCGCAACAAAGCTATTTGGGCGGTGCGCTCCGGCTATCCAAGAGCAAACCGAGGAGGATCGCCCGAGTCTCCCCGTCGATCTCGCCGTCGATCAGCTCGGGGCGGAAGCGGCGCTGGAAGGCGGCGACCGCGGCCTTGGGCTTGTGGACGTCGTAGCCGTAGCGTTCGAGCGCGAGCAGGAAGCCGCCGTCGGTCCACAGCGGATCGATGAGGCTTCCGGCGGGCCGGGGCATTGCGAGGCCGAGGCGGGCGAGCCGGGTCCAGTCGAAAAGCCCGCCGGGATCGCGCTTCCTGGCCGGGGCGATGTCGGAATGGCCGACGACGTAGGGGGGCCGGATGGAGTGGCGGGCGACGATGTCGGCGACGAGCGGGATCAGGGCCTCCATCTGCGGCTCGGGAAACGGGCGATAGCCGAATTCGTGGCCCGGATTGACGATCTCGATGCCGATGCTGGCCGAATTGACGTCCGCCACCCCGCGCCAGAAGGCGCGGCCGGCGTGCCAGGCGCGCTTCTCCTCGTCGACCATCCGGAGCATCCGCCCGTCCTCGTCGACGAGGTAATGGCAGGAGACCTTCGACTCCGGGTCCTTCAACCGGGCGATCGCCGTGGCCGAATCCTCCATCCCGGTATAATGGAGCACCAGGATCGAGACGGGCAGAGCGCGCTCGTCGAAATTGGGCGAGGGAGCCTCGATAAACCCGTCCATCGGTCCGTCCCGCGCCAAAAACGGCGCGGCGTCAAGAGGCGGGCCCATCCCGTCATTGCGAGCGAAGCGAAGCAATCCAGTGCGGCCTCGGAGGCCCGCTGGATTGCTTCGTCGCTTCGCTCCTCGCAATGACGGGTGCGGATTACGACGCTGCCCGGCGTCTCTCGGCCGGGGGCGGGACGCGAAGGTAGAGGCCCCGGCATTCGGGATCGGAGGCGAAGGCCTCGGTGTGGCCGATCACCGTCTCGCCGGCGCCGAGCATCAGCGCCCCGTCCCCGGCGACGGCGCCGGCCAGGCGGACGAAGGCCGAGCGGCGCATCTCGGGTGAGAAATAGAGGAGGACGTTGCGGCACAGGACGATGTCGAACCGCTCGGCCGGGGGCGCGGGACCGACCAGGCTCCCGACCTCGAACCGGACCGAGCGCCTGAGACCGGCGGCGATCCGCCAGGTGGCGCCTGGAAGCTCCTCGAACCAGCGCATCATCTGGACGACGGGCAGGCCGCGCTGCACCTCGAACTGCGAATAGACCCCGCTCTTCGCCTGATCCACCGCGGAGCGCGAGACGTCGGTCCCGACGATGTCGATCGTCCAGCCGGCCCAGCGCGCCTTGTTCTCGGCGAAATGCATCGCGATCGAATAGGCTTCCTGGCCGGTCGAGCAGCCGGCGCACCAGACGGAGAGGCGCCGCTCGCGCCGGCGCAGGCCCTGGAGCCGCTGCAGGCCGGGGCCGAGCAGGGTGTCGAAGGCCTGCCGGTCGCGGAAGAAGAAGGTCTCGTTGTTGAGCAGCGCCTCGACCACCAGGTCGGCGAGGCGCTCGTCGGAGCGGGCGACCAGGGCCGCGACGAGGCCGTCGAGCGAGCCGATTCCGCGCTCGCGCATCAGCGGCTGGAGCGCGGTCTCGATCCGCCAGCGCCGGCTCATCGTCAGCTGCTGGCCGGTCCGGGCCTCGAGCAGTCCGGCGAGGATCCGGCTGGAAGCGTCGCTCACCTCCATTTGAGGGACTCCACCCGGGCGGCGACCTGCGCCGCAAGCTCGGCAGGCGGTAGGACGGCGCAGGCCAGGCCCGCCTCGACGACGACCTTGGGCATCCCCCAGACGGCGCAGCTCTGCCGGTCCTGGGCCATCAGGGTCCCGCCCCGGGCGACCAGCTCGCGGCTGCCGGCCAGGCCGTCGCGGCCCATCCCGCTCAGCATGATCCCGAAGGCCGAGGCGCCGTAGGCCGCGGCGACCGAATCGAGCATGACGTCGACCGAGGGTATGCAGCCGCTCGCGGCGGGCTCCCGGTCCAGCTTCACGATCACCCTCGCCCCCTTCTGCTCGAGCCGGATATGGGCGTCGCCGGGCGCGATCACGATCTCCTCGGGCCGAAGCTCGAGCCCGTCCTCGGCGATGCGGGCGGTCCGGCCGGAGGCGGCCTCCACCTGCCGGGCGAAGAAGGGGACGAAGGCGGCGGGCAGATGCTGGGTGATCAGGATCGGAGCCCCGATCCTCGCCGGAAGCGCGCCGAGCAAGGCGGCGACGGCGTGGAGGCCTCCGGTGGAGGCGCCGACCGCGAGGCAGCCGAGCCTGGCCCCCGACGGCTCCGGCCTCGGAGCGGCCTCGCGGCGGCCCATCCGCCGGAGCCGCTCGGCGAGCACTTCGGAGAATCGCCCGCCAAAGGCCTCGGCGCCCGGCTTGGACAGGGTCTCGGCCGAGCCCCGGGGGAGCGCCCCGACCGCCGAGTCGGCGGCGCCGTCGCAGAAGGACGAGACGATGAGGACCCGGGCCCCGCGGCCCTGCCTGACGATCTCGGGAAGCGCCTCGAGGCCGCTCTCGCCCGGCATCTCGACGTCGAGAAGGACGATGTCGACCGGTGTGAAGGCAAGCAGCCGGAGCGCCTCCGAGGCGTCGCCGGCGGTCGCGACGATCTCGAAATCGGGAAAGGCGCCGAGCATTCGCGAGAGCACCGCCCGCGCCACCTGCGAATCGTCGACGATCATGAGCTTCAAGGGAGACGCAATGTTCAAGGGTGGCTCGGCCTTCGACGGGCGCGCCGGCTTCGAGGGGAGTGGGGCCGGAGCGATCACCCCCGCCACTCGGGCGGCGGGCCGGATCACGCGACGCCGACGATCTGCAGCTTGCTTTCCAGAGTCTCGCGATCGAACGGCTTCATCACATATTCGTCGGCCCCGGCATCGATCGCGGCCCGGATATGGGCGGCGTCGTTCTCGGTGGTGCAGAAGACCACCTTGGGCTGGGGCTCGAAGCTCATCTGGCGAAGGATGCGGAGGAACTCCATCCCGCCCATCACCGGCATGTTCCAGTCGAGCAGGACGACGTCCGGCATCCGGGCCTCGCAGCGCTCGAGCGCCTGGCGGCCGTCCTCGGCCTCTTCGACCGAGAAATCGAGAGTCTCCAATATGTGCCGGGCGACCTTTCGGATCACCTTCGAATCGTCGACTACAAGACAGCTCTTCATCCCTGGCCTCGCTCCTGCTCGCCGCCGCAACCTAGCCGCAATAAGTTAACCGGCGTTTTAAGCTCACGCCGCCTCCCGCGCCGGGCCCGCGATCAGGGCCTCGACGTCGGCCAGGAGCAGCAGGTCCCCTTCCGCCTCGATCGTGGCCCGGCCGATCCGGCGCCATCCGCCGGCCAGCGACGCCGCCGCCGGCTGGCGCTCCCCACTCGCTTCGACCACGTCCTCCACCGCCTCGACCAGAAGGGCGTAGGGATGGCCGTCGACCACCGCCATGACCGCTTCGGCGGCGTCGTCGGGAAGCCGGCGCGTAGGATCGAGCGAGGCTAGGCAATCGATCACGGTCAGCACCCGGCTGCGCAGTGCGGCGAGGCCGGCGACATGGCCGGCGGCTCCGGGGACCGGGGTCAGGGCCTCGATCTCGACGACCGATTCGACGTCGGCGGCGGGCAAGGCGATCCGCTCGCCGGCGATCCTGACGATGAGCAGGAGCTCAGCCACGGCGGCGCCTCCTTTTGGGCTGGGAATCGCCGGCGAGAGCGGCGAGCAGGGCGTCGCGGTCGTAGCGGTGGACGCTGTCCCCTTCCCCCTCGGCCGAAGCTCGAACCCGGACCAGCCGGGCGCCCGGGGTAGGCGCGACCTCGTCCGCCTCGGCGCTTGCGATGACGATCGAGGCGAACTCGCTTCCCGGAGCGCCGGCCGCGACGACCGAATAGCCGGCGCTTTCGACGAGCGGACGAAGGATCGCGTCCATGAAGGGATCGCCGGCCGGGATGGCGCAGACGGGCCTGGCGGCCGCCCCCGCCGGACGGCCGGCTTGGCGCGCGAAGAGCCAGTGCAGGTCGAGCAATTCGGCCTGCTCGCCGCCGATCAGGACCACGCCTCGAACCTCGCCCGGCTCGCTCGCCGGGATCAGCTCCTCGGGGAGTGGAAGGATGTCGACGACGTCGGCGAATCCATAGGCGACCTCGCTCCGGCCGTCGCTGAGCCGGAGCAGCCGCATCGGCCGGTCCGGCGCGGAGAGGCCGCAGCCCTCCAGCGGAAGCAGGGTCTCGCCGAGCGCGACGTGGAGCCGGCCGGCGCTGAGCTGGACGGCTTCGGGGCGAACGTCCTCGATGCGCTGGACGGCTGCGACCGGGACCAGGCGCATTGCGCCCGCGAGGGTCCTGAACAGCAGGGCGGCCGGGCCGGAAGCGGCCTCCGGCGCCGGCGCCGGGACGGCCTCGCCAGAAGCGCTTCGCCGGTGGAGCGCGAGCCCCGCTTTGGCGGCGATCCCCGGCGGATCGAGCAGTAGCACCGGCTTGCCGTCGTCGGCGATGGTGGTCCCGGCGTAGAGGCCGGCCGCCATCACCGCGGGCGCGGCCGGCTTCACCACCAGCTCCTCATGGTCGTGGATGTCGTCCACCGCCAGCGCGTAGAGGTCCGCCCCGGCGGGCCTGAGAAGGACCAGGCTCTGCCCGGTCGGGTCAGGGCAAGGCGGGCGGCCGAGCGAATGGCGGAGATGGACGAGCGGAAGGCGGCGGCCGCGGACGGTGGCGAAGGCCGCCCCGCCGACCGACTCGACCCGGACCGAGCCGCCCTTGACCCGGACGATCTCCTCGATCGCCGAGCGCGGAATCGCATAGACCTGGCCGTCCGCGACGACGGTCAGAGCCGGGATGATGGTGAGGGTGAGCGGGACCCTCAAGGTGAGGACGACCCCCTGCCCCGCCCGGCTTTCGATCTCCACGATTCCGCCGATCCGCTCGACATTGGCTCTGACGACATCCATCCCGACCCCGCGTCCGGAAAGGTCGGTCACCTGGGCGGCGGTGGAGAGCCCCGCCTCGAAGACCAAAGCGTGCTTCTCCGCCTCGGTCAGCCGGTCCGCCCGTTCGGCGGTCACAACTCCGGCGGCGACCGCACGGTTGACCAGCTTGTCGCCGTCGATGCCCGCGCCGTCGTCGGCGATTTCGAGGAGGATCTGGTTGCCGGCCTGGCGGGCGCAGACCCGGAGGCAGCCCGTCTCCTTCTTGCCCGCGCGCCGGCGCTCGGCCGGGCTCTCGATGCCGTGGTCGATCGCGTTTCGGATGATGTGCGTGAGCGGATCGCGGATCATCTCGAGCATCTCGCGATCGATCTCGACGTCGCCGCCGTCGATCTCGAGGGCGACCAGCTTGCCGGTCTGGCCGCAGACGTCGCGGACCATTCGGGGCAGCGGCGCGAAGAGGTTGTCGATCCTCTGCATCCGGGTCCGGGTGATCGAGTCGCGAAGATCGGCGACCGTGACCGAGACCCGGTCGAAGGCGGCCAACATCTCGGTGTCGCCGCTGGCCCGGATCCGGCGGGAAAGCTCGTTGCGGGCGAGGACGAGGTCGGAGACGCCGCTCATCATCCGGTCGAGAAGCTCGACGGGCAGCCGGACGGTTCGGCTCGAGGCGCGGGCGGAGGAGTGGGCCGGAGCGGCTTCGGCCTCGGCCGTTTCGGAAGGCCCCTGCGCCGACAGGGCGCCGATCAGGGCGCTGTCGTCGGCGCTCGCCAGGGCCTCGCCGGTCTCGAGCGCATCGACCAGCTCGGCGAGCCGGTCGATGATCGCGAGCACGGCGCTGACCAGCCGCGCGTCGGCGTTCCTTGCTCCGGAGCGAACCGCCGACAGGGCGTCCTCGGCGGCATGGCTGAGCGCCCGGATCCTGGGCAGATCGAAGAAGCCGCTATTGCCCTTGACGGTATGGACGAAGCGGAAAATCTCGTCGAGGCGGGCCCGGTCGTCGGGCATGGCCTCCCAGGCGACGATCTCCCCCGAGAGCGCTTCGAGCATCTCGCGGGTCTCGGCGATGAAATCGTTGATGAGATCGTCCACGTGGCCCCGCCGCAATCGCGTCGGAGGAGGATTAGGGACGGTTGGTTAAGGAGGGGTTTACTCGCGCGGCAGTTGCTCCCCTCCCTGTCAAGGGAGGGGCTGGGGGTGGGTCCGCCGAAGGCGGCCGAAACTCCGAGCCAGCAAAGAAGTCTCGCTTCGCTCGCCTACCCACCCCCTACCCCTCCCTTCCAGGGAGGGGAGTTTAGGCCGAGGGGATCGAGGCCCCGATGAGAAGCACCCCCTCCTCCTGGTCGGCGACCTGGACCTCGCCGCCGCAGTCGGCGAGGAGGCAGTGGACCAGCCAGGCGGCGGCGCCGCGCGGGGCGATGGCGTCCTCGGCGAGATCGCCGAGAAGGGCGCGCTTCAATTCCGGGTCGAGGACGATGCGGGGGCCGTCGGCGCGGACGACGATGTCGACTCCGCCGCCATGCTTCTCGGCCCCGACGTCGAGCCGGCCGCCGCGGACCAAAGCGTCGCCGGCGATGAGGACGAGGTTGAGGAGGACCTTGAGGGCCCTCTTGCTCATCGTCGGCTCGTCGACGATCCAGCCGAGCTGGATTCGCCCGTCGCCTCCGAACAGGCCTTCGATCGCCACCCTCGCCTCGCGCGTATCGACTTCGTCTCCGAAGCCGCCGGCGGCGCCGAAGGCCAGGCGGAAGAATTTGAGCTTGTTGGCGCTGGCCCGGGCGCTTTCGCCGAGCAGATCCATGCAGCGCGCGCGCATCTCGGGATCGTGCTCGTCGGCGAGAAGCTCGATTCCGTTGTTGAGCGCTCCGACCGGGCTCAGCAGGTCGTGGCAGAGCCGGGAGCAGAGGAGGCTCGCAAATTCGTGGGATTTCATGGCGATTGCTGCCCCTGTCGAGCCGGTTTGGCCCCTATTGGCGGCACAGGGGAGCGGTTGCAAGGGGCGGCTTCCCCCGTTCTGGCCGAGATATTCAACCGTTCGGGCTGAGCCTGTCGAAGCCTCTTTCTTCACCGAGATCCAGAAGGATAGAAAGGGAAGGCCCTTCGACAGGCTCAGGGCGAACGGTGCGGGTGTCAGAGCCGGTGCTTGATATCCGCCATATCATCGCCACATCGGATCCGGAATGACCCGGGGGGAGTCGAACATCACCGCCACGATCGCCCCCGATGCCGCCGGTCAGCGTCTCGACCGGGCGCTCGCCGCCGCGCACCCGGCCTTGTCGCGCGAGCGGCTGAAGGCGCTGATCTCGAGCGGCCGGGTGACCGGCCCCGCCGGCCTGGTTCGCGATCCTGCGACGAAGGCGATCGCCGGCGCCTACCAGGTCGTCGTCCCGGAGCCGACCCAGGCCCATAACGAGGCCCAGGACATCGCGCTCGACATCGTCTTCGAGGACGATCACCTTCTCGTCGTCGACAAGCCGGCGGGAATGGTCGTCCATCCCGCGGCCGGGAATTTCGACGGGACGATGGTCAACGCCCTTCTCCACCATTGCGCCGGCCGGCTGTCCGGGATCGGCGGGGTCGCCCGGCCGGGGATCGTCCACCGGATCGACAAGGGCACTTCGGGCCTTCTGGTGGTCGCAAAGACGGACCGGGCGCATGAGGGGCTTGCGGCGCAGTTCGCCCGCCACAGCATCGACCGCCGCTATCTGGCGGTCGTCGCCGGGATGCCGAACCCGCCGGCGGGGACCATCGACGCCCCGCTCGCCCGCTCCTCCGCCAACCGCCAGAAGATGGCGATCGTCGAAGGGAATCGGGGCAAGAGGGCGGTGACTCACTATCGGGTCGTCGGGCCCTTGCGGGAGGCGGCCCAGGTCGAATGCCGACTCGAAACCGGCCGGACCCACCAGGTCCGGGTCCACATGACCTCGATCGGCAATCCGCTGCTCGGCGATCCGGCCTATGGGCGGACCCGAACGGCCCATCGCGAGTTATTGAAAAAGCTGGGTTTTGAACGGCAGGCTCTGCATGCGGCGGAGCTCGGGTTCATCCACCCCGTGACATCGGCGTCCTTGTCGTTCAAAAGCGACGCTCCGTCGGATATGCAGCAACTGTTAAGCGCGCTGGCGGTATAAGGGCGGCGGTCCCGGCAAAATCAAAAGCAGTCGGATACCAGGGAGTGAGTGAAGAAGATGGCTAGCGGTAAAGGCGTAGCGACGATTCCCGCCATGAGCGGCGAGGCGGGCCTCAACCGCTATCTCGCCGAGATCAAGAAATTCCCGATCCTCGCCCCCGAGGAAGAGTTCATGCTGGCCAAGCGCTGGACCGAGCATCAGGACACGGATGCGGCGGCCAAGCTGGTCAACTCGCACCTCCGCCTCGTCGCGAAGATCGCCATGGGCTATCGCGGCTACGGCCTGCCGACGGCCGAGCTCATCTCCGAAGGCAATATCGGCCTGATGCAGGGCGTCAAGAAGTTCGAGCCGGACCGGGGCTTCCGCCTCGCCACCTATGCGATGTGGTGGATCCGCGCCTCGATCCAGGAATATATCCTGCGTTCGTGGAGCCTCGTGAAGATGGGCACCACCGCGGCGCAGAAGAAGCTGTTCTTCAACCTTCGCCGGATGAAGAACCAGATCGAAGCGTTCGAGGATGGCGACCTGAAGCCCGCCGACGTCACCAAGATCGCCACCGATCTCGGCGTCAGCGAAGAAGACGTCATCTCGATGAACCGGCGGATGTCGATGGGCGGGGACACCTCGCTCAACGTCTCGCTGCGCGAGGAAGGCGATGGCCAGTGGCAGGATTGGCTGGTCGACACCGATCCGCTTCAGGACGAGCGGGTCGCCGACGCCCAGGAGAGCCAGGTAAGGCACGAGCTGCTGGTCGAGGCGATGCAGGCCCTCAACGAGCGCGAGAAGCATATCCTCACCGAGCGGCGGCTGACCGACGAGCCCAAGACCCTCGAGGAGCTGAGCCAGGTCTACGACGTCAGCCGCGAGCGCATCCGGCAGATCGAGGTCCGGGCGTTCGAGAAGCTCCAGAAGGCGCTTATGGGCCTGGCCGGCGAGCGGCGGCTGCTCCCGGCGAGCTGACACCGTCATTGCGAGCGAAGCGAAGCAATCCAGTGCGGCCTCGGGCAGAGACTGGATTGCTTCGTCGCTTCCGCGAAGCGGCAGTGTATCCTGAGCGCCGCCGCAGGCGGCGTCGAAGGGCTCCTCGCAATGACGGGATGAGAAGCCTTATTCTCTTTTCCACACTCTGATGCCCCGAGTGAGAGCGAAGAAGCGGGGCTGGTTCGGCCGAATCCTCCTTTGGACGATCTCGGCCGTCCTCCTCTTCGTCCTGCTCAGCCTGGCCTGGGTGCTGGCCTATCGCTTCGTGAACCCTCCGATCACCTTCACCATGCTGGGCGACCGGCTGAGCGGCCGCCATCTCTCGCGCGAGTGGATGAGCCTGGAGCGGATCGACCGCGACGCGGTCCGGGCGGCGATCGCGGCCGAAGACAGCAAATATTGCGCGCATTGGGGCTTCGACCAGGACGCGATCGCAGCGGCGATGCGGCGCAACGCAAAGGGCGGCTCGGTCGTCCGCGGCGGCTCCACGATCAGCCAGCAGACGGCGAAGAACGCCTTCCTGTGGCAGGGTGGCGGCTATTTCCGCAAGGGCCTGGAGGCCTGGTTCACCCTGCTCATCGAGAATATGTGGGGCAAGCGGCGGATCATGGAGGTCTATCTCAACATCGCCGAGACCGGAATCGGCACCTACGGAGTCAATGCCGGAGCGCTCCGTTACTTCGACCATGACGCCAGCGTCATGAGCCGGGTCGAGGCGGCCCGGATCGCTGCGATCCTGCCCTTGCCCAAGCAGCGCGGGGCGACCGCGCCCAAGGGCTTCACCCGGCGCTACGGCAACGCCATCGCGGCGCGGATCGGCGTGGTGGCGCGCGACGGGCTGGACGGCTGCGTCTTCGAGGGCGGGAGGGCCGCGGAGGAGCGGGAGCCCGCAGCGCCCGTGAAAAGGAAGGCGGCGCCCAAGGCGAAGGCCGCGCCGGCGCCGGTGGCGCTTCCGGGCGAGGAATATGAGCAGGCTCCGGCGGAGCCCGCGGCCGGGCCGGAACCCGCCGCCGAGCCGGAGCCTGAAGCCATGCCTGCACCTGAGCCCGAGGCTGCGCAGGAGGGGAACGCCATCTGACCTCCCCTCCCTGGAAGGGAGGGGTCGGGGGTGGGCAGGCGAGCGTAGCGAGACTTTCAGGACGTTGGAGTTTCGGCCGCCTTCGGCGGACCCACCCCCAGCCCCTCCCTTCCAGGGAGGGGAGTCCTCAGAACGGCATCTTGAAGCCGGGCGGGAGCTGGAGGCCGGCGGTCATCTTCGACATCTCGGTCTGGGCCGCCTGGTCGGCCTTCATCCGGGCGTCGTTGATCGCCGCGGCGACGAGGTCCTCGACCATCTGCTTCTCGCTCGGCACGAGCAGGCTCTCGTCGAGGTCGACCGAAATGATCCGGCCCTTGGCGGTGGCCCGGATCTTGACCAGGCCGCCGCCCGAAAGGCCCTCGACCTCGATCTGGTCGAGCCCCTCCTGCGCCTTCATCAGCCCGGCCTGGGCATTCTGGGCCATTTTCATGATTTCATCGAAATCGGGCATTGTCTAAGCGCTCCGTTGTTCATCGAGATTGTAGCGGGCGAGCTCCGCCCCCGGAAAGGCCTCCAACGCGGCTTTGACCAGGGGAGTTTCGAGCACGGCCTGCTCCTCGGCCTGCCTGGCCGCCTGCTCCTGCTCCTGAAGGGTCGGCTCTCCGCCTTCGTCCTCGGTCCGGACCTGCCAGGACCGGCCGGTCGCCTCCTTCAGCGCAAGCGCGAGGTCGCGGGTCGCGATCGGGCCCGTCAGGCTCAGGACGAGCTCGGGCGGCGCGTAGACGATCGGCCGGGCGTAATCGTGGAGCTGCTGGGCGAGATGGCGGCGGCCCTTGGCCTCGAGCGTGTCGACCATGTCGCGGAAGGTCGAGGGCATGGCGGCGGGGCCGACGGGAGCCGAGGACGCGGCGGCGCGCGCCGGAGCAGCCTCGCCGCCCGCAAGCTTCTCGATCAAGGCTCCGGGATCGGGAAGCTCGGAGGCGTGGATCACGCGGAGGAGCGCCATCTCGGAGGCCTCGAGGGGCATCGGCGCCGAATGAACCTCGGCAAGCCCCTTGAGGAGCAGCTGCCAGAGGCGGTGGACCGCGGCGTAAGAGAGCCGGCCCGCCCATTCGGAATAGGCTTCGCGCTCCTCGGCCGACTGGGCCGCGTCGTCGGCCCCGCCCACCTTGGCGCGGGTGATGCCGTGGACGCTCTCGAGCAACCCGCGGAGCACGGCATTGGGCTCGACCCCGAGATCGTACTGGTCGCGAAGGATGGCGAGCGCCGAGCGGGCGTCGCCGCTGAGCAATATACCCAGCAGACGACGGATCGCGCCGCGGTCCGACAGGCCGAGCATGGTCCGCACCTGCTCGGCGCTGACTCCGCCGGGGCCGTGGGCGATGGCCTGGTCGAGGATCGAGAGGCCGTCGCGGGCCGAGCCCTCCGAGGCCCGGGCGATGAGCGCGAGCGCCTCGGGCTCGACCTCCACCCCTTCCTTGCCCGCCACCTCGCCGAAATGGGCGGCGAGCTTCTCCGCCGGGATCCGCCTCAGGTCGAAGCGCTGGCAGCGCGAGAGGACCGTGACCGGGACCTTGTTCACCTCGGTCGTCGCGAAAAGAAACTTAACGTGTTGAGGGGGTTCTTCCAATGTCTTGAGAAGCGCGTTGAACGCGTTCTTGGAGAGCATATGGACTTCGTCGATGATGTAGACCTTGTAGCGCGCCGAGACCGCCGAATAGCGAACCGCCTCGATGATCTCGCGGACGTCGTCCACTCCGGTATGACTTGCCGCGTCCATCTCGACCACGTCGATATGGCGTCCCTCGGCGATCGCGCGGCACGGCTCGCAAATCCCGCAGGGGGCGATGGTCGGTCCCCCCTGCCCGTCCGGCCCGATGCAGTTCAGGGCCTTGGCGATGAGCCGGGCAGTGGAGGTCTTGCCGACCCCCCGCACTCCGGTGAGCAGGAAGGCGTGGGCGAGGCGGTCGCGCTCGATCGCGTTGCCGAGGGTGCGGACCATGGCGTCCTGGCCGATCAGCTCGGCGAAGCTTTGCGGCCGGTATTTGCGGGCGAGAACCCGGTAGGGCTGCGACTTGGCAGGCCGGGCCGGCTCGTCGAGGCCGAGGGCGAGGCCGAAGCCTGGGGAGTCGTCGGGGGATTCGGATGCCATGGATCGACTCTAACCGTTCGGGCTGAGCCTGTCGAAGCCCAACCCTTCCCCTCCGCTCAAAGCAAAGATTGCCCTTCGACAGGCTCGGGGCGAACGGGAGGGAAAGTGGGAGCCGGAAACGACCCGGCGCTTGAACTCGTTACGGCTGCTTCCTTCCGGATCTGACCGGGTTGGCGAGAGCGCCGTCCGTCCGACTCCCGCGGCGCATATGGGGGGAATGGCGGATTCGCGCAAGATGTTAGCCGTCATTGCGAGGAGCGAAGCGACGAAGCAATCCAGCGGGTATCGAAGGCCGTACTGGATTGCTTCGCTACGCTCGCAATGACGGGACTAGCCCAGCATTTCCGCCACCAGCCGGCCTACCGCGGCGTGGGCGGCGGCGCGGGCCGGGCGTTCGGCGGTGCCGCCGCTCTGGTAGCTGGCGATGACGATTGGAGGCTTGCCCGAGCGCCAGGCGATCGCGACGTCGTTGACCGCCCCGTTGGCGCCGGTGCCGGTCTTGTGGCCGACCAGCCAGGGCGGCGACGGGAGACCCGCCTTGAGGCGGTCGGGCCCCGGGACCGCCTTGGTCAGCCAGGTGGAGAGATGCCGGCGCGACTGCTCCGTCAGGACGTCGCCGAGGACCAGGGTGCGGGCGAGGCCCGCCATCGCCGCCGGGCTCGTGGTGTCGCGCGGGTCGCCGGGGAGGTTCGAGTTCAGCTCCATCTCGAAGCGGTCGAGCCGGGTGACCTCGTCGCCGCAGCTGCGGATGAACCGGGTGAGCGCCTCCGGCCCGCCGATCCGGCGAAGGAGCATGTTGGCCGCGCTGTTGTCGCTGAGCTCGACGATGGCCGAGCAGAGCCGGACCACCGACAGGCTTCCCTCGGCCCGATACCTCTCGACCCCCGGCGAATTGTCGAGCAGCGGACCCGGCGGAATGGGCAGCTTGTCCTCGAGCGAGAGCGCTCCCCCGTCGGCCAGGGCGAGAACCGCCGCGGCGAGCGGGAACTTGAAGGTCGACGCCATGGAATAACGCGAACCGGCGTCGAAGCGAAGCTCGCGGCCCGATCCGGTGTCGATGGCGGCGACTCCCAGTCGGCCGCCGGGCCCGAGCGTGGCCCGGATCGCCTCGAAGCGCTTCCGGGCGTCGACTGCGAGCTGGGCGGGAGCGGAGTCCCTGGCGGGGGCGGCGGCCCGGCAGCCGGCGGCGAGGGCGGCTCCGGCGCTCGCGGCGAGGAAGGTTCGGCGGTCTATCATCGTCCCTGCATGTTATGAGAGCCGCCGGGCATCCGCACCGTCAGATTTTCTAAGGCCTCGCTCAAATGGATCTGACAGGCGAGGCGCGAAGTCCGGGTGACGTGCCGCGCGAGGTCGAGCAGGTCCTCCTCCTCCTCGCTGGCTCGGGCAAGCTTCGCGAAATCCTCGGCGGCGACGATGACGTGGCAGGTCGAGCAGGCCATCTGGCCCTCGCACGTCCCCTCGAGCGGCTGGCCGTGCGACTGGGCGAGGTCGAGCAGCCGCTCGCCCGGTGCGCCCGTCACCTGCTGGATGTGGTTGCCGTCGGCGGAGATGAATCGGACGATGGTCATTGTGCGAAGCCCGGCTGGCGGTTGGCCGCGGAGTCGACCAGGGTCAAAGCCTCGTCCAGCTGCGCCTCGCTCGTGTAGCGGCCGAAGCCAAAGCGGAGGCTGGAGCGCGCCTGGCGGTCGGCGAGGCCGAGCGCGGCGAGGACGTGACTCGGCCGGCCCGAGCCGCTGGCGCAGGCGGAGCCGGCGGAAAAGGCGATGGGCCGAAGCTCGGAAATGAGCCGGGCGGCATCGACCCCGCCCCGGCGAATGTTGAGATTTCCGTGATAGCGCTGCCCGGCGGAACCGTTGAGGGTCCAGCCGGACATCAGCTCCAGCGCTTTGCCCCACAGACGCTCGACATGATCGCGATCCCTGGCGCCGCGCTCCACCATGAGCCGGGCCGCCTCGCCGAAGCCGGCGCACAGAGCGGGAGAGAGGGTCCCGGAGCGAAGCCCGCCTTCCTGGCCGCCGCCATGGAGAAGCGGGTCGAGCTCGACCCCGGCCCGCACCCACAAAGCGCCGATCCCCTTCGGCCCATGCACTTTGTGGGCGGAGACGGCGACGAGGTCGCAGCCGTCGAGGGGGAGCGGTGCCCTGCCGAAGCCCTGTACGGCGTCGCAGAGGAAAAGGGCGCCGGCGGCTCGGGCCAGGGCGCCGATCCGGGCAACCGGCTGGATGACTCCGATCTCGTTGTTGACGAGCATTGCGGCAATGAGGCCGGTGGGCTTGGCGAGAGCGGCCTCGACGGCGGCAGGATCGACGAGGCCGTCGGGGGCGATTGGGAGGAGCTCGAGGTCGAAGCCCAGGCCCGCGAGATAGTGGACCGTGTCGAGGACGGCGGCATGCTCGGTGGCGAGGGTGACGATCCGGCGG
>DASQZF010000130.1:0-3032 GCA_035638835.1 Allosphingosinicella sp. | reverse complement strand
GGCATCGCTTGGGGGACGAGATCGAGATAGGGCGAGCGGGGTGCCGGAGCAGCCTCGTGGACCGCGGCGACGACGTCCTCATAGGCATGGGCGCCGGTGATCGCGAGGACGTTCGGGAAGCGGGCGCGGATGACCTCGGCCTCGCGGCCCATGCAGCCGGTGACGATCACCCGGCCGTTTTCGGCCAGCGCCTCGCCGATCGCCTCGAGGCTTTCCTCCTTGGCCGAATCGAGGAAGCCGCAGGTGTTGACCAGGACGACGTCGGCGCCGGCGTAATCGGCGCTCATCTGATAGCCGTCGGAGCGCAGCTGGCCGAGGATCCGCTCGCTGTCGACGAGGTTCTTCGGGCAGCCGAGCGAAACCATGCCGATGCGCGGCGGGGAGGGGAGGACGGTGGCCATGGGGAGCGAGGCCGTTAGGGGAAAAGTGCGGCGAAAGCTAGGCGGGCGCTACTTGCGAATTGTCTCGTCGAGCAGGGCGAGGCGGACGCCGTATTTGTGCGCGGTGAGGCGATTGAGAACGGTCACGCCGTCGGATTGAAGGGCGAGTTGCTGGCGGATGCGGAGGCCGGACGGAGTGACGTAGGCAATATCGGCCCGCGGCCCATCGACCAGGATCGAGACCGGTCCCTCGGCGTCGGTGAGGGTTCCGGTATAGCGTCCCCGACCGACAGGCTTCATCGTCCAGGTGCGGACCCGAAGCGGCTTGTCGCCCTCGGTGATGCGCTGAATGAGCTTGAGGCCGCCATGCTCGCGCAAGCCGAGGCTGGAGACGGTGACGGGGACCGGGCTGGCAATAAGGGTGTCGAGGCTGCCCTCGCCGTTGGTGACGCCGGTGAAGAAGGCGATCGGGTCGAAAGGGGCGGGACCGGCGGGGAGGTCGCTGGTGGTGGAGCAGGCGGTCAGGAGGAGGGCTGCGAGCGTCGTCCCGGCGAAGGCCGGGACCTTTGATTTCATCGCTCCATCGCCTGAGGTCCCGGCCTTCGCCGGGACGACGCCCTTTCGATCAACGTCCACGGACGAGCTCGTCCACCACGCCGGGATCGGCCAGCGTGCTGATGTCGCCGAGCGCGTCGAGGTCGCCTTCGGCGATCTTGCGGAGGATGCGGCGCATGATCTTGCCCGAGCGGGTCTTGGGCAGGCCGGGGGCGAACTGGATACGTTCGGGGATGGCGAGCGCGCCGATGTGGCGGCGAACCTCGGCGTTGAGTTCCTGAAGCAATTCGGGCGAGCCAGTCTCGCCAGCGAGCAGCGTGACGAAGGCGTGGATCGCCTGGCCCTTGAGGTCGTGCGGGGCGCCGACCACGGCGGCCTCGGCGACCTTGGGATGGGCGACGAGCGCGCTTTCGACTTCCGCAGTGCCGATGCGGTGGCCCGAGACATTGATGACGTCGTCGACCCGGCCGGTGATCCAATAGTCGCCGTTCTCGTCCCGGCGGCAGCCGTCACCGGTGAAATAATGGCCGGCATAGGTGCGGAAATAGGTGTCGATGAAGCGGGCATGGTCGCCCCAGACGGTCCGCATCTGCCCAGGCCAGGAAGCGGTGAGGCAAAGATTGCCACTGGTCGCGCCGTCGAGGGTGAGGCCGTCGGCATCGACCAGTTTCGCGCCGATGCCGGGCAGGGGCTGCGTCGCGCTGCCGGGCTTCATGCTGGTCGCTTGCGGGAGCGGGGTCATCAGGACGCCGCCCGTCTCGGTCTGCCACCAGGTATCGACGATCGCGAGGCGCTGCTCACCGACGACCTCGTGATACCAGCGCCACGCCTCGGGATTGATCGGCTCGCCGACGGTACCGAGGAGGCGCAGGCTGGCCCGTGCATGTCTGCGGACCGGGCCGTCGCCTTCGCGCATCAGCGCGCGGATGGCGGTGGGGGCGGTGTAGAGGATGGTGACGCCGAGGCGCTCGATCGTCTCCCACAGGCGCGACGCGTCGGGGTAGGTGGGGACTCCGTCGAACATGACGGTGGGGACGCCAGCCATGAGCGGGCCATAGAGGGTGTAGCTGTGGCCGGTGATCCAGCCGATGTCGGCGGTGCACCAGAAGAGGTCTGTCGCCGAGCCCCCTCCGTCACCTACGGTGCCACCTCCCCCAGGTTCCCCGGGGAGGAGCAAGGATGGCCGCTCCCCCGGGAACCTGGGGGAGCTGTCGGGGGAGCCGACTGAGGGGGCTCCTTTTGGCTCGAACACCCAGTCGAAGGTCGTCGCGACCCATACGGCGTAGCCGGCGGTGGTGTGGACTACGCCCTTGGGCTTTCCGGTCGAACCCGAGGTGTAGAGGATGAACAGCGGGTCCTCGGCGGCCATCGGTTCGGGCGGGCAGGTGGGGGAGAGGCGATCGCGCTCGCCTTCCCAGCGCAGGTCGCGGCCTTCCGTCATGGGCACGTCCGCGCCGGTGCGGGTGACCATGACGACGGTGTCGATGGTCCCCGCCATGGCGCAGGCGGCGTCGACATTGGCCTTCAGGGGGATGTGCTTGCCGGCGCGCAGACCCTCGTCGGCGGTGATGACGATACGCGCTCCGCAATCCTCGATCCGGCCGGCGAGGCTTTCGGGGGAGAAGCCGCCGAACACCACCGAATGGACCGCGCCGATGCGGGCACAGGCGAGCATCGCCGCGGCCGCTTCGGGGATCATCGGCAGGTAGATCATCACCCGGTCGCCCTTTGCGACTCCGCGCTCCTTCAGGAGATTGGCCATCCGGCAGGTGTCGGCGTGGAGCTGCGCATAAGTGACGGCATGGCCGGTGCCGGGCTCGTCGGGCTCGAACACCAATGCCGTGTCATTGGCGCGGTGCGGCAGGTGGCGATCGAGGCAATTGGCCGACAGGTTGAGGATACCGTCCTCATACCAGCGAATGTGGAAATCGTCGGCATCGAACGACCAGTCGCCGGTCTTTGTCGGGAAGCGGATCCAGTCGAGCCGCCGCGCCTGTTCCAGCCAGAAGGCATGGGGGTCGGCCGCGTGGGCCGTGTGCAGCGCGGCAAGGCTCTCCGGGGTCATTCGGCTGGTTGCTCCAACGTGGCCATGTCGAT
>DASQZF010000129.1:0-12127 GCA_035638835.1 Allosphingosinicella sp. | reverse complement strand
ACCTGCTCGTCGTGGAGGGGGATGAACCGGCAGAGGAGCCCCCGTGTGCTGCAGCTATCCGGGAAGCGATCTCTAAGCATGTCCCCATTGAGCCCGGCCTGGGGGGGCCATTCGGAGGGCACATCACCGGCGCAGACCTCCTTCGCAACGTCGGCGGGAACGATGACACGAACAAGGCGATCACGCGACGAATACTGCTTTTGCTAGAGGGGGATTGGCTGTGCTGCGGTGAAGAAAGTTTCCGCTCGCTGCGGAGGTCGCTCATCGAAAAGTATGTGATGGCGACACCTCCCAAGGATCATCAGTTGGCACTATTCCTGCTTAACGACATTATCCGCTATTGGCGAACCATTACTGTCGACTATGCGTTTAAAACTGCTGAAGAGGGCAAAGACTGGGGTCTAAGAAACATTAAGCTGATGTACTCGCGGAAGCTTATGTACGCTAGTGGTCTCTTTGGCGTAGCAATGACCGCTGACAGAAGTCAAAATCGAAAAATAGTTTTTCTAGACGAATACTTTGAACTGCCAGTTATCGAGCGGATTGCGAGTGTGGCTGGTGAAGTCGAGTCTCGACGAGTTATGGAGTTGTACGATCAGTTTCTCGACAAGCTTGAGCAGGAGAGTGTTAGAAACCACCTGAAGGAACTAAGTCCTTCACAAAGATCGGATGAGTTGTTTCGAGAGCTAAAGAATGAAGGCCATCGGTTCACGCGTGAGTTGTTAAATCTCTTTGAAAAAACTTTCCATTCCACTCACCTTATCCATCGTGCTGTGGTGTTTTAGAAGCCATTACTGAGATATAAGTGATGACGTTTCTGAGGTCGTGGCGAGCCGAAGGCCGCCAGACGAGCTTCAACAGGGTTCGGCGGGTCTGCCCTTGCGCTCGATGATCGCCCGCATCTCGGCCATCACGTCGTCGTGAGGGATGCTCGGCCGTTCGTCCGCCAGGGACGCCACCTTGTCCACCACCCACTTCTCATAGGCGGCAGCCTCTTCCGGAGTGTCGAACTCCGAGACGAGAGCTGAGTGCTCATTCATTTCCGCCATCATAGCGGAGATGGACCGCTGCGCCAACAAGGTGCGCGTTTCATACTAAGTTCGGATACGCCCTCGCGCCTCCTTGCCGCTCCCCCGCCGGCCGCGTAAAATCACCCCCAATCGGAGATGCACATGCACCGCCGTCCACCGGGCCCCGACCCCGAGAGCGATGAAAATGAAGAGCCGCCGCCCGGGGCCGCAGCCCCGCCCGGCGACCTTGCGGAAGCCGAGTGGGACCGCATCCTCCCCCCGATCGACGAGGACGACCCCGAATGGCAGGCCTATGTGCGGCGCAAGGTCCGCGAGTCCCTCGACGACCCGCGCCCTTCCATCCCGGCGGAAGAGGTCCGCCGGCACTTGCAGGAAATGCACGAGGAACGGCTGAAGCGCGAAGCCAAAAACTAAGTTCGGATACGCCTTCGCGGCGCCTTGCCCCCGGGCTGCGTGTCCCATAAAATTGTGCCTGATCGGAGACGCACATGGACCGCCGTCCGCCGGGCCTCGGCCCCGAGAGCGAGGACAATCAAGAGCCGCCGTTGGGCGCTGCAGCCCCGCCGACAGGCCTGACCGAAGCCGAGTGGGACCGCATCCTCCCGCCCATCGACGAGGACGATCCCGAGTGGCAGGCCTTCGTTCGCCGAAAGATTCGGGAGTCGATCGACGATCCGCGCCCTTCGGTTCCCGCCGAAGAGGCCTTCGCCGAGGTTTATGCCCATATCGAGCGGCGGCGTGCCGCCCGGAGAGGTGGCGATTAGAGTTCGCTTCAGCAAGCCCGCCATTGCCGACCTCAAGCGCATTGCCGACTGGATAGGCGATCGATCGGACGAGGAGGTCGGCGAGGCCTATGTACGGCGGATTGAAGCGCATTGCCGCCGGCTCAGCGACTTTCCCCGACGCGGCCGGATGCGCGAAGAGTTCGGCTCGGGCGTCCGCTCGACTGCGTTCGAGCGGAGGGCCACCATTTTGTATCGAATTGATGGCGACGTGGTGATCATCGACACTGTCCTCTACGCCGGTCGCGAACGGGCCTCTACTCCTCCCCCATCCGAAGCGCCGCGATGAACGCCTCCTGCGGGATTCGCACGCTGCCATATTCGCGCATTCGGGCCTTGCCTTCCTTCTGCTTGTCCAGAAGCTTCTTCTTCCGCGAAATATCGCCGCCGTAGCACTTCGCCGTGACGTCCTTGCGCAGCGCCGCGATCGTCTCCCTCGCGATGACCTTGCCTCCGATGGCGGCCTGGATCGGGATCTTGAAGAGGTGCCTGGGGATCAGGTCCTTGAGGCGCTCGCACATGTGGCGGCCGCGCACTTCCGCCGCGGCGCGGTGGACGATCATGCTCAGGGCGTCCACCGGCTCGTTGTTGACGAGGATGTTCATCTTGACCAGGTCGCCCTCGCGGTGGCCGATCTGGTGGTAGTCGAACGAGGCGTAGCCGCGGCTGATGCTCTTCAGGCGGTCGTAGAAGTCGAAGACCACTTCGTTGAGCGGGAGCTCGTAGGTGAGCTGGGCTCGGCCGGCGACGTAGGTGAGGTTCTTCTGGATCCCGCGCCGGTCCTGGCAGAGCTTGAGGATGGGGCCGAGATAATCGTCGGGGACGTAGATGGTCGCCTCGATCCACGGCTCCTCGATGCTCTCGATCCGGTTCGGATCGGGCATGTCGGCGGGGTTGTGGAGCTGGATGACCTTGCCGAGCCCTCCCTCCCGGGACGCGTCCTCCTTCGAGTGGCTGAGGTGGATGTTGTAGATGACGCTCGGCGCCGTCGTGATCAGGTCGAGATCATATTCGCGGGTGAGGCGCTCCTGGATGATCTCGAGGTGGAGCAGGCCGAGGAAGCCGCAGCGGAAGCCGAAGCCCAATGCCGCGGACGTCTCCATCTCGAAGCTGAAGCTGGCGTCGTTGAGGCGCAGCTTGGAGATGCTTTCGCGCAATTTCTCGAAATCCGCGGCGTCGACCGGGAACAGGCCGCAGAAGACGACGGGCTGGACCAGCTTGAAGCCGGGCAGGGCCTCCGCCGCCGGCCGGCGCGCGTCGGTGATCGTGTCTCCGACCCGGGTCTCGGTGATGTCCTTGATCTGGGCGGTGATGAATCCGATCTCGCCCGGGCCGAGCTCGGGGAGCTGCTCGATCTTGGGGCGGAAGGCGCCGACCCGGTCGACCAGGTGGGTGGTGCCCGCGGCCATGAAGGCGACGTTCTGGCCCTTTCGGATCGAGCCGTCGATGACCCGGACGAGGATAACGACTCCGAGATAGGGGTCGTACCATGAGTCGACCAGCATCGCCTTCAGCGGTGCGTCGCGATCTCCCTTCGGAGGGGGTATTCTCGTGACGATCGCCTCCAGCACCTCGGCGATCCCGATGCCGGTCTTGGCGGAGGTGAGGACCGCCCCCCCTTCCGTCCAATGGCCCGTGGCGGGGAGGCCGACGATATCCTCTATCTCCTTCCTGACCTTCTCGACCTCGGCCGCGGGCAGATCGATCTTGTTGATGACGGGGACGATCTCATGGTCGTGCTCGATCGACTGGTAGACGTTGGCGAGCGTCTGCGCCTCCACCCCCTGCGCGGCGTCGACGACGAGCAGGGCGCCCTCGCAAGCGGCGAGGCTGCGCGACACTTCGTAGGCGAAGTCGACATGGCCGGGCGTATCCATCAGGTTGAGGACGTAATGCTCGCCGTCCTTCGCCTTGTAGTCGAGCCGAACCGTCTGCGCCTTGATGGTGATGCCGCGCTCCTGCTCGATCTCCATATTGTCGAGCACCTGGCTGGTCATCTCCCGCTCGGTGAGCCCGCCCGTCGACTGGATCAGCCGGTCGGCCAGGGTGCTCTTCCCGTGATCGATGTGAGCGATGATGGAGAAATTGCGGATTCTGGAAAGTTCGGTCATTTCGAGGCGGGCGTTAGCAGGGGAGGCCGGTGCCGCCAACCTTGACGACGCCGCGGCTAGGGCGTCGGCCAGACTTCGAGATCGAGGCCCGGTATATCGGCGAAATCGCCGCCGTTGAGCGTGATCAACGTTAGGTCATGGGCGAGGGCCGTCGCTGCGATCATGCGGTCGAGCGTCTTCCGACGATTATAGCCGACTGCCGAAACGATGGTGCGGTAGGCGGCGATTGCCTCCCCGTCGAAGTCCAGCGTCTCCATTTGGTCGAGCATGGCGTCCAGGGTGGCCCGCCGGATCGCCGCCCATTGCGGATCGCGGTAGACCCCGTTCTCCAGTTCGACACGGGAGATGGCGGAGAGGGAAGGACGAGCCCCCAACTCACCGAGGCGGTCGACGAGCGCATTGCTGTCGCCCAGATGGATCGCGACGCTGGTGTCGAGCAGGCGCGGCATGGCTTAGAGGCCGTAGCGCTCAGGAAATTCGATAGGCTCGCGTTCCTGCACCTCCCCGGGGCGCGGCAATGCCCGAAGCGTCTCGACCAACTCCATCAGCTTGCGTTTCTCCTCCACGGGATTGCGAGCCTGCGTGATAACAACGCGGTCGCCGTCGCGCTCGACGTTGACTGCCACGCCGACGCCAAAGCCGATACCTTGAGGTAGGCGCACGGCCTCGCTGTTGCCGCTCTTGAAGGTTCGGGTCTGAGGCATGGTCATCGATATACATCTTTCGGATATACATGTATATACCAGACTCGCGAACGGGTCCAGCGTTTCGCGGTTTCGAGGTCAGGCTGTGGGGCGAGCGCTCGTGCCCTCTCCCCCGGCGCGCTTGGGCGCCAGTTTATTGAAGAGACCACGCAACGACGCGACGCAGAGGAGCCTGCCTCCCGCGCTGCCTCGTTGCGTCGGGCTCGGACCGACTGGTCAGTGACGAAGAAACCGCCGAGTCGCGTTGAGAAACTGCGGCCAAGCCATTTCATGTTCCAGAAGCACGTGATTGGCGCTGTCCAGCTCGACGAACAGCGAGCCGGGAATGCCCGCCGCCAGCTCCTTGCCGGCCTCGAGACTGATTATTTGGTCGTGCCTCGAATGCGCCACGAGCGTCGGCACGGTCACCTGAGACAGCAAATGAGACACGTCGATAGTGGCGAGCGCCTGCTGGAGCCGGACGGCGTTGGCGGGGGTCGTGGATATCTTCTGGAGCTCGTTCCACCACCCGAGCTGCTCCGGAGTCCCGCCGGGGATGTACAGGTTGGTGAACATCTGCCGGTACGCGAGGTTGTCGCTCCCCCAGCCCGTCTGAGTCAGAGTCACCATCGCCTCGCGCCGGGCGAGGTCGTCGCCCCGAAGCCGCAACGCCCATCCGCGCGCATAGCCGCCGAGCAGCACCATGCGCCGGATCCGGCCCGGATGCCGGAGCGAATAAGCGATAGCCACGGGGGCGCCCTGCGAGATCCCGAGGAGGTCGAACCGGTCCAGCCCGGCTTTCTCGATCACCGTCTCCAGATCGTCGACGAAGCTTTCGAACGTCAGGTCGGCGACATTCCAGTCGGAGAGGCCGTTCCCCCGCTCGTCGTAGCGGATCAGGCGATTTTCCCTCATGAGCTCGCGCAGCCAGTGTCGCCAGACGGGGCTGTCCCAGTCGAACTCCAGATGGTTGAGCCAATTCGCCGTCTTCACGAGTGGAAAACCCGCCCCGACCGACGACCAGGCGAGGCGGGTGCCGTCGCGCGCCCTGGCGTAGCGAACCTGCTGGCGCGGCAACGCCCCGGCCGGCCGTGACTCGCGCGCCTCCTTGCGCCACTTCGCCGGCGCCAGTCCGTAGGAACGCTTGAAGGCGCGGCTGAACGCTTCCTCGCTGCCGAACCCGACGGCAAGGGCGACGTCGCCGGCCTTGCGGTCGCAGTCGCGAAGCATGATCGCGGCTTGCCGAAGCCGCCAACGTCCGCAATAGCGCATCGGCGGCTCCCCGACTGCCTTGCCGAACCGCTCGCCGAGGACGGTCCGCGAAACGCCGGCCTCACGAGCGATGATTCCGATGTCGAGCCTTTCGGCAAATCGAGCGTGGATCAACTTGAGGGCCCGCGAAACCGCCGGTTCACTGGAGTAAGCGGGCGGATCATCGAGCGTCATCGGATCGTGCGGATCATCCCGGCCGGCCATGAGCGCGCTTTAGCAGATACCCGGCGTTTCGATCAAATTTATCGGCGGGCCGATCATTGGCATTCGCGCACCTCCGCACGACCATGCCCGCCAGGCAAACCGGAGTTGAAAACGATGACGGACGTGAATCCCGATACCCTCGACGCTTTGGTAGGCAAGATGCTGGGGGACCTTGGCGGCGCGTTCAGCGTGCCGACTGTCCGGATCGGTTTTCGGCTGGGCCTGTTCCGGTCCTTGCAGAGCGAGGGGCCCGCGACCGCAAGCGAGCTGGCCGGCCGACTGGGCCTCGCCGAACGCTACGTGCGGGAATGGGCGCTGGCGCAGGCCGCCAACGGCTATGTCACCTTCGATGCGTCCGGCGAACGCTTCAGCCTCTCGCCGGAGCAGGCCATGGTTTTCGCCATCGAGGACAGCCCGCTATATCTCGCGGGCGCCTTCGACCTTGCGGCGGCGATGATCGAGGGCGAGTCGAAGGTCGAGGCCGGATTCAGGACCGGTGCGGGCGTCGCCTGGGGTGAGTCGTCAGGCTGCCTGTTCTGCGCGGTCGGCGCATTCTTCCGTCCGGGCTACGTCAACGGCATCGTCCAATCCTGGCTGCCAGCCTTGGACGGCATGCTGCCTCGCCTCGAGGAAGGCGCCAAGGTCGCAGACATCGGCTGCGGCGTGGGCTTCTCCACGCTGATGATGGCCAAGGCTTTTCCAAACAGCCGCTTCGTCGGCTACGATTTTCATCAGCCCTCGATCGAGCAGGCGAACGCCCATGCGGTCGCTCACGGGATCTCCGACCGGGTCCGCTTCGAAGCCGTCGCCGCGAAGGCAATCGATGAGCGCGGCTTCGACCTCGTCACCATGTTCGACTGCCTGCACGACATGGGGGATCCGCGCGGCTGCGCAAGGCATATACGTTCGCTGCTGAAGGACGATGGCGCCTGGATGATCGTGGAGCCGATTGCCGGCGACGACCCCGCCGCGAATGTCGCGAATCCGGTGAGCCGCCTCTTCTACAACGCCTCGACGATGATCTGCGTGCCGACCTCGCTTGCGCAGGAAGTGGGCGAGGCGCTCGGCGCGCAGGCGGGCGAGGCGAAGCTGACCGAGGTGCTCGTCGGCGCCTGCTTCGAACAGGTCCGGCGCGCAACCGAGGGGCCGTTCAACATGGTGCTGGAGGCGCGGCCCAATGCCGCCGTCCCTTAAGGCAGGTCCGGGAAAGCCAAATTGGCAGGAAAGCCTCGTCGCCCTGCCCACGGCCCCGCACCGCCAAATGCCGAGGCGGCCCGCTTTCGCCCGCCTCAGGCATTGCGGCGCGATCCGTCCCGCGGCCCGGGAGGCTCAAGCGGGAACGAACCCAACGAAATGTCGTTCGCTCCGAACATTGGATCCGCCTTTTCGGCGTCCAGAGCCGAAGATGGAGCAGAGCATGAGCAGCACCGAACCGACCGCCCCCGCCCCCGACGACGCCGGCACGGCCCCGTCCGATACCCCTTCGCCCGAGACGCCTTCGCCTGAAAGCCTCTCGCCCGACGCCCTCTCGCCCGAGAGCCCCCCGGTGGAGACCCCCGCGCCCGATCCGGCTCTCGCCCCGCTTCCGACCGAGGCGAGCTCCGGCGGAATCGCCGAGATCGCGGCGGCCGGGCAGGCTCCGCAGAGCCGCGAGAAGACCAAGGGAGTCGCCGACATCGTGTTCGTCGTCGACATCAGCGGAAGCATGGCTCCGTGCATCGATTCGCTTCGCCAGAATATCGAGACGTTCGTCGGCTCGCTGAGCAGCGGCGACGCGAACAACGCCTCTCCGGTCAGGGACTGGCGGGCCAGGGTGGTCGGTTATCGCGACATCGACGCGGCGGAGAGCGAGGGGCTGCCCTGGATCGTCGAGAACGACTTCGTCCGCGATCCCGCCGAGCTCAAGGCCCAGCTCGCCGGGCTCCAGGCAAATGGCGGCGGCGACGAGCCGGAATCGCTTCTCGACGCGCTCTTCAAGGTCGCGACGATGGAGGCGACGGCCAAGGGCGCCCAGTCGCCGGAGGCCGGCAAGTGGCGGTACCGGAGCGATGCGGCGCGGGTCGTCGTCGTCTTCACCGACGCCTCGTTCAAGGAGACGATGAGCATCCCCGAGGCCAAGGGCGGATCGCTCCAGGACGTCGCCAACATGGTGATGGCGAACCGGATCATCCTCAGCGTCTTCGCTCCCAATTTCGAGGGCTACGACCGGCTCAGCCAGATCGACAAGTCCGAGTGGGAGGTGGTCGAATATGAGGGGCTGAACGCTCAGGAGGCGCTCCAGAAGTTCACCTCCGACCAGGCCAATTTCCGCAACACGTTGAAGCAGCTCGCCGCGAGCGTCTCGCGCTCCGCCGAGACCGTGGCGCTTTGAGGCTGCTCCGGCAGGAGGGCTGAGGCGGGCGATGGCGAAGAAGCTGAAAGTCGGCGACTCCGTCCGGGGCTACCGGATCACCAAGGTGTTCGGCCCGGGGATGATGGCCATCTCCTACGCCGCCGTCGCTCCGAGCGGACGGAAGACGTTCTTCAAGCAGTACAAGTCGCCGGCGCCGACGGTGGTCTGGTACAAGGCCTTCGTCGCCTACCAGAAGGAGCTCTCGGCCCGGGTCGTCCGGGGCAAGGCCGACAATTTCGCGGTCGCCCAGGTCGATTCCTTCGAGGAGAGATGGGGCGGGCCCTGCTATTTCCAGGTCTACGAGTTCGTCGAGAACGGCGCCGATCTCCAGCAGGTCCTCGACAAGGAGCGCGAGGCCCATCGGGCGACGAGGAAGGCTCCGACGAGCGATCCCGCCATATGGGCCCGCCACGCGACCTGGGCCAAGGTGCTGGTCGCGGGGATCGCGGCGCTCCACGACGTCAAGATCGTCCATGCCGACCTGAAGCCGGCCAACGCCTATCTGATCGAGGATCCGACCATCGCTTCGGAATTCCAGCTGAAGCTGATCGACATGGACTTCTCGGTCCTGGCCGACGTCCGTCCGCCCTGGCATGGCCACCAGGGCTATGTCGGGACGGACAATTACCGCTCGCCGGAGCATCTCCTCAAGGGCTCGGTCCCGGTGCCGGCCTCGGACGTCTTCACCTGCGGACTCATCCTCTACGAGCTTCTGGCCGGGCGCCATCCCTACTGGTCGGAGGACCAGTCGGACTATGCGCGGCTGGTCCAGGGCTACAAAGCGGAGCCGCCGGCTCTGCTCGGGCCGATGCCCTGGCCCGCGAGCAACGCCGACGTCAGCGCGGCGCTTCACCGCTGCCTGAACCCCGATCCCGCCAGGCGCCCCACCGCGACGGAGCTTCGGGCGACGCTGAGCGGCCGCGACCGGAAGCCGGCCCCGGCGCCGGCTGGGCCCGCTGCCGCCAGGCCCCCGGCACCGGGGCCCGCGCGGACCGCTTCGGGCGGCGCGAGCGGGGCCGCGCTCGTCTCTGAGACGGTGGAGCTGGCGGCGGCGGGCGGAGCGACGCTTCGGATCCGGATCAGGACCGAGCTCGGCAAGATGCTCATGCGCCAGTTCGGGGCGGACGCCGAATATTGGGACGAGCGCCAGTGCGTCCTGGAGCGAAGCGCCTCGGGTCAATGGACCCTGCGGCCGGCCGGGGCCACGACCAACCAGACCCTCGTCAACGGCCGGGCGCTGACCGGGGCCCATCCGCTGAAGGCGGGCGACCAGATCGCGGTCGGGAACGAAGCGAAGAAGGTCGCCAAGCTTGCACTCACCGTGCGGCCGGCATGATGGGCGAGCCTGTCAAGGCGGCGGCGGAGCCGGAAGCCCCGGTGGCCGACGAATGCGTCATGGAGAATATCGGCGCCGAAGCCGCGGTCGCCGCTCCCGCCGAGAGGCCGACCCCCGTCGGCATCCCATCGGTCGAGGACGTGCGCGATCTCGACTGGGCCGCGGTTGGCGAAGCCGTGGCGCCTGCCGCGATAAGGTCGAGGATGCGGGCGACGGTCGAAGCGTTCGAAGCGCTTCTGGACGGCGAGGCCGGTCCGGGCCTGCTTTTTGACGAGCATCGGGCCGACCTCCGGGACCAGGCGATCAAGGTCGCCGGCGTGGATCCCGACGCGCCCTTGTGGATCATCGGCGACCTTCACGGCGATCTCCTCGCCCTGGAGGCCGCGCTGGCCCTCATCCGCAGGGAGGCGGAAGCTTCCCCGGCGGCGGCTCCCAACATCATCCTGCTCGGCGACCTGTTCGACGACGAAGGCCATGGGCTGGAGCTTCTGCTTCGGGTCTTCGAGCTCATCCTCGCCTCGCCCGGCCGGGTCTGCGTCGTCGTCGGCAATCATGACGAGGCGCTCTCCTACGACGGCAACCGGTTCGCCTCGAGCGTTTCGCCCGGCGACTTCGCGGATTTCCTCAACGCCAACCTGGCGCATGAGTGGATCGAACGCTCGGGCAAGCTCGCCGTGCGTTTCTTCGAACAGGCCCCGCACGCCCTCTTCCTGCCGGACGGGCTGCTCGTCGCGCATGCCGGATTTCCGCTCACCGACCTCCACGCGCAGCTGGAAGCGAGCGGGAACTGGAACGATCCCGCCTGCCTATCGGACTTCACCTGGACCCGGGCCCATCCGACGGCCCGAAGGAAGATGCCGAACCGATTCACCCGTGGAAGCCAGTTCGGCCGGGAGGATTTCTCGGATTTCTGCGCTCTCAGCGCCCGGCTCGGACGGCCGGTGACCCATATGGTCCGGGGCCACGACCATGTCGAAGACCGCTATGTCATATACCCCGCCTACAAGGCGCACCCGATGCTGACGACCGTCGCCCTCTCCCGCCGGCTGCCGCGCGAATCCTTCGGGCCTTTCGAGCGGGTCCCGACGGTGGCCCGCTACGTTCCCGGCTCGCTCTCGAAGCTGTACCGGCTCCACATCCCGGCGGAGCTGGTCAACTCCGTCTTCCCTCAGGCCGAGCCTCAGGCCGAGCCTCAGGCCGAGCCTCCGGCCGAGGCTCCGGCCAAAGCGCCGCAGGAAGGTTGCGAGGCATGAGCGGCGTGGTCCTCAGATGCCCCAATTGCGGCACCTCCCAGCCCGCCGGCGGTGAGTGCGAGGCCTGCCGCGAGGCTCAGGTCCGCTATTTCTGCACGAACCACGTCCCGGGCGCCTGGCTGGACTCGGCCGCCTGCCCGCAATGCGGAGCGCGCTTCGGCGATCCGACGCCGGCTCGGGAAGCGCCGAGCCGTCCGGCCTTTCCCGAACCTCCTCGGCCCGGGGCCTTAGAGCCGGGTCCGGCCCTGGACGGCGGAGGCGGGGAACTCGGCCCCTGGGATGGGGATGGCGAAGCAGGCAGGCGAGGCACCGGAGGCGGTCGCCCGCCGAGTCCGGACCTTGGAAGCCTCGTCGCGGCGATGCTCGGCGCCGCCGCCCGAAGCCGAGCCGCACGAGGAGGTGGACGCCCGACCTATGAGGAGGCGGCGCCCGCGCGCCGGCGCGGCGGCGGCTGCCTCGGCCGTCTGGTCATGCTGGCCCTGCTGCTGTTCCTGCTGTTCCTGCTGGTGCCGGTCTTTCTGGGGGCATTGCTCAATTTCGGCTGAGAATTTCGCGGCCGCTTCGGCTACGTCGAAGGCGAAGGAGAAGAGGGTGCTTCGATCGATTCTGCCGCTGGTCGCGCTCGGCGCTCTCCCGCTCGGCGGCTGCGCGGCCGGAATCGCGGCGAGCGCAGTCAGTGCCGCGGTCCGCGCCGCCGACCGGCCGGACGCTCCGCCCAAGGAGGATCCCGGCCCCGCCGCCCGCCAGGCCTGCACGATCCACGCCTCGCAACATGGAACGGTCCGGATCATCGATACGGTCTACAAGAGCGCCGCGAAGCTGGTCGTCTGGGGAAGCGTCGAGCAGGAGGGGCGGAAGCGCTCCTTCCAGTGCCGCTACGAGGGCAAGATCGTCGGGTTCGAGCTGAACGAGGTAGAGCCTCGGCGCTAGAGCGCTCGGGTGTCGGATTGACCCATCTCCGTTCGGGCTGAGCTTGTCGAAGCCCTCTCTTTCCCTTTGTAAAACAAGAAGGAAGGCCCCCTTCGGCTGCCGCCTGCGGCGGCCGGCTCAGGACAGGCTTCGA
>DASQZF010000128.1:0-7744 GCA_035638835.1 Allosphingosinicella sp. | reverse complement strand
GGCGCTGGAACCGCCGCTCGGCCCAGCCCTGGACCCGTTCGTAGATCGGGTTGATCATCACGGTCGAGAGGGCCGCTCCCACGATCGGGGCGATCGATCCGGCGTCGCGGCCGAAGAAGCGGAGGATCACCTCCTTCACCCCTTCCATCGTCGCCGCGAAGATTCCGGCGAGGATGAGCGCGATGAGGGCGAAGGAGGCGGACCGGCTGATCGCCACCTCCGCGTCGTAAAGCCGATAGCGGAGCAGGGCGACGAGCAGCCCTGCCTGCAGCAGCAGGAAGGCCAGCCCGAAGGCGAACCCCGCGGCGACCTCGAGGGACAGCTGCTGCGCCAGGCTCGGAGCGCCCAGCTTCAGCATGTCGGCGGTGATCGCGATCCCGAAGAAGAAGACATAGCCCGAAAAGCCGAACACCGCCCATTTGAGCTGCTGGCGCTCGTCGCCGGAAGCGTTTCGGAGCCGCCACAGGAAGAGGAGGACCGCCGCGGCCATTCCGGCGATGAGCATCGCCCGGTAGAAATCCCCCTCGAGGAGCAACAGGAGGGGCAAGGCGGCGAGGACCGCAAGCGTGATCCGGGGCGACAGCCGGCCGTGCGGGAAGAGCAGGATTCCCCCGATCAGGCAGATATTGGCGATGTCGTAGAGCGCCCGGTGAACCCCCTCCGGCACCTTCAGCTCCTGGACGAGGAAGGTTGCCGAAGGCTGCTCGGCGGCCATGGTGAGGAGGATGGCGAGCGACACGACCGAGCTGACCACGTCCTCGCGCTTTCGGCGGAAGAGAAGCCATGCCGAGACGAGGAGGAAGGGATAGGTGAGCAGGTGGATGAGGTCGATGACGCTCAGCAGCCAGCCGGGCAGGCCGAGCGCACTCGACGCATGCTCGATATGGGTCTCGCCGGTGCGAAGGGCGACCTCGCGCTCGCGCCCGTCCGGGCCTCGAAGCCTGAGCAGGACGTCCCGGTCCTCGGTCCCGCTCAGCAGGTCCCCGAACAGCAGCAGGTCGGCTTCGGTTCCGGCCCCGGCGGGGAGTCCCGGCGCGCCCGGCATCGCCACCTGCGGAGAGACCGGAATGGTGTCGATCGCGACGATCCGGTCGCCCCGCCGGATTCCGGCCGCCGAGGCGGCGGGCCCGACCGGGAAGCGGATCCGGGTAAGATCCTCCTCGGCGAGCGCGACGCCTGCCCTGCTCCCCGCGACGAACCCGCTGTTGCGCCCCGATTCGTCGAACCGGTTCCACGTGCCGGCGACCGGCCCGATCAAAGCGAGCGCGAAGGCGGCGAACCACAGGATTCGAAAGAGGAAATAGCCGCGGGGTCCGAAATCGGGAATTCGGCTCGGAAGCCTCAGGCGGAAACGTCGCTCGGGCAGGCCATCGGCTGCGATCTCGACTGCCATCCCCCCGCAAGCGCCCCCGCTGCAACGATCCTCGGGGGGTGGATAGCATGGGCGCGGGCGGCGGCCATTGGGAAAATCGCGGGCAGGGGAGACGTGAAGCCGTCATGCTGAACTTGTTTCAGCATCCAGGGCGGAGCCGCTCCGCCGTACGACGTTTACGCATCGCGCGCTTATCCGCCCCGGCCGGCATGCCCTTGATTTTTGAGGGAAGGCGCAAAGGCGCAAAGGCGCGACGCAGAAAAAGAGGGTCTCTACGTTTCTCCTTTGCGCATTTGCAATTGGGGCTGAGGCGCCGGGAGGCTTACTCAGACGCTCGTCCCACGGCCTGACCTCCGATCGGGCGGCGAGCTGGACCCTGAACCGAGTTCAGGGTGACGGTGGCGGTAGTCGCTTTGCTCGCTGTCCCTTCAGCCCAGGCCGCGCGATAGGAGTGGGCCGAGGCGGTTGGCGAGCGGCAGAGGCAAGCGGCGCCAGGCCGCGGTCTGAAGGCGGTAGCGGGGGCTCAGCGGGTTGACGTCGCGATGGGCGCCCCTCGTCGCATAGGTGAGCGGGCGCGGCTCGAAGCCCCAGTTCTTCTTGAAGGCGAAGGCGCCGGAGCCGAGCTTGGAGCGGCCGAAGTCGAAGCCCGTGCAGCCGCGCTCGGAGGCGTGGCGCATCAGCGAGTAATAAAGGAGGTCGTTGGCTCGAAGCTTTCGAGCCTCGCTCGTGCCCCCGCCCCAATAGGGATGGACGGTCCCCTTGAAGTAGAGGCTGAGGACCGCCGAGACGGGCCGGCCCTCGGAACGGACCGTGACGATGTCGCAATCCTCGCCCCATTCGCGGGCGATCGCTTCGAACAGGCTTCGGGGGAAGACCGGGGTGCCGAGGTTGCGGACGCTTTCGGAATAGACCCGGTAATGGTCGTCGAGCGCGTTGCGGCCGCTGCCTCGGCTCACCTCTAGGCCGAGCGCGACGGAACGGCGGACCTCGGCCCGCTGCTTGCGCGGGATGGATTTCAGGATGGCCTCGTCGTTCCCGGGCAGATCGCGCACGAAGCCGGCATAGATTCCCTCCTCGCGCCGCCAGCCGTCGGGGAGCTTTCCGCCTCGGAGGGTGAGCGAGGGGCATTTCTCCTTCTCGGCCAGCAACCATGCGGCGGAAGCCAGCGCTTCGACCGCCATTCCGGTGCTCGCGACGATCCCGCCGCCGACCCCGAAGCCGGTCGAGACCAGGGCCGAGCCGAAGAGGGGAGAGCGGATCCGGGTCAGTGGAAGCAGCCCGGTCAGCCGGCCCGCCGAATCCTCGGCGACGAGATAGCGCCCGACCTGGCCGGTCCCACGCTCGATCCCTCGCGTCCAGCCCGGGCGGTGGAAGAGCGCCGCCCCGGGATGATCGGCCACGAAGGAATCGATCCGCCGGCATTCGGCCGGATCGTCCAGGTCCGCCATCCTGACGCTGAACCCGGCGAAGTGGGCGACCAGGTTGAGCAGCTCGCAATAGAGCTCCAGCTCGATGATGATTGCAGCGAACATGGTGCCGGGCCTCCGTCCCGGGATCGGATAAGATCCGGCCGAACGACTAGTCCGTTCCGTGAGGCGGCGGCAAGCTCGGGGAAAACACTGTCCCGATTTGCTTCAGCTCTCCGCCGCGAAATAATGCGGAGGCGTAAACGGACGGCTAAGCGGCCCCGGCTCTGGAACGAAGGTCCGGCCCCCCCATTTAGTGGGAACGGGAAAGGAGCTTCGCCATGGCCGGCGGATGGGCGCGCGACGGCGCGGTTCAGGACCAGATCGACGATACGATCAAGGATGCGGTGCTGAGCGCCCGCGCCCGGCTGCCCGCCGGCGAAGGCGCCGAACATTGCGAGGATTGCGGCGACCTCATCCCCGAGCGGCGCCGGGAGGCGCTCCCGGGCACCCGGACCTGCGTCGCCTGCCAGTCCGAGCGCGATGCCGAAGCCCGGCGCTCGGGCGCGGGGATCAACCGGCGCGGGAGCAAGGACAGCCAGCTGCGCTGATCGCGCTCCTTACCCTGTCGCGGACCGACCGCCGGCGAGATGCGCGACGTTCACGAACCGCCGCTTGCCCGATCTCTTCCCGGACGCGGGCGGCCCACCAGATCGCGAAGATAAGCGGCGCGATTTTCCAGCTCCCTCCTTTCGGAGGGGGACAGGCCGTCCCGGCCATAGCGCCGCTCCAGCCGTCCGATCGCCCGAGCCTCGCGCTCCATGCGCCGCGCCTCCCCTCGCGACAGGTCGCCGCGGTCCCGGGCGCGATCGATCCGCCCCTCGAGGTCGCGGACCTCGCGGCCGATCCCGGGTCCCGGGAGGCGGCTGTCGGGCAGGAACGGGCTCGCGGCCGGGACCGGGCCATAATCCCGCTTGCCGGCGATCTGGGCGCCGACCGGAGCCGCGGGGAGAGCGACGAGGGCGAGGCAAAGGCAAGCTGAACGGCGCATCTTGACGCTCCTGCTGGACGACCGAGGTTGCGATTTTTCATTACGCAAGCTGAACGACAGCCTAACCGCCTCGCGAAGCTCGACGATCGGCGATTCGACGCCCTCGACCTGAATGTCGATGGTGGAGCCGAGGAAGGGGCCGTGCCGCGCTTCATGTCGGTCCGCCCATAACGCGTTATCGAGATAGAGCCAAAACCAATGGCTCAGCAGTGGCTTTTTCCTCGCTCCTGTCATTATCCTTGCGGCAGCGGGAGGTGATCCCGGCTCCGGGCGCGATCTTGTAGGCGACGTCGCCGGCGAGGACGCCGGACTCTCTTGGGGGGCGTACGTCGTCACCCCGGATACGGCCTAAATCCCGTAGAAACTTGTTGCGCCGTCGCCGTGTTTTCAGGTGCGGTAGCGACCGGGCTACGGGGTGATTTGCGGAGGCGGAAGAGATGGCGAACGAGGCGCACACGAATTTCGAGGACGCCTATTTGGAGGATAGGGCGGAGGCGGAGCTGGCCCTCGCCCAGGAGGCGGCGCATCCCGCGGCGGTTCGCGCCCATTTCCTTCTCGCGGGGCTGTACCTCGACCGGCTCCACAGATCCGGCCCGACTTCCACCCCGCCGACGCGGCTGGATCGCCAGGCCGTGGCCGTGCAGCGACTACGCCGACCCTGAAGATGGCGACGAACGCCCGGCGCTGGCTTAGGCTTCGGGAGCGCCTCGATCGTAGGGGTATCGAGGTCGGTGATTTATCAATGGATTAGTCTGGCCGACGATGCCCGCGTCTTCATCCTTCATTTGCTGTCTGAATTTCGGCAGGATAAATCTCGATCGGTCAGCGCGCCGACGGTCTCCTACCGGCTTCGTCGACAGCTTATGCCCGCACCGTGGACGGCTTATGCCCGGTTTTACAACTTCGACCCTATGCGACAGGCGAAATGGCTCCCCGGGACGGATTCGAACCATCGACCATCCGATTAACAGTCGGACGCTCTACCGCTGAGCTACCGGGGACCAGCCTTTCGGCGAGGCGCGCCTATAGCAGTGGGATTCTCGAACTGGCAAGGGGTAGGGACCCTCGCGACGCGGGGTTCCGCCTCAAAAGGCGAACTGCTCCATCGAGATCCGCTCGTCGAGCGCGTGCTCGGGATCGAACAGCAGGGTGAGCGTCTGGCTCCGATCGACCCGGACCTCGACCGTCGCGACGTCGCGAAGCTCGCGCTGGTCGGCGACGGCGGACACCGGCCGCTTCTCGGCGTCGAGCACTCGAAGGAAGATCGTGAGGTCGTCGGGCACGAGCGCGCCCCTCCATCGCCTCGGCCGGAACGGGCTGATCGGGGTGAGTGCGACGAGATTGGCTCCGAGCGGGAGGATCGGTCCCTGGGCGGAGAAATTGTAGGCGGTCGAGCCGGCCGGGGTCGCCACCAGGACCCCGTCGCAGACCAGCTCGGGGAGGACGGTGCGCCCGTTGACTGAAACCTCGATCCGGGCGGTCTGCCGGGTCTCGCGGAGGAGCGAGACCTCGTTGATCGCCGGGCTCGTGACGGTTTCTCCGGAGACGGTCACCGCCTCCATCCGAAGCGGGGCGACCGAGACCGCCTTGGCACGGTTGACCCGCTCCCGAAGCCCCTCGATCCGCCATTCGTTCATCAGGAAGCCGACCGTTCCCCGGTTCATCCCGAAGATTGGAAGGGTGCGCCCGCAATCGAGCATGTCGTGAAGGGTCTGGAGCAGGAATCCGTCGCCTCCGAGCGCGATCACCTGCTCCGCCTGCGCCAGCGGAACGAAGTCGTAGACGCCTCGGAGCAAGGCCTCGGCCGCCTGCGCCGCCTCGGCGGGCGAGGCGAGCAGGGCGGTGGGCAAATCGGCATTGGCCGTCATGACCTGCTTGCTAGCGGCAAGGCAGGGCGGGCGCTAGGGGAGGGGTGGAATGGACAAGGGCACGGCCTGGCTGGAGCGCCGCGAGCAATGGAGCTCGCAGGGGGAGGACGCGCGTGGCGCGGCGGACGTCGATTATGCGCGGGTCATCCATTCCGCCTCTTTCCGCCGGCTCCAGGGCAAGACCCAGATCCTCAACCTCGGCGACAGCGACTTCTACAGGACGAGGCTGACCCATTCTCTGGAAGTGGCCCAGATCGCCAACGGAATCGCCCGGCAGTTCGAGAAGGACCAGCCCGATCATCCCGCTCACGAGGCGCTTCCCGCCCGGAGCATGATCCAGGCGTCGGGCGCGACTCACGATCTGGGTCATCCGCCCTTCGGCCATGGCGGGGAGGCCGCGCTCAATTACTGCATGCGCGGCCAGGGCGGCTTCGAGGGAAACGGGCAGACGCTCAGGATATTGGGCCGACTCGAGAAGTTTTCGATGAAAGCGGGCGCCAACCTGACCCGGCGCACCTTGCTCAGCGTCCTGAAATATCCCGCGCCCTTCAGCCGGGTGGCCAATCCCGAGCTTTCGCCCAGGCTCGCGCCGGGGACGAGCGCCGTCTTCCTGCTCGACCGAAAGGTCTGCAAGCCGCCCAAATGCTATCACGACAGCGAGACCGGGCTGGTGGACTGGATTCTCGAACCGCTCGGAAGCGCCGATCGGGACCGATTTACGGCCGTGGAGGAACGCGACGGGGGACATGCCCGAACCCGGCACAAGTCGTTCGACTGCAGCATCATGGACCTCGCCGACGATATCGCCTTCGGAGTCCACGATCTGGAAGATGCGCTCGCGCTCCGTCTGATCGAACGCGGCGACTTCGAAAGGCTGGTTCCGCCGGAAAGCTGCGCCGGATTCCTCGACGTCCTCAAGGCCAAATATCCCAAGGAGTTCCGCAACAACGTCTACGGCGCCTTCGTCGATGCGCTGTTCGGGGAAGGCGGCCGCCGCAAGCGCTTCATCAGCCGCCTCGTCTTCCATTTCATAACCTACTGCCGGATCGAAACCCGGGAGGAGTTCGACGAGCCTTTGCTCCGCTATCGCGCGGCCATGGCCGAGGCTCCCCGGCGCTTCCTGAGCGCCCTGATCCAGGCCGTGCGTGAAACCGTCATCCTGAGCCCGGGGGTCCAGCATCTCGAGCTCAAGGGCCAGACGATGGTGGTGGCCGTGTTCGAGACCCTGGCGTCGGACCCCGAAGCGCTTCTTCCAAAGCCGACCTTTCGGCGGTTCGCGGAGTCGGACGGGGATCGGCGGGTGATCTGCGACCATATCGCCGGGATGACCGACTCCTTCCTCCTCAAGACCTACGACCGCCTGTTCAGCCCTCGGATGGGATCGGTGTTCGACCGGCTGTAGAAGTGATCGTCTTTGATTGATCCGTCATTGCGAGGAGCGAAGCGACGCGGCAATCCAGCGGGACTTCGAGGCTGAAATGGATTGCTTCACTTCGCTCGCAATGACGGAGCAACAAGACTTCAAGCGGTATACTCTGGAAGCGCTTACCCCGCCCGCGTGTCGCCGAGCGCCGCAGCCATCGCCTCGATCAGGCTTCTTGCGTCATAGGGCTTGGCCAGGACCCTGAAATCGTGATCGGTCTTGAGCAGCTCCTCGCTATAGCCGGTCGCGAGAAGCACGGGCAGGCCTGGCATCCGCCGCCGGATCGTCGTCGCAAGCTCGACTCCGCTCGTGCCGGGCATGACGACGTCGGTGAACACCAGGTCGAAATCTTCCGCTTCAAGCGCGTCGAGAGCGGCCTGCGCATCCCCGGCGGACAGGACCTGGCAGCCGAGGTCGGTCAGGAGCTCCTGAGCGAATTCGCGAACCTGCGGATTGTCCTCCACCAGAAGAACCCGGCACCCCTCCGGGAGGACGGACCGGCCCGACGCTTCCGCCTGCTGGGACAGGGCCTCCTCGGTGACGGGCAGCAGGATATGGATGATCGTGCCCGACCCTTCGAGCGATTCTATCTCCGCCTTGCCTCCCGCCTGGGCGGCGAAGCCG
>DASQZF010000127.1:0-3824 GCA_035638835.1 Allosphingosinicella sp. | reverse complement strand
AGCCGGTGGGGAGGGGGACCATGCGAAGCATGGTGGAGGGGTAAAAGACACAGGCGTATGCCGTCACGCACTTGATCCGCTGCGTCCTGCGCCAGTTACCCCTCCACCACCCTACGGCCGACGGCTGCTGCGCAGCCGGTTCCGGCTCTCGGCATCCCCCGGGATGCCGACCCGCCTACACCCCCCTCCCCATCGCCTTCGGCAATGGGGAGGCCAAGAAGTTTCTCCAGCGCGTCGATTATCGGCGCCTGACTCTTCAATATCTTCACCCTCGCTTCCTCGAAAGTGAACCAGCGCGCCTCGTCCACCTCCGGAAAGGCCCGGAAGCTCCCGCTCTTGGGCGGATATTCGATCGTGAACGCGTTGCTCTTGAGCTGCGCCGGGTCGAAATCGCCTTCGAGCGCGAAGGCCTCCACCCATTTTCCGCCCGACTGCCGGACCTCGCCCAGCGGCCGCGGCTCTCCTCTCGGCTTTGCGCCCAGCTCTTCCTCGAACTCGCGGATCGCGGCGGCCAGCGGTTCCTCGCCCGGCTCCACCATGCCTTTCGGGATCATCCACGCCCCCTCGTCCCGGCCGCGCCAGAAGGGGCCGCCGGGGTGGATGAGCAGAAGCCGCAAGCCGCCCGGATCGTGGCGGTAGAGCAGGATTCCGGCGCTCCTTGCCGGCATCAGAGCGTAATCGCCTTGGGTCGATGCATTCTCCGTCATTGCGAGGAGCGAAGCGACGAAGCAATCCAGCTTCACACGATCGAGCCGCTGGATTGCTTCGGCTCCGCTCGCAATGACGGAGGCTAAACGGAAACGGTCATGCTCAGGCCATCGGCACCCGGATTCGGTGGATGGTGCCTTCCGGCGAGGACTCGACGTCGCTTTTGGCCTTAAGCCGCTGGACGAAGGCCGCGACCAGGCGGCTGCCCAGGCCGGGCCTGGCGGTCCCGGCGACGAAGCCGTGGCCGTCGTCGGCCACTTCGATGACGGCCGCCTTGCCGTCGCTCCACGCCTTGACCAGGATCGAGCCGCCGCCGACTCCGAACGCGTGCTTGCAGGCGTTGGTGACGAGCTCGTTGACGATGATTCCGATCGCAACCGCGCTCTCGTGCGGCACCAGGATCGGTTCGAGCTCGGTCGACAGCGAAATCCCGTCCGGCATGATCCCCCGCCTTATCTGGTCGCATATCTCCTGGAGCTGGTCCTGCAGCCGGACCGAGGCGAGACCCTGGCTGCTCGGCGCAAGCGCGTCGTAGACGGCGGCGACCGCCTTCAGCCGCTCGGCCGCCTCGTTGAGAGCGTCCCTCACTTCGTCGCTCGGCGAGCGGTTGGCCTGAAGGGTGAGGAGGCTGGTGACGATCTGGATATTGTTCTTGGTCCGGTGGTCCATCTCCCTCAGGGCATGGCCGAGGAAGTTGATCCGCTGGGCCCGCTCGACCTCGCCGGCCCGGACCTCGCGCTGATAGAGGCCTAGCGCGAGAAGGATGACCCCTTCTGTGAAGACGCCGGCGGCGAGGATCAGGGCGGTCGACGCGCTCTCCAGGGCGAAGCTTTGGTGGGGCGGCAGGACCAGGTACCAGATGAGGGTCGTCCCGAGCACCATCGAGACCAGCCCGCTGCGCCAGCCGCCGATAAGCGAGGCGAGGACCACGGCGACGATCCCGAGGGCGAACGGCGCCACCTCGCCCACGAGCGGGGCAATGGCGAGTCGAACCCCCACGAAGAAGGCGGTCACGCCAACGCCGACGGCGAACTCCGTCACCGGCCTGGGCAGCCGTCGCGACAATAGCCGCGGCAGATCGATGGTGACGAGCCTTCGCAAATTTACCCCCCGGTCCCCGCCGGATTGCTATCACAGGGGAGCGGCCGGCGACTACTGGAAGAGGCTTGATCGAGATCAGCGCCGGGAACCCGCGATGACCGTCACCCCGAACGTGTTTCAGGGTCCGGTTCTCCGCCCGCGAGGCGGCACGGCCCCGGATGCTGAAACAAGTTCAGCATGACAAGGGGATGCACAACCCGGCACTTGCCTCCCGACGGAGCGCCCGCCACAGTCCGGCGGGATAAGCGTAGAGGGGGATGAATGACCGCGACTAAGGACGAGCCCCTCCGCCGCGACATCGGCTTCATGGGCTCCGCCTTCCTGTCGTTCAACGGAGTCGTGGGCGCCGGCATCTTCGCTCTGCCGGGCACGCTCTACGAGAAGTTCGGCGCCTTCAGCCCCTATCTGTTCCCGCTTTTCGGGCTGCTCGTCCTGCTGGTCGCTTTGCCCTTCGCCCGAGTCGCCGCCCATCACCGCGAATCGGGTGGACCGGTCGTCTACGCCGCCGTCTTCGGCCCCGCCGCGTCGTTCCAGGCCGGCTGGCTCTATTACGTGGCTCGGGCGGCCGCGCTTGCCGCGAACCTGACGGTCCTCGTCACCTACCTCGCCAAGCTCTGGCCGCCGCTCGCGGACCCGATCCCCCGCGGCGCCGTCATCCTGGCGGTGGTGGGCGCCATCGTCGCAATCAATGCCGTCGGGGTGAAACGGGCGGTGCGGCTGCTCGACGCGCTGACCTTGCTCAAGGCGGCGCCGCTGCTCCTCGCGGCCCTGGCGGGGCTGGTCGTCGCCGGAGCTTCGATCGATCCGGTCGAGGGGGCCCCGACCTTCACCCAGCTCGAGGCTGCGGCGCTTCTCGTCCTCTACGCCTTCGTCGGCTTCGAGAACAGCGTCGTCCCGGCCGGCGAGACCGCCAACCCGCAGCGGACCATCCCCCGCGCACTGGTCGCCACGATCGTGTCGACCGCAGCCCTCTACTTCCTTATCCAGCTCGCCTTCGTAGCGGTGATGGAGCCGGGCGAGGGGAAGGAAGCGCCGATGCTCGCCTTCGGGACGGCCTTGTTCGGGGCGGCGGGCGGCATCGCACTGACGATCGTCGCCGTCTGCTCGATCCTCGGCAACGTCAGCGGCGGAGTCACGGGCACGACCCGAACGACCTATGCGATGGGCAGGGACGGGCTGCTCCCGGGATGGTTCGGCCGGGTCAGCCCGCTTTATGCGACTCCGGTCAACTCGATCATCTTCATGGGAGCGCTGATCGCACTCCTTGCATTGAGCGGCAGCTTCCTGGTGCTGGCGGCCGCAAGCACGCTCGCCCGCCTCATCGTCTATTCGATCTGCATCGCGTCGCTGCCGAAGCATGAGCGTCCGACTTTCCTGGTGTGGGTGATGATGGCCGCGGGCGTCGCCGTCTGCGCCTGGGCCGCGATCCGGAATACCAACCCCAATTATTCGCCTGCCGAGCTGTGGAGCGTGCTTGCCGGCCTGGTCGTGGTCGGAACGCTTCTTTACGCCGCGGCGAGGTTCTCCGCGCGGAGGGGCATTGTCTCCTCGATCCAGCCGCCGCCGAGTACCCGCGACCCCTCATAAATGACCGCCGCCTGGCCGGGCGCCACTCCGAACTCCGGAGCATCGAACCGGATCTCGTCGCCGTCGAAGCGGGCCGGCGCCGGGCGTGCCATCGAGCGGACCTTGGCGGTCAGGCCTTCGCGCTGGCCTTCGCCCAGCCAGTTGAGGCCGGAGAGCCGGGCGGCGCGCACCGCCAGCGCCGACTTCGGCCCGACCACGACCCGCCGGGCCTCCGGCTCCAGCCGGACGACGTAGAGCGGCTCGGCCTGGCCGCCTATTTCGAGGCCGCGGCGCTGGCCGACGGTGAAGTGGATCAGCCCGCGATGCCCGCCCAGCACCCGTCCTTCCATGTCGACGATCTCGCCCGGCCGCGCCGCTTCCGGCCGCACCTTCTTCACCACCGAGGCATAATCGCCGCCCGGAACGAAGCAGATGTCCTGGCTGTCGGG
>DASQZF010000126.1:0-19198 GCA_035638835.1 Allosphingosinicella sp. | reverse complement strand
ATCCCGGCGAAAGCCGGGACCTCGGGAAGACCCGCCGAGACTCCTTGTCCTGGGGTCCCGGCTTTCGCCGGGATGGCGGGTTGCTAGGCAGTCGCGAGCTTTCCTGCTCCCCGCCGGTTGCGGGCAAACCCCGCCAGCAGGATGAGCAACGTCGCCAGCTGCGCGAGCAGCCCTTCCAGCGTGGGATAGAGCCCCAGGATCTCCCAGCGCGGCACCCAGTCGAGCGGGGTCACCCCGATCAACCCGGCTTCCTGGAGCGCCGAGACGCCCTTGCCGGCGAGCACCACCGCGAGCCCGGCGATCAGAAGCGAGCTGTAGGAGAAGAATTTCGCGATGGGCAGCTTTCGGCTGAAGCGGAACATCAGGACCGCGATGACCGTCAGAAGCGCGGCGGCGGCGGCCGCCCCGCCGAGCAGCGGCGCAAGCCGTCCCTCGGCCGACAAGGCGGTGAAGAACAGGATCGTCTCGAATACCTCCCGATAGACCGCGACGAAGGCGAGCAGGAACAGGAACCAGGCGGATTTGCGCGACAAAGCCTGGCCGACCTTCTCGCGGATGTAGCGTTGCCACTCGTCGGCCTGGGCCTTGCCGTGCATCCAGATCCCGACGAACAGCAGGATCACCGCCGCCAGGATCGAGCCGAAGCCCTCGGTGAGCTCGCGGTTGGCGCCGCTGATCGAGATGAGGTGGGTCGCCGCCCACCAGGTGGCGAGGCCGGCGACGAGGGCGGCGATCCAGCCGAGATGGACGGGGCGGACCATCTCGGCCCGGTCCGCCTTGCGAAGGAAAGCGAGCATCGCGACGACGATGAGCAGTGCTTCCAGCCCTTCGCGAAGCAGGATGGTGAAGGCGCCGAGGAAGGTCGAAGCGTCGCTCCCCTGCTCGGGCGCAAGCGCCCGCTCCGTCTCGTCGAACAGCGAATCGAGCGCTTCGACCCGGGAGCGGACCTCCCCGACGTCCTTTCCGCCCGAGATGGCGGCTCGAAGCTCGGCCATGGCCCGCTCCACCCTCGCCATCAGACCGGCATTGCGGGAGGCGAGCATGGGCTCGACCGGCTCGAAGCCGTCGAGATAGGCCGACAGCGCAAGCTCGGTGGCGCCGCGCCGGTCGCCTTTCTCGTAGGCGGCGAGGCTCTGGCGGAGGCGGTCGCGGGCGAGTGCGAGGGTCGAGCCGCCCGACCGCGTGGCCGCTTCGGGGTCGCTCCTCAGATAGGCGGTCAGTGCGGCGGCCTTTTCGGGTCCCACGCGCGCGGCGAGCGCCGACTCGCTCAGCCCGACCAGCGCCGCCGAATCGGGCACCAGTGCCCGCACTCCAGCATCGGCCTGCCAGATGCGCCGCCCCTGCTCGGCCAGTTCGGCGGGATAGGCGAAGCGCCCGGCGGCGAAGGCGAGCGCCCACTTATCCTCTTCGGACAGGTGCCCGAAGCTCGACATGGCCGTGCCTTCCAGCCCCTGGTCGATCACCTGGTAGAGCGCGAACAGGCTCCGCTCGCGCGCCCGCTCGCGGTCGGTGAAGGCGATCGGGGGAGGATCCATTCCGACGGCGAGCGGCGTCTTGGCGTCACCCGACTCGCCGTGGCAGCTCGCGCAATTCTGGGCGTAGAGCGCGCTTCCACGGGCGAGGTCCGGCAATCGCCGAGGCGCGAGCGGCACCGGGTAGGCGGCGATCAGATCCGCGGCGAGCCCGCGCGCCTGCTTCTCGATCTCGCCCGGCGCCGCCTTGCGCTCGACCGCGGCCTGCAAAGCGGCGGCGCCGGCGAGGAGCTTCGCTTTGGCCGGCTTCTCGGGCAAGGCGGCGAGACGCTGGCGGACCGAGGCGGTGAATTCCGCCATCTCCTTATATTCGCCGGCATTGACCACCCGGCCGTCCCGAACCGCCTCGCGATAGTCGACGGCGACATAGTCGAGCAGGCGCCAGGTCGTCTGGACCTCCGCATTCTGGGCGGCGGCCGGGGCGGCGCCGAGCATTGCGAGCAGGCACAGGAGGAGAGGCGCGAGGCGGTGGAACATGCGACCGGGGGCTAGATCAGTTGCAATTGATTATCAATAACGATTGGACATCGTAACGTCATGCTGAACTTGTTTCAGCATCCAGGGCGGAGCTGCCTCGCGGGTGGACTGACCCTGAAACAAGTTCAGGGTGACGGCGGGGCACGTCTCCCAAGTTGCGGGAAATGGGCTCGCCCCCTAGGCTGCCGAAAAAAGGGGATGCTCACCGATGTCGCGACTGCTGCCGCTCCTGCTTGCCGGGACCCTGGCCTCCACCGCCGCCGCCGCTCCCGCTCAGACCCCCGAACAGAGGGTCGAGCGGGTCCTGAAGACCGGTCCGATCATCGACGGACATAACGACCTGCCCTGGGAGATCCGAGACGCCTACGATTTCTGGCGCAAGCCGCTCGATCTCGACTCTGACACGACCCGGCTGGAGGCGCGCCTTCAGACCGATCTGCCGCGGATGCGCAGGGGCGGGGTCGGCGGCCAGTTCTGGTCGGTCTGGATTCCGGCCGACCTCGAGGGCGACGAGGCGATCAGGGTCACGCTCGAGCAGATCGACATCGTCCACCGGATGGTGGACCGCTATCCGGGGCGGCTGGAGATGGCGTCGACCGCCGCCGACATCCGCCGGATCCGGAAAGGCGGGCGGATCGCCTCGCTGATCGGAATCGAGGGCGGCCACCAGATCGGCAATTCCCCGGCGGCGCTCCGCCAGTTCCACGCGCTCGGCGCCCGCTACATGACCCTCACCCATTCGAAGAACAACGACTGGGCGGATTCGGCGACCGACGATCCCATCCATGACGGACTGACGCCATTCGGCCGGGCGATCGTCGGCGAGATGAACCGGCTCGGCATGATGGTCGACCTGAGCCACGTCTCGCCCAAGACGATGCACGACGTTCTCGCCGCCACCAGAGCGCCGGTCATCTTCTCGCATTCGAACGCGCGGGCGCTGATGGACCATGCCCGCAATGTCCCGGACGACGTGCTGAAGCGAATGCCGGCCAATGGCGGAGTGGTGATGGTGAACTTCTTCCCCGGCTTCATCTCGGAGACCTATCGGCGCCGGGCGGCCGAGCGCGATGCCGAGGACGCCCGGCTGAAGAACCTCTATTCCGGCCAGCCGGAGCGCCGGAAGGCCGCGCTCGACGCCTGGGATAAAGCGCACCCGGCGGTGGAGGCGACCCTTGCCGAGGTGGCCGGCCATATCGAGCATATCCGCCGCGTCGCCGGGGTCGACCATGTCGGGATCGGCTCCGACTTCGACGGGATCAGCGGCACCGCTCCCAAGGGGCTCGAAGGGGTGGAAACCTATCCGGCGCTGCTCGCCGAGCTCGCCCGCCGCGGGTGGAGCGACGGGGATCTGGCGAAGCTCGCCGGCGGGAACGTCTTGCGGGTTATGGAAAAGGCCGAGCAGGTCGCCACCGGGATGAAAAGCGAGCCGCCGCTCAACGCGACCCTCGAACAGCTGGATCGTCCCAGGAGGTAGCGCGTCGTCGTCGCCGACGGACCCTCATTGTGACGAGGAGGCCGCACTGGATTGCTTCGCTTCGCTCGCAATGACGAGGTCGATCGATCGAGCCGATCTTGCCTCAATCCGTCCCCTCGCCCGCGCCGGTCACCCGCCGAAGAAGCAGGCGGGTCCCGTCCTCGCTGGCCAGAGTGAGCCTCGTCGGGGTCGCCCGCCAGCTGAAGGTCCAGGGATCCTTCGAATCCTCGCCGGTGACGATGAGCTTGGTCCCGTCGACGGCGTAGGCTTCCGTTTCCCAATCCGCCCTGCGCGTCGAAGCGCTCCGGGTCATCAACTCGCCCTCGCCGGTGAAGGTGAACCGGTCTCCGTTCCTGATCGCGGCCGGCCCGTCGACCCGGCTGACCTTCCAGCTGCCCACCAGCTCCAGCGGCTTGGCCGCCGCGGGAGTCTGGCCGCCGGAGCCGGAATCGAGGGACGCCGTCTCCAGCGCCGGCTTCGCCTTGGGCGGTTCGCCGCCATAGCCCGAATAGAGCGACGCCGGCTTGAGCATCTGCGCGACGAGGGTCTTCTCGCCTTCCATCTTGTCCAGCCCGGAACGTTCCAGACGTCCCTGGAAAGCGGAGAGGAGCTGGAACGCCTTCTTCGGATCGCCCTCGCGGTGGAAGGCGAGGGACGCCGCCTTGAGCGAGAGATATTCGTCGACGACGAGATGCGCCCGGCGAAGCGCCGGGCTCGCCTCCCTTTGCGGGGCGGCCACCGCGAGACGATCGGTGCCGCGCTTCCCGCCACGGGCCGCCACGTAAGCGAGCTTCAGGTCGAGCAGGGTCGAACCGGGATCGAGCCGGGCCGAGGGAAGATTGGCCCGGCGTCCCGATTTACCGATCGAGGCGAAGATTCCGCCGCCGTTGGTGCTCAGGAAGGCGGTGGGGACGGTGATCGTCACCGCCCCTTCCCCCACGTCGGTCATCAGCCCGTCGGGAACTCCGAATATGCCCGTCAGCTTGTAACCGCTCCGCGGCGTGAGCGTGATCCGGACGTGGTGCGCGACCTCGCTGACCATCGTGTCGAGCTGCTTCTCGAATACCGACTTCACCTCCTCCTCGTTGCTGAGGAAGAAGAGGTTGCCGCCGCGAACGCTGGACATCCGCATCCCGAGCTCCGCGCCGAACTGGACCCCGACTCCGATGGTGGTCAGGCCGATGCCCCGGCGGGAGGCGGCTTCGGCCATTCCCATGAAGCTCTTGGAATCGGTCGCCCCGACATTGGGCTGCTCGTCGGTGAACAGCATCACCCGGGTCGAGCCGCGGAACTTGCCCTCGCTCCCGAAGGCGGTGGAATAGCCGATCTTCAGCCCCTCCTCCATGTTCGTGGAGCCGGCGCTGGCGATGGCGTCGATCGAGGCCAGCACGGCCTGGCGCCCGCCGCCGGCGATCGAAGTCGGCGCGAGGTGGACGTGGGAAGTGTCGCCGTAGAGGACGATCGAGAGCTGGTCGCGCTCGCCCATCTGGCCGACGATCTGCCTCAGGCTCTGGCGGACCAGCTCGAGCGGCTCCCCGCTCATCGACCCCGATTTGTCGACGACGGCGACGAGGTTCAGCGGATCGCGCCGCCACGTGGCCGAGTCGATGTTCGAGGCGAAGGTGAGGCCGACGAGCATCCTGTCCTCGGGCCGCGCCGGGAAGGCGGCGGGCATCGCCTCGGTGTCCAGGCAGAGCAGCTGGGCGCAGGGGCGCCTGGCCTCGAGCGCGAGCTCATGCTCGCCCATCAGGCCCTCGGCGGTCAGCGATTCGGGCCTCGGCATATCGCCTTCGGCGGCGACCGAGCGGAAATGGCGGATGTCCTGCATCCCGCCCTGGCGGATCCGGCTGCCGGTAACGACGATGGACTCGAATCCCTCGGGTGAAACCTCCTCTTCCTGAGGCGGATCCTCCTGGGCGAGAAGCGCGTGAGGGGCGCAGGCGGCGACGAGCGCGGCGATCAGCAGGGTGGAGCCGGAAGGGGAGCGGGTGGCCATGGCGCGACTCCTTTTCTGGGTGGACCTGTTCTATGCCTTTTTTCGAGAGTTGAGGAGCCGGAGCCGCAATCCCTCTCCCGCTTTCGCGGGAGAGGTTTAGCAGGACCAGAATGTCGACACACCCTAAGGCGCCAGGGTCGGCGCCGTGTTCACCTCCCCTGCCAGCTCCGCCTCGCTTTCTTCCGGGAGAAGCTCGCCCTCCAGGCGAAGCGGAGTCCCGATCCACACCGCGTCGAGCAGATGGTCGCGCTTCTGGTTGGTCGTGTTGGGGTGGATGAGGATGCTGAGGCCGCGATTGTTCAGCATCAGCCAGGGCGCCAGGCTTGCGAACTGCTCCGGAGCGAAGGCGATCTGGTACATGGCCTTGCTGTGCGGGCCGACCGGACGGTCCCAGATTGTCCCGAGCCGGACCGCGAATCGCTGCGCCGCCGCCTCGCGGATGGCGATCGCGTCGGCGCGCTCGGTCGCCGGGTCGAAATAGATATGGGCGTGGTAGCTCGCAATCTCGGCGATCCGCCGGATCTCCACGGCTCAGACCGCCGGGTAGCGCAGCCGCCCGAGGAAGCGGCTCAGCGAGGGCAGGCGGTCGCGATTGCCGCGCCACTGGGCCTTCACCTTCTCGAACTTCATGACGTCGTCGATCCGGCGGGCGAGGAAGGCGCGGGTCGCCGCGAGATCCTCGCTTTCATCGTCGAGATAGACGAGGCTGGTCGAGCCGTAGACGCCCATCAGGATGGCGCGCTTGGAATAATGGTTGAAGTCGGTCGCCTTGTCGCCGGCGATCCTCCACATCCGGTCGGCGGCGCGCCAGCCGAGCCGGCCGGCGAGCGCAAGGTTCTGGGGCTGGGCCAGGATCGCGAGCGCCCGGCGAAGCGCCTCCTTGTGCGGGTTGGCCACCTCCAGCCGGTAAAGGACCAGCCCCGCGATTCGCTCGCGGATCTTCATCGACTCGATCTTCTCGAGCGGGAAGGCGGTCGCCATTCCACGGTCGATTGCGTCGAACCAGGAATCGATCATGTCGGTCGGTCCGCCGGGAAAGGCGAGCCGTGCGCGGGGCGCCGGCACTCCCAGCTCGGCGGCCGCCAGGGCCAGCGCCTTGTCGCTCCAGCCGTCGAACACGGCATTGCCGGGAATGAGCGGAGCCAGCGCCATTCGAAGCTCGTCGAGAATCATCTCGTTCGGGGCGATTTCAGGCATGAGCCGAGAATGATCCTCGGCGGGGAAGGATGCAAGGTCGAAGCCACCCCCGTCATTGCGAGGAGCGAAGCGACGAAGCAATCCAGCGGGCGTTGGAGGAAGGACTGGATTGCTTCGCTACCGCGTAGCGGTAGTTTATCCTGAGCGCCGCCGCAGGCGGCGTCGAAGGGCTCGCAATGACGGCGGCGGTTTCGATTCCCTCTCCGGCAACCTTATCAGAACCAGCGCCACCGCGATCAGCACCGCTCCGGCGGCGTCGGCCAGGCTGAACGTCTCGCCATAGGCGAATCGGCCGATCACCGCTCCGGCGGCGGGCTGGGCGAGGAGGCCGATGCCGATGACGACCGGCGACAGATAGCCGACCGCATAGACCAGCAGGCCCTGGCCGACGACCTGGCTTCCGAAGGAGAGGATGAGGAGCGGGGTCCAGTCGTCCGGCATGATCTTCTGGCCCAGCGCCAGCGAGAGCAGAAGGAGCGGCAGGGCGCCGGCGGCGGTGGCGATGGCGAGGACCGGCATCGGCGCCATCGTCTTCCTCGCCCGGTCCACCGCGATCAGGTAGCCGGTATAGAGCAGCCCGGCGGCGAGCGCGAAGAGGTCGCCCCTGAAATTCTCCGGCGACAGCTCGTAGCTCGACCCCATGAGCAGCGCCGCCCCGGCCGCCGCCAGGAGCAGGGCGACCGCCTGGACCGCGCGCGGAAGCCGCCGGACGATGACGAATCCGTACACGACGAGGACGAAGCTCGAGGCGTTGCCGAACAGGCTGGCGTTGGCGAGCTTGGTCAGCCCGATCCCGACATGCCAGGCGGCGAGGTCGATGGCGAGGAACAGGCCGCCGGCGGCGACCGTCGCGACCAGAGTCCAGGCCGGCGGCTCGCGGCCCGCCTGCTGGCGCCATGCCAGCAAGGCGAGGAAGGGGATGGCGAGCGCGAGCCGCCAGAAGCCCGAGGCGACCGGGCCGACGTCGGTCAGCCGGACCATCCACGGTCCGAGCGCGAGGACGAGATTGCCCCCGATCAGCGCCGGAAAGGCGAAACGTCCCGCGGCGGGGGCGGATGATGGAGACTGCTGCATATTCGCTTCCGGCCCGCTAGGGGTCCCGGCTCGCCCCCGTCAAGGAAACCGGAATGCCGTCCACTGAAAATGAAATACCGTTCGGGCTGAGCCTGTCGAAGCCCTTCTTTTCAGACCTGTGCGGCGAAAGGGAGGAGAGGGCTTCGACAAGCTCAGCCCGAACGGCGCAAGCAGTGCAAGCCATCGAGGAGCACCCCTAGATGCCCACTCTCTTCGACCCGATCCAGCTGGGTTCGACATCGTGCCCCAACCGAATCGTCATGGCCCCGCTGACCCGCGGCCGAGCGACTCGGGAGCATGTGCCGACCGATCTGATGGCCCAATATTATCGCCAGCGCTCGACCGCCGGCCTGATCATAACCGAGGCGACGGGCATGAGCCGCCAGGGGCTGGGTTGGCCCTATGCGCCCGGGATCTGGACCGAAGAGCAATGCGAAGGGTGGAAGCCCGTCGTGGAGGCCGTCCACGAGGCGGGCGGCCGGATATTCTGCCAGCTCTGGCATATGGGCCGGGTCGTCCATCCCAGCTTCCTGGGCGGCGAGCCGCCCGTCTCCGCCTCCGCCACGACGGCGCCCCACAAGGCGCATACCTATGAGGGGCGGCAGCCTTATGCGGAGGCCCGGCCGCTTCGGGCGGACGAGATACCGGGCCTGCTCGACGATTATGCCCGGGCCGCGGCAAATGCGATCGCCGTCGGCTTCGACGGGGTCCAGCTTCACGCCGCCAATGGCTATCTGATCGACCAGTTCCTCCGCGACGGCACCAACTTGCGCGACGACGATTATGGCGGCCCGGTCGAGAATCGGATCCGGCTGCTCGCCGAGGCCACCCGGGCGATCGCGGACCGGGTCGGGCCGGAGCGGACCGCGGTCCGGCTCTCCCCGAACGGCGAGTCCCAGGGCTGCGACGACAGCGATCCGGAAAGCCTGTTCACCGCCGCCGCGTCGGCCTTGGCGGAGATCGGGATCGCCTTCCTCGAGCTCCGCGAACCTGGGCCGGAAGGGACGTTCGGCAAGTCCGAGGTCCCGCCCGTCTCTCCCTCCATCCGAAAGGTCTTCCCTGCGCCCCTGATCCTGAACTCCGACTTCAAGCTGGAGACCGCCCGGGCCGCGCTCGACGAGGAGCGGGCCGACGCGATCAGCTTCGGCCGGCCTTTCATCTCCAACCCGGATCTGCCGTCGCGGCTGCTCAACCGGACGGCGCTCGCGCCCGACGTGATGGCCACCTGGTACAGCCAAGGGCCCGAAGGCTATACCGATTATCCGGAGGCGGAGGCCGCCGCGCAGTGAGCGAGGAGGAAGCCCCGCCCTGCTTCCTGTGCGGCCGGCCGCTCGGCGCGAAGGTCGAGTGGCATCATCCCGTGCCCAAGAGCAAAGGCGGACGCGAGACGGTTCCGGTTCATCCGATCTGCCACCGCGCCATCCACGGCGCGCTGGACAATAAGGCCCTGGCTCGGGACTATGCCTCGGCGGAGGCCCTTCGCTCGCATCCCGAGCTTGCGCGCTTCATCGCCTGGGTGGGACTCAAGCATCCCGATTTCCACGTTCCGACCAGGCGGGGGCGAAAGTGACGATCCGGCGGATTCTCAAGCGGGTCTTGCTGATATCCGTGCTCGTCGGCGTGGCCCTTCTGCTCTTCTCCTATGGGACGGCGGTCCGAGAGCCGACGGTCCGAAACGCGAGGGTGGCCGTCGCCGGCTGGCCGCCCGGAACCCCTCCGCTTCGGCTCGCGCTCATCTCCGACATCCATGTCGGCGGCCCGGACATGGCGCCCGAGCGGGTCGGGCGGATCGTCGAGCAGATCAACCGCCTTTCCCCGGATATCGTCCTGATCGCCGGGGACCTCGTCACCGACAAGCGCCTCGCCACCCGTTATTATTCGCACGACGAGGCGGTGGCGCCTCTGGCGGGACTTCGCCCGAAGCTCGCCACGATCGCGGTGCTCGGCAACCACGACCATTGGCGAGACGCGCCGGCCGCCCGCCGCGCGCTCGCCCGGGCGGGCATATTGCTGCTCGAGAACCAGGCGGTCCAGGTGGGACCGGTGGCGGTCGGAGGGCTGGACGACGATTTCACCGACCGGGCAGACCTGCCGGCCACGCTCGCCGCCTTGCGCAAGCTGCAGGGTCCGCGGCTGATCCTCAGTCACAGCCCCGATCCGTTCGCCGGGCCCGCGCCCGGCGTCTTCCTGATGCTCGCCGGGCATACGCATTGCGGTCAGGTCGCCCCGCCGCTCATCGGGCCGCTCTCGACCATGTCCGATCATGGCGACCGCTACGCCTGCGGCGTGGTTCGGGAGGGTGGCAGGACCCTGGTGGTCACGGCCGGCCTGGGCACGAGCGGAATCCCGCTCCGGCTCGGCGCGGTTCCGGACATGTGGCTGGTCGAGATCGGCCGCTAGACCAGCCGCAACGCGCTGACTCCAACGAACAGGCCGATCGCCAGGAACAGGGCCCCGAGCCCGATCCGGATCCCCTTGAGCGGCGCGGACCTGGCCAGCGCGTCGCCGAGCAGCGCCGCCGGAACGCTGGAGATCATGATCCCCGCGGTGGCGCCGGCCGCGGCGAGGGCGAAAGCGTCGAAACGGGCGGCGAGGGCGAAGGTCAGGAATTGGGTCTTGTCGCCGAATTCCAGGACGAAGAAGGAGGCGGCGGCGACGAGGAAGGGGCCGGCCTTCGAAGTGCCTGCGGACTCATAGGGCCTGGGCCGGATCAGCCCCGCCACCCCGGCGAAGACCAGAGCGACGGCGACGAGCAGCGAGAGCGCCCGAAGATTGACCATGTCGTGGACGAGGGTTCCACCGAACGCGGCGAGCAGGCTGTTGGCGAGGGCCGCGACCAGCACTCCGGCGAGGATCGGAAGGGGCCGGCGGTAGCGGACGGCGAGCGCTATGACGAGCAGCTGGGTCTTGTCGCCCCACTCGCCCAGTGCAGCGGCGACGAAGCTGGTGAGCAGCGAGTCCAACGGCTCAGGCGCCCGAATCTCAGGCGCAGAGCCGGACCGACACGGAGGCCAGCATCGCTTCCGCCGCGCTCTCCTCCGTCCGCTCGCAGCCGATCGCGTCCTGGAGCCGTCCGAGATAGAGCGACCGGGGGCAGCCCGCCCGATCCTCGGCCACCGCCCGCTCGAGCGCGTCGGCGACCCGGACGACGGTGATGAGCCCATAAGTGGCGGCGAGGCGCTTGATCCCGGCGAGGCTCTCCGCGAAATGGCGCTGGTCGAGCCGCCTTGCCGTCGTCTGGAGGCTTGCGAGCCGCTCGCAAAGCTCGGCCCGAACAAGCATCATTCCGTCCGCTTCCCTGCGCATCGTCCCGCTCCCTCGTTGGGCAGGGACGAGGATGCGCCGATATGGTTACCGCTTCATTAAAGCGCGAACGGTCGGCCGGAAATCATTTGGCGGCCGATCGGGCCCCGCTCGCCGGGTTCGGTGCGGCGGGAGAGCCGAAGGCCGCTACCGGGCGCTCGGCTCCGAGCGCGTCGTAGATCGCCCTGGCAGCGGTCGCGATGACGGCCGGGCGGTTCGAGCCGCCGCGCGCGAAGAACGCGACGGCGATCCGGCGTCCGTCGGGCCGGGTCAGGAAACCGACGTCGCCCGTATAGCCGGACAGAGTGCCCGTCTTGTGCTCCACGGTGGCGCCGGGGGGAAGGATCCCGCGCATCCGGTTGGAGCCGGTCGCGCAGCGCCGCATCATGTCCCGCAAAAGGTAGCGGCTACGGGAGGTCAGCGCTCCCTCGCCGTCGATCAGCCGAAGCAGGCCGAGCATCGCGATCGGAGTGCTCGAATCGCGGATGTCGCGCAAATCCCTCCGGTCGCTGAGCAACTGGGCGATGGTGCGGTCCACCCGCATTCCGTTCAGGCCGTGGCGGCGAAGCCAGGAATCGACGGCTCCGGGGCCTCCGAGCGTCGCCATCAGCAGGTCGGTGGCGCGATTGTCGCTTCGAACGATCATCGCATCCATCAGCTTCAGCGCCGAAATTCCGGCGACGGGATCCTCGAGGGTCCGCCGGCCGGCGTCCACTTCCGCCAGATAGGCCGCCGCGACGGCGATCTTCATCGTGCTCGCCATCGGAAAGGCCTGGCTGCCGTTGAAGCTGATCGTCTCCCCGCTCGTCAGGTCGAGCGCGGCGATCCCATATTCGCCCGGATTCTCCGCCGCCATGGCCGCGAGCCTTTGCTCGAGCGAGCGAAGGCGCGGGCTGTCCTCGGCCCATGCGGGTTGAGCGGCGAAGACCAGCAGGGTCGCGAGCAAGCCAGTGAGTCGCATTCGAAAAAACACCTCCCCAGTGCCGTCTTTCGCCCGCCGAGCGGCGGGCCGGGACGGAAACCCTGCAATGGACCAGCATAGACCCGGTTCGGCCGGAAGCCATGAACCCACTTTGGTAAATTCGCGCATTCGTCGCAGCTTTGGCTCGATACGGCGCTGCGGCGTATCGACGAGCGCTCATCCGGACCCCGGGGCGTCGAGCCGGCCCCGCCTTACCGCGACGGCTTGCCGAAGTCGCGCCCTTGACAGCGGTCCCGCTTCCCGGCAGAGGCGGCCGGGCATATGAGCGGCGGCGACGCCGCTTTTATTTTTCGTACGAAACCCCGAATTTTGAGAGGCTGTCATGGCCAAGCCGACCACGGTCAAGATCAAGCTCGTCAGCACCGCCGATACCGGCTTCTATTATGTGACGAAGAAGAATCCCCGGAACATCACCGAGAAGATGACCTTCCGCAAATACGACCCGGTCGTGCGCAAGCACGTCGAGTTCAAGGAAGCGAAGATTAAATAAGGCGCCCGTGAGCAGCGACGCCGGCGCGTAGCGCCGCCGGAACAGCGAACGGAGACGCCGCAATTCGGCCGGGCGGGCGTCCGGCCCTCCGCCGGACGAACCGCTTCGACGTCACCGCCGCCCGTGACGCCATCCGGTGAAGGCCGGGATCCTGTCTGATCTGGCAGTGCGTCACCCTGAACTCGTTTCAGGGTCCAGTTCTCCGCCCGCACCGCTGCTCGTCGCTGGATGCTGAAACAAGTTCAGCATGACGAATTAGCAAATCACCGGCTCGCCCCGTCGTACATCGTCACCTCCAGCGCCTCCAGGTCCACCCCTTCCGCGCACCTCAAATTGATCTCCACCATCGGCCCGTTCGGGCTTTCCCCGTCCGCGAAGGGTGCGCAGCCGCAGGTGCGGCAGAATTGGTGGCGGATCGCGTGCTTGTTGAACGTGTAGACCTGGACGTCCTCGTCCAAGGCCTCTCGACTGAATTTGTCGGGCGTTGTGAAATGGTGGAGCGCGCCCTTTTTCCGGCAGATCGAGCAATTGCACGCCATCGCCTCGGTCGGAAGCTCCTCGTCGACCGTATAAGCGAGCTTGCCGCAATGGCAGCTTCCCCGAAAGCTCATCCTTCTTCTCCCTGCTTGTCGATCCGGTCCGCCGAAGCGTCGATCGGAATAGTCGCCTCAACCTCTTCCCCAGCGGGCTCCTCGGGCCTGGGCGCGGCCAGAAGCGCCCGGACCGCCTCCACGAACCGCATGACCGAGATGGGCTTGGACACATAGCCTTCGGCCCCGGCCTCGCGGATCCGCTCCTCGTCGCCCTTGGCGGCATAGGCCGTGACGGCCATGATCGGGGTGCGCCTCAGCTCCCCGTCGCCCTTCATCTGCTCGATCAGCTCGAGGCCGCTGACAAAGGGCATCTGGATGTCCATGACGATGAGGTCGGGCCGGAAGGCGCGGGCGCGGTCCACCGCCTCGCGTCCGTCGCGCACCGGCTCCGCTTCGTAGCCGTGCGCGCGCAAAAGGTCGCAGAACAGCTTCAGGTTGAGTTCGTTGTCCTCGACAACGAGGATTTTTTGTCCCACCGGCGCATCTGTAGAAGATGCGGCGCGACGACACAAACCCGAGAGATCCCGAGGCCCTGGCCCTCTCCGCCCTCGGCTGGACGCTGGGCGACGAGGCCCGGGCGCGGCGGCTGCTCGACCTGACCGGCCTCGATCCGGCGGCCTTGCGCGAGCGGCTCGGCGAGCCCGGCCTGCTCGCCTCGGTCCTGGCTTTCCTCGAGGCTCACGAGCCCGATCTCATCGGGGCGGCGGAAGCGCTTGGAGTCGCTCCGGCGACTTTGGTCGAGGCCCGGCGGAGGCTGGAGGCATGAGCGGCCGGCCGCTCCTCGTCACCGACTGCGACGAGGTCCTTCTTCACATGGTCTCGCATTTCGCCGATTGGGTGGCGGAGGCGCACGACCTCAGCTTCGACCTCTCCGCGCCGGGCTTTCGCGACGCCTTGCGCGGCCCCGACGGGCAGCCGGTGGAGGCCGAGCGGGTCTGGCCCCTGCTCGACGGCTTCTTCGCGGGCGAGATGCATCGCCAGAATATCGTCCCCGGCGCGGCGGAGGCGCTGGCCGCGATTTCCGAACATGCCGACATCGTCGTCCTCACCAATATCGGCGACGCGTTCGAAGCCGGCCGGGTCGAGCAGCTCGAGCGGTTCGAGATCCGCCACCGGGTGCTGTGCAACCGGGGCGGCAAGGGGCGGCCGGTGCTCGAGTTGATCGAGACGATGCGGCCGAGCTCGATCGTCTTCGTCGACGATCTCGCCGTCCACCACGAATCGGTGGCGAAGCACGCCCCAGGCGTGTGGCGGCTGCACATGATCGCCGAGCCCCGGCTCGCCGCGCACACGCCTCCGGCGCCGCACGCCCATGCCCGGATCGACTCCTGGAACGAGGCGATGCCCTGGATCATCGAACGGCTGAAGGCGCAATGACAGGATCGGAGCTTCAATGACCAGGACCGCCTTCATCACCGGCGTCACCGCCGGCTTCGGCGCCGCCGCCGCCCGCCGCTTCTCCGGCGCCGGGTGGCGGGTCGTCGGAACCGGCCGCCGCCGCGAGCGGCTCGACTCGCTCGCCGCCGATCTCGGAGAGTGCTTCCTTCCACTCGAGCTCGACATGCGGGACAATGAAGCGATCGAAGCCGCGGTGGAGGCTTTGCCGGCGGACTTTCGAGGGATCGACCTGCTCGTCAACAATGCGGGCCTCGCTCCGCCGATGGAGCCGCTTCAGGATTCGCGGCTCGATCCGGCCCTGGTCTCGATCGAGACCAACATCGTCGGACTGGTCGCACTGACCCGTAAGCTTTTGCCCGGCCTGATCGAGCGCAAGGGCGCGATCGTCAACCTGAGCTCGGTCGCGGCGTCCTACCCCTATCGCGGCGGAGCGGTCTATGGCGGCACCAAGGCCTTCGTCCGCCAATTTTCGCTCGACCTTCGCTGCGACCTTCACGGCACCGGCGTCCGGGTCACCTCGATCGAGCCCGGAATGGCCGAAACCGAATTCACCCTGGTCCGGACCGGCGGCGACCAGGCCGCCTCGGACGATCTCTATCGAGGCGTCAACCCGATGACCGCGCAGGACATCGCCGAGTCGATCTACTGGGTCGCCACCCTCCCGCCCCACCTCAACGTCAACGCGCTCGAACTGATGCCGGTCAGCCAGAGCTTCGCCGGCTTTCAGGTGGCGAGGGAGGGGTAGGTGCTTAATTCCTCCCCCGGATTCCCGGGGGAGGGGGACCGCGCGAAGCGCGGTGGAGGGGTTCCCTTGGCCTAAGAACCCCTCCACCAGGCTTCGCCTGGTCCCCCTCCCCGGCAAATGCCGGGGAGGAATTAGACGGCGACTTGACCCGAAGACGACGCGGGTGCTTACGCCTGCCGCCATGACCGACATCGCCTCACGCCTCGCCGAGCTCGGAATCGAGCTTCCCGCCCCCGCCGCGCCCGTCGCCGCCTACGTGCCGACCGTGCTGGCCGGAAACCTCCTTCATATCTCCGGGCAGGTCTCGTTCGAGGGCGGCGAGCTGCTCACCGGCCGGCTCGGAGAGGATCGCGATCTCGAATTCGGGGTGCGCGCCGCCCGGGCCTGCGGGCTGATGCTCCTCGCCCAGATCGAGAAAGCGGTCGGGCTCGACCGGGTCGAGCGGATCGTGAAGCTGGGCGTGTTCGTCAACTGCACGGGAGACTTCACCGACCAGCCCAAGGTCGCCAACGGCGCTTCCGAGCTGATGCAGGACGTGTTCGGCGAAGCCGGACGGCACGCTCGCGCCGCCGTCGGGGTTCCGGCGCTTCCGCTGGGGGCCGCGGTCGAGATCGATGCCGTCGTCGCCATCAAGGCGAGCTGAGCTCGAACGGCTGGGCGCCGTCCCCTTCGCCCATCGAGGCCTCCATGGCGGAGGCTTGGTCGAGAACAGCGCCGGAGCGATCGCCGCGGCGGTCGGGCAGGGCCAAGGGGTCGAGCTCGACGTCCAGCTCAGCGCCGACGGCGAGGCGATGGTCTTCCACGATTACGAGCTCGACCGGCTGACCGCCGGCAAGGGCCCCGTCGCCGCCCGCACCGCGGCCCAGTTGCAGGCGATTCCGTTAAGGCAGTGCGGCGAGGCCATGCCGCGGCTCGCCGAGGTCCTGACGATCGTGGACGGACGGGCGCCCCTGCTCATCGAGGTCAAGTCGCCCGACCGGCGGGTCCCCCGGCTTTGCGCTGCCGTGGCCGCGGCCCTCGCAGGTTATGAAGGGCCGGTCGCAATCATGTCCTTCAACCCGCAGGTCGGCGCCTGGTTCGCTCGAAATGCGCCCCACCTGCTGCGCGGCCTGGTCATTGCCGAGAGCGGCAGGCGGGGGCTTTGCGGGCGGATCGAGCGAATGACGGCCTTGTGGCGAGGGCGCGCCGACTTCCTAGCCTACGACATTCGCGACCTTCCCTCGCGCTTCGCCGCGGCGGCTCGGGGCCGGGGCCTGCCGGTCTATACCTGGACCGTAAGAAGCGGAGCGGACCGGGCGCGCGCCGCGGCGCATTCCGACCAGATCATCTTCGAGGCGCAGGCGGAATGAGCGGGATCCTGGCGCGGCTGGGCCGGGGCGTGGCTTCGTTCGATGCCGCGCAATGGGATGGCTGCGCGGGCGCGGCCGATCCGTTCCTCAGCCACGCCTTCCTCTCGGCGCTCGAGGAATCGGGAAGCGCGACCCCCCGGACCGGCTGGCAGCCCGTCCCGATCGCCATCGACGGCGAGGACGGGCGCCCGGCCGCGGTCATGCCCGCCTATCTGAAGAGCCACAGCCAGGGCGAATATGTGTTCGACCATGGCTGGGCCGAGGCCTGGGAGCGGGCGGGCGGCGACTATTATCCCAAGCTCCAGATCGCGGTGCCCTTCACGCCCGTGCCAGGCCGCCGGCTTCTGACCGGCCGGGAGGACCTTGCGCTCGGCCTCATCTCGGCCGCCGAGGCGGTGGTGAACCAGCACAAGCTCTCCTCCGCCCACGCCACCTTCATCGCCGAGGAGGAAGTGCCCCTGTTCGAGCGCGCCGGCTGGCTGATCCGGGTCGACAGCCAGTTCCACTGGCGCAATCGAGGCTATGGCGGCTTCGAGGATTTCCTGGCCAGCCTGTCGTCGCGCAAGCGCAAGGCGCTCCGCCGCGAGCGGGCTTCGGCGCTTCAGGGCCTCGAGGTCCGGCATCTCACCGGGAAGGCCATCACCGAGTCGCATTGGGACTCCTTCTGGGAATTTTACCAGGACACCGGCGCCCGGAAATGGGGCAGGCCCTATCTCACCCGACGCTTCTTCTCGCTGCTCGGCGAGCGGCTGGGCGACCGGATCCTGCTCATCTTCGCGCTTCGGGACGGGCGGCCGATCGCCGGCGCCCTCAACCTGATCGGCGCAGACGCGCTTTACGGCCGCTACTGGGGCGCGACCGAGGAGGTGCCGCACCTCCATTTCGAGATCTGCTACCACCAGGCGATCGAGGCGGCGATCGAGCGCGGCCTTTCCCGGGTCGAGGCGGGGGCGCAGGGTCCGCACAAACTGAGCCGCGGCTACGAGCCCGTGCCGACCTGGTCGGCGCACTTCATCCCCGACCGCAATTTCCGGGCGGCGGTCGCGGATTTCCTCGCCGCCGAACGTCGCGCGGTCGCCGACGAGATCGACGCGCTTGCCGAAATGACTCCGTTCCGCAAGGGTGACTGATGACCGTCATTGCGACCCCGGCGAAAGCCGGGGGAAGCAATCCAGAGCAGCGTCCGAGTCCCGCTGGATTGCTTCGTCGCTTCGCTCCTCGCAATGACGGAGGAATCCTTTGAAAGGCGCTCGATGATCCGCAAAGCCTTAGCCGCACTGCTTCTGCTTTCCGCGCCCGCTTTGGCCCAGGAAGGCCCGTCCCGCACCTTTGAGGCGCGCGATCTCTTCTCGCTCGAAGCGGCCACCGATCCGCAGATCAGCCCCGACGGGTCGAAGATCGCCTATGTCCGCCGCTCGGGCGACATCATGACCGACCGGATGCGGCCCTCGATCTGGCTGATCGATACGCGCAGCGGCGAGCAGGCGCCGCTCGCCGCCGGGCCGGGCGCCCACAGCCAGCCGCGCTGGTCTCCGGACGGCAAGCGCCTCGCTTTCATCTCCACCGCCGAGGGCGGAGCGGCGCAATTGTTCGTCCGCTGGCTGGCTAGCGGCGAATCGGTCCGGATCACCGGACTTCCGGATTCGCCGACCAGCCTCGCCTGGTCGCCCGACGGCCGCCAGATCGCCTATACGATGTTCGTCCCCGGCGAAGGCGTGAAGCTCGGAGCCCTCCCCGCCAGGCCCGAGGGCGCCCAATGGGCGCCGCCGCTCGAGGTCCACAGCCAGATCCAGTACCGGACCGACGAGGAAGGCTATCTCAAGCCCGGCTTCAGCCACATCTTCCTGGTCGCCGCCGACGGCGGCGCTCCCCGCCAGCTCAGCTTTGGCCCGGTCCACGACAACGGTCCGTTGAGCTGGGCCCGCGACGGCCGCTCGATCGTCTTCAGCAGCAACCGCTCGGCCGACTGGGCCAGCGAGCCCCTGGAGAGCGAGGTCCATGCGCTCGACATCGCCACCGGGGCGATCCGGGCACTGACCGACCGGCGCGGGCCGGATTCCGAGCCGGTCGTCTCCCCCGACGGCCGCCTCATCGCCTATACCGGCTTCGACGACAAACGGCTGGGCTACCAGAACAGCGCCCTCTACGTGATGGACCGGGACGGCGGCGGCTCGCGCCTTCTGACCGGCTCGCTAGACCGGACCGTCGAGTCGCCGGTCTGGGCGGCGGACGGCCGCTCCGTCTACGTCGCCTATGACGACCGCGGCTCCCGAAAGGTGGCGCGGGTCGGGCTGGACGGCTCGGTGCGGACGGTGGCCGAAGGGCTCAGCGGCGCCAGCCTGGACCGGCCCTATACCGGCGGCGGCTTCAGCGTCTCCCGCGACGGCGCCGTCGCCGCGTCGAGCGGAAGCGCCCAGCGTCCGCCGGACGTGGCCCTCTACCGCGGCGGCGCGAAGCGGCAGCTTACCCGCCTCAACTCCGAAACGCTCGATTCCAAGCGTCTCGGCGAGGTGCGCCAGCTCATTGCGACCAGCTTCGACAATCGCCGGGTCGATTCCTGGCTGACCCTTCCGCCGGGCTGGAGC